>CAWUUQ010000135.1:0-27749 GCA_963925625.1 uncultured Psychrosphaera sp.
ATGCTTCAAAAAGTAACTCAATGGCTGACATTGTATTATTCAGTGACTGCTCTAGTTTGGCTTCATAAAACAAAAGGTGCGCATCATATGGCTGATGTTTGAGAAAAACTTGGTACATTTCCTTTTGTAATTCAGGGGCAAATAATAGGCTTTTCTCAAGCCAACGCAGCTTCATATCGGTTGCTATGTTGATATCTAAGACTTTTATCTCTGAGTATGTGGTTATTGAGTTGGTAAAATTATTGACTTTAAAATAGTCATTAGCTTGGTCTATCATTTTGTTAAGCGTTTTTGAAGCTGTCGGCAGAGTAGGGACGTGTGATTTAGGCGACAAAGAATGTAATAACGCGGACGACGAAGACTCATGGCCAGCCTCAATTGGCGTTGCAGTCCCTTGTAACGAAGTATTTAATAAATTGGGGTTAACAAAAATGACATAAAGGTTTATAGAAACTGAGATAAACAAACACAGAACGATAAAATATTTAAGTACTCTGTGCATATCTCTCTCCTTTTTATGCCATTTATTATTAACGGGTCTAGAGGATTAGCTGATACTTCTCCGATAAAATATCACAAATCTCTTGTTTAGGATTATTAGGCAATATTACGCTTTTTCCTGTAATTCTTTCCGCAATATTTCTATAAGTATTTGATACGTCCATTAAGGCCTCAACAGGTAACGCATTATTTTCAGCAAGGGCAAAACGCTCAGCCATTCTATTTTTATTCAACAAAATGTCTGGGTCTGGAAAACGGTTTAACAACATTTGTCGAAAGCCTTCTTTAGAGTTCTCTAATACCTGACCATTTTTATAGGCGTTAGAGTCCCAAATTCTTGAAGAGTCAGGAGTGCCAACTTCGTCCATATAAATAAGCTTACTATTACCATGGGCGTCTTTTACATAACCAAATTCAAATTTAGTATCGACAAATATCTGTCCAATATTGTTTAGTTCTGCACTAATTAAGTTAAATCCATCTTTTAGCAATTTTTTATATAAACTAACATCCTTAATACTTTCGAAATTAAACGCAGTGAAGTTGTTCTCAATATCAATTTGACGAATATTGGCGTCGTCGGCCTCAGGTACATTTGGTATACCTTTTAATATACCTTTTGTAGAAGGCGTAATTAAAATATCAGACAATTTCTGATCTTTTAACAGTCCATCGGGTAATTGTATACCACAAAATTCACGTTCGCCTTTTTCGTAAGAACGCCACATTGAACCAGTAATATATTGGCGAGCGATAGCTTCTATCATTACCGGTTTAGCTTTCTGTACAATCCATACAAACGGGTGTGGAATATCTAGAATATGACTGTCGGCTAAACCATTGTCTTTAAAAAGTTGAAACCAATGATTTGAAATTGCATTAAGCGCAGCGCCTTTGCCTGGAACACCTAGTAAGTTACCTTCGCCATGCCATACACAGTCAAACGCTGAAATTCGGTCGCTAATTACCATTATCGCCAGTGGCGTATTTGGAGCTACATCGTAATTGTTTTGTTGGATTAAACGTCGGCTATCTTGTTCAGACAACCAATAAACAGAGCGAACTTTTCCGCTGTGCACTGGAAGATTTGTTTTGATAGGAAGATCATCATTAACGGCTAAAACGGATTGCGCCAAATTCATGATTCTAGAGTCCAAATTAGTGAAGGAAATTTGGCTTTAAAGTCTACCAAATACATTGACCGTTTAGAAAGCAATATAATAAAAAAAGGACGATAAATCGTCCTTTTTTACGCTGTTTTTTTATTTACAACTTAAATTTAGAAGCGGCTTCTAATAAATCATCAGAGAGCGTATGCAAACTCTTAGACACATCTCGAATACCATCTAAAGCTTCTAGTGAGCTACCGATTGATTTGTTCATGTCATTCACGTTAATCATTACAGTATCAGCAACACTAGTCTGCTGTTCGGTCGCCGTTGCAATTTGTGTATTTAAACCATTAATCGTATTGATATGGTCAGCTATTTTGTTAACAGACTCACCCGTTTGCGCCGCATACTCTTCGTTTCGTTCTGCTTGGGCACTTGCGCTTTCCATAGACTCAACTGAGGCCGTTGCTGCCTCGGTTAAGGCATTTAATAATTCACGGATTTCAGTGGTAGATTTTGACGTTCTAGAGGCAAGTTCCCTTACTTCATCTGCAACAACAGCAAAACCTCTACCTTGTTCACCAGCTCTAGCCGCCTCAATTGCAGCATTTAACGCTAACAGGTTAGTTTGTTCGGCAATGGAAGTAATAACATCTAATATTTTATTTACGTTTTGTGTGTCTTCTGCCAGTTTGTGGATTACCGAAGACGCGCCTTTGATTTCGCTATTTAGCGCTCTTGATACAGCCATAGATTGATTAAGAATTTCAAGGCTTTGATTAGCTTCTTGTTCGGCATTTTCTGTAGCTATCGCCGCTTCATTTGCAGAAGTTGATATTTCGTTTACGCTTTGGCTCATCTCTTCCATAGATTGTTTAACCATGGCAGAGTCTTCACTTTGTTTGTGCATCGATGCTTCTGCAACTTCCATTCTTTGAATGAGTCGAGTTGAATTGTCTAACAATGGTTGCACTACAGCCATAACATTGCTGATTGACCCTCTGAGCACTTCCATAAACATATTAAAGTTTTTAGACATCTGGCCAATTTCATCTTCACTTTTAACTTCTAGCGTAGATTTAAGATCGCCATCACCTTGAGCTAGTTCACCCAATGTTGCTGCAGCATTAGATGCTGAGGACTTAATGACTCGACCAATTAATATGCCTAACAAAAGGATGATAAAGAGTAAAACGGATGCAACGGCAATACTTTGCAATATTGTATTTTCAGAGCGTGATTTTGCGTTTTCTGCTAGTTCAACGTATTCGCGGTCAGACTGTGATTTATATTGATCAAGGCTTTCATTAATCTTTTTGAATAACTCTGCTTTTTGATTCGACTTTTCTTGGATAACGGAAAAGTCTGCATCGCCACTTATAAAGCTTGTTACAACTTCTTTGGCAATATCATTATAGTCAATTAGCGTTTTTTCAAACTGCATGAGCTTTAGTTTGTTAACAGAATCTAACTTGATAATTTGTGCAATATTGCCTTGGAGAATTATGAACTCATCGTTCGCTTTGGTAATTAACTCTTCGTCGCCAAAAGAGATAGCTTGGCTATAAAACTCGTCTATTCGTTCGATGATAAAAGAATTAGCAGTAGATATTTTCGCTATTTGATATCGACGATCTTTTAAGTCATCAATGCTTTTATTGTTTTCTTGGCTGGCGAGGGCATTTAAGACAATGACGATGATCAACGCAACAAGTGCGATGACCGTAATAACGTTGATTTTAATAAATACACTGAGATTTTGGAATTTATTCACACTTCTATCTACCTATGGTCTATTTAAAGCCACTAATCTTATCGGCATTAAACTGAAAATTATTAATGTATTGGTGAATGGACAACAGTTATGACCATTGGAAAGCCATAACTGTTTGTATCGGTTTAAGTTTAGCCAAAGAATTTGAACTAACAAGGTGAAGGTAAAATAAAGACTAACTTCTTATTCCAATGCCTTTATTAATTAAGGTAATTGCAACGGTAAAAAAGATCACAACAAATGCGATGATCATACCAATAGCTATTCCTAGGTTGACATCAGACACTCCTAAAAATCCATATCTGAAGGCATTCACCATATAAACAATAGGGTTTATTTTAGATACAGTCTGCCAAAACTCAGGCAACAGACTAAGACTATAAAACACACCACCTAAATAGGTTAGCGGCGTTAGTATAAAGGTTGGAATAATTGAAATGTCGTCAAATGAGTTGGCAAAAATAGCATTGATTAAGCCAGCAAGCGAAAACACCATTGATGTCATGAGTACGGTAATGATTAAGATAGGAATGCTGTGAATTTGTATATCAACAAAAAACAATGAAACGCAAGTAACAATTAAGCCGACTAAAAGTCCGCGCAACATTCCACCGCCTATAAAGCCTAATACGATGACAAAATTAGGCACCGGGGCCACCAACATCTCTTCAATATTACGTTGGAACTTTGCGCTATAAAAAGAGCTAGCAACATTGGAGTATGAGTTTGTTATCACCGACATCATTATTAAGCCAGGAACGATAAATGACATATAATCATAACCACCCATTTCGCCGATTCTTGAGCCAATTAGATTACCAAAGATAACAAAATACAATGACATCGTTATTGCTGGTGGCACAAGGGTTTGAATCCAGATACGTAAAAAACGAGTGCATTCTTTTATTAATATTGCCTTTAATGCAACTGAGTAACCGCCCATTATGCTTTTGCTCCTGTTTTTCCGTCTTCGACTAATCTTACAAACAACTCTTCTAAGCGATTTGATTTATTTCGCATGCTTAATACTTGAATTCCTTGTTCACTTAATTGAGTGAAAATATTATTAAGTCCTTGGCCCTTCATTACTTCAATTTCAATTGTGTGATTATCTTTAATTTTAACATTGTGATCTTTAACACTTGGCTCGACAGTAAATTCTTCGGTATCTAAAATGAAGGTCTCAACATTTAACATTGAAAGCAGACTTTTCATTGACGTATTTTCGCCAATTTCACCTTTGTCGATGATGGCAATATTACGACATAACATTTCCGCTTCTTCTAGGTAATGGGTTGTTAATATAATCGTGATACCTGATTCATTAAGCTTTTGTAACGATTCCCACATGCTGCGACGAATTTCTATATCTACACCAGCGGTAGGCTCATCTAAGATAAGAAGCTTTGGTTCGTGCATTAGTGCTCGAGCAATCATTAATCGACGCTTCATGCCACCCGTCAATGTTCTTGCTTGCGCATTACGCTTTTCCCATAAATCAGTTTGTTTTAAATAGGTTTCTGCACGTTCTAGTGCCGTTGTTCTTTCAACACCATAATAACCCGCTTGATTTACAACAATCTGCAAAACAGTTTCAAATTGATTGAAGTTAAATTCTTGAGGTACCAACCCAATATGAGATTTTGCCGCCGCGAGGTCAGTATCTATATCATGACCAAACACTTTAACAGTGCCTGATGTTTTATTGACTAATGAACTAATGATGCCAATTGCGGTTGATTTGCCAGCACCATTTGGACCTAATAAGGCGAAAAAATCACCTTCTTTGACGTTAAGGCTGATGCCCTTTAACGCGTCGACAGAACGTTTTTTGGATTGATAGGTTTTTTTGAGATCTGATATTTCTAGTGCAAACATAACTTTTGAGTACTCGCTCGAAAATGTAATTTAGCTATTTGAAGTGTAGCCCCAGCGTGGAACTAATGATTGATCAATATTCAAATGATCCATTATTCTTGCAACCATAAACTTTACAAGATCACTGATTTCCGTAGGTTGATGATAAAAACCCGGTGCTGCAGGCATTATTGTAACCCCTAAGTTTGACAATTTTAACATGTTTTCCAAATGGATAGATGAAAAGGGGGTTTCTCTAGGCACTATTATTAATTGCCCGCGTTCTTTTATGACAACATCTGCTGCTCGTTCAATTAAGTTATCTGAATTACCATGGGCAATGGCGGATAAAGTTCCTGTTGAACAAGGTACAACAACCATTTGTTTAGGCGCTGCGGAACCTGAAGCAGGTGGGCTAAACCATTGTTCTTTACCCAATACAGTAATTTGATTTGGTTTGCTATCAAAGTAGGTTTGACACCATTCGCTAGCTTTGTCTGGATTGCCGGGTATATCAAGTTCAGTTTCGGTTTTTAGGACAATTTTGGCTGCCGACGAAAGCAATAAGTATATTTGCACATTTGAGTCTGTTAATTGTTTGATTAACTCAATGGCATATGGCGCACCAGATGCGCCTGTCATAGCGATGGTTATGCGACGGCTAAATGTAGCATCGTTAAAATGTGCGTCTTGTGTGCTACTGCCATTTGGTGTCATTTTTTGTGAAACCCTTGTTTGAGAATACTTTGTGTGAAAAAACGTTGTTTATGAAACGTATGCTTTAAATTGTTTGTAGTAATATTTACGCCATATTTGTCGCAGTTGGCATACTAAACTGCCAAGATAGCGTCTTGTAGTTTTTGATGAATGCCACCAAATCCACCGTTGCTCATCACCACTATATGTTTATTAAGAGTACTATGGTTATTAAATGCAATATGGTCATTCGTTGTAATAAGATCAATCACCGCTTTAACTATATCGTCAACGGATGAAAACTCTCGAAAACGGCGAGTTTTATTCGCTTCATCGTTAGTGTCTTGTAAAGACCATTCTGAGTCTTGATTAAAGACGATTACTTCATCAGCGTCTTGCCAAGAGTTAGCGAGTGTCGAATTGTGAACGCCCATTTTCATTGTATTTGAGCGCGGCTCAATGATAGCGATGATTTTAGGGCAATTCGTATTTTTTCCAACCTCAACGCCAACGTTCGCTCTCAAACCACTCAACGTTGTTTTTATCGCAGTAGGATGATGGGCAAAGTCGTCATATAAAACAATGCCTTTATGTTCAAGTAACACTTCCATACGACGTTTTGCATTTTTGAACTGACAAAGTGCTTTTATACATGACTCTACCGACATACCACAATGACGAGTTGCAGCAAGAGCCGCTAAGGCATTATGCACATTATGTTCACCCGTTAGTGTCCAGTTAACCTGTCCTACTTTTTCATTTTTAAGGTAAACATTAAATTGATGACCATCAAATAAACCCAATTCATTTGGCAATAATTCGGCTTGCCAAATTGAGTCGCCGTTTAGACCAACAGTAATTGATTCTTGAGGTGTCCAACAACCCATTTTAATGGTGTCTTGAACATGCTCATCTTGCTGATTCGAGATTAATAAACCACTGTTAGGAAGGATCCTAAGTAAATGGTGGAACTGAGTTTTTATTGCGTCTATGTCTTTGAATATATCCGCATGATCAAACTCTAGATTATTGATGATCAAAGTTTTTGGTAAGTAATGTACAAATTTACTGCGTTTATCAAAGAATGCCGTGTCATATTCATCGGCCTCAATGACAAAAAAGGGCGAATCACCTAATCGTGCGGAAACGTCAAAGTTGCCAGGCACGCCGCCAATCAAATAACCAGGGTTCATTCCACAGGATTCCAAAATCCAAGCAACCATGCCTGCCGTTGTTGTTTTGCCATGTGTTCCTGACGCCGCGACGACCCAACGTTGCTGTAATACTTCTTTTTTTAACCACTCAGGTCCAGAACAATAGGGTAAGTTTCTAGATAATACATATTCAACTGCAGGGTTGCCTCGTGACATGGCATTACCAATTATGATTAAGTCTGGCTCAG
This sequence comes from uncultured Psychrosphaera sp., assembly GCA_963925625.1. Lineage (GTDB taxonomy): Bacteria > Pseudomonadota > Gammaproteobacteria > Enterobacterales > Alteromonadaceae > Psychrosphaera. The sequence continues at coordinate 7,343 of CAWUUQ010000135.1, forward strand.
GTTGAAATTGAGCGCTATCCCAACCTGTTGTTAATGTAATACCAAGAGACTCTAATTGAGTCGACATAGGCGGGTATACGTTAGTATCAGACCCTGTCACCTGATGACCTAACTGTTTGGCAATGGCGGCGATGCCGCCCATAAAGGTGCCACATATACCTAAAATATGAATGTGCATTAAATAAATCTTCTTTCTAAATAGGTGAGCCTGGCGGTAGTTTACTCATATCTACTAATGGTAACCACTTTCTATGTTCAAAATACCAAGAAAGGTGATGTGATAACAATCGGTAGAAACCTCTATGTCCTTGACTGACATCAAGTGACTGCTGTTTTAACCACTGATTTAGTTGTGACAAGACGCTGAAAATATCTGATTTCACTTCAACGGGTACATTTTGATCATTGACCAGCGCCATCAGTTTTTCAATGGTAAGGGCAGCGACTCTTTGTTGAATGAGGTTTTGTTGACCTCCTACAGATTCAAACTTAATCGTATTATCTATAATGATTTGTAAATACTCGCTTACTGCCCATGCCTTGCTGTTTAACGATGATTGCTGGGCAATTCTATTTAAGCGAGCATCATCGAGAATGACCGTTAAGGTATGATTTGCTGCTGCAGAAGCCATTGTTAATGGATCAAAGACTAAGCCTGTTTTAGTTGAAGGGCTTTCTCTATTGCGGCTGCTGCCATAGGCTTTGGGTGGAATAAGTGCGACTAGTTTTTCAGGAAAAACTAACTGTTTAGAGTCTAACGTTGATAAAAGGGAATCTAAAGCAGCCACTTGTTTTTCAAATTGAACCGGCTTTACCGCTTTGTAATTGAGCGGTAAACCTTTTTTGATTGCATAGTCATAATGAATCCCACCGATTAACTTAGATGCAGCAGTCACTTGATAACGATGAAAATAATAAATCGGCATCAGTATTTCTTGTAGGTCGGATAATGGCTGATTAGCGGCAAGGTTATTTAGGCTAAACTGTTGCAAAGCAAATGTTCGTATTTCCATCATACGGTTTAATTCTGCTGATGGGTCGCTTCCATTATCCCACAGGTGTCCAGTGGGGTGTGCTCCATTATTAGGGCGTGCGTCTGGATCAGACATATATTGCAAACCTTTTGATTTCGCGGCGGCAATTAGTTGTTTAAGAGAATTGTCTTCATCAGATTGGCTTTTGAATTTGCTGTAGCCATATTGAATGACATACTTGTCCCAATCACCAACACCTTCAGAATAAGCATTTGATAAATCAATGAATTGCTTCCCGGTCACATCATCTTTTACTAGCTCAACAAAAGGGTGAGGGTAATCCATTACAGACGCTCGACCATTTACCGATGCAGAAAAGTTATGAGCAATGCCAAGGGTATGACCCACTTCATGGGCCGAAAGTTGACGGATACGTGCAAGCGCCATTTCTTTAATTTCTTTTGTCGCGGCAGCATCTGCTTCAACTGCGTTAGGAAGACTTGAATTGTCATTTTTAAATGGACCAGTTAGGCCTTGTGCCAATAGATAGTCATGGCGAACTCGCAAAGAGCCTAACGTAACATGACCTTTGATTATTTCCCCAGTTCTTGGATCAATAACAGAAGCACCATAACTCCAACCACGTGTGGCTCTGTGTACCCATTGAATCGTATTGTATCGAACATCCATAGGGTCAGCATGTTCTGGTAACATCTTTACTTGGAAACCATCTTTAAAACCAGCCTCTGCAAATGCTTCACTCCACCAAGATGCTCCTTCTAACAAGGCCGAACGAACAGGCTCTGGGGTACCTGGATCAAGGTAGTAGATGATCGGATTGTTTTTATCTAACCGATGGCGTGGAATAACTTTTACGTCCATCGAGTCATCCAAACTAGCCGCGTAGTCTTTATGACTGATGCTCCAAAAACCGCTATATGGATGAAACATTCTTTTACGATAATTATTGTCAGGTAGCTTTATTAATGAGTGATGCATGTGCACGGTAATATTGTGGGCATCTGGCGCAACTTGGTAAATGTACTGGCCAGGCGATGAGCCTGTGAATGACACAATGGATTCTAGTTCGGTGTTCTCTGGGAAAGATTTACTTTTGACGAAGTTGACTGCACTGCGGTTTTTAACTGGACTGTAACTGCCTTGTTTTCTCGCCTTTAAAGTACGAGAAACACCATGAATGTCACTTAATAAAAAGGGCGTATAATCTATGAGTACGGCGCTGCGATCTTTGGCTTTTATTTCAAATCCATAAATCACGGATTTAGCAAAGGCTTCTTCTACACTTTTTTGCTCGGCGCGATTATTACTATTGGCCCGGTATTGTGTATTAACTTGCGTTAGTAAAACCTTATTACCGTAATTTTCAAATTGTACAATGCGAGTATCGCCCAGCTGACCACGATCTAAACCAATATCATTAGATCCTAGTCCTTGCGGAAGTGAGCTTTGAAACAAAAATGGCTCTTTCTGATCGTCAATTTGCAGGTAAATTTGATCGTTCTTTTTGTCATAATAAAAAGTGAAATAACCGTCTACTTTTAACATGCCCTTTGTAAATGTTGAAATATCATCAACATTCGCTTTTGCCATTGGGCTACTAATAAATAGTATTGCTACCCAGCATAGGCTTATTAAGTGTTTCATATTCATCGGTTATCCTTAAATGTAAATGCAATGATTATAGTGTGCCGTAGAATTGCAACGATGTGAAACGTAAAATTATTTAGGTTTTGTAACTCATTATGAAAGTTTTCAGTAAATTGATCCAAAACACTGCAACTTGGTAAAATATTGGTTAGAATACCCGCATAAAATTGACCATAAATCTTAACCTTCAAATTTAAAAGGCTGTATACCTAATGAAAAGACTCGCACCAGAACTTCGCAAAGAAGGCGTAGAACTAGACCTAATTTCATTAATTCGAACTATTTTAGCAGCCTGCAAAGACATCTCTTTCCGTGTTGGCCAAGCTGACCTTTCTGGTGTTTTAGGCTCTACGCTTAATGAAAATATCCAAGGCGAAACTCAGAAAAAATTAGATGTGCTTTCAAACCAACTATTAAAAGACATGTTGTTGGAGTCTGGTTTTGTTCGCGCCATCGCTTCTGAAGAAGAAGATTACATTGTGGAAGGCGAGCATGGCGGGCGTTTTTTAGTGGCATTTGATCCATTAGATGGAAGCTCTAACATTGACGTTAACAGCCTTACGGGCACAATATTCTCCATTTTACCCGTTCCAGAAGACAAACTAGATGGCACACCAATTACGGAAAAAGACTTTTTACAGCCGGGCCGAAATCAAGTTGCTGCCGGTTATGTAATGTATGGTCCTTCAACAATCTTAGCCTTAACTACAGGCAAAGGCGTTCATTTTTATACATTAGATAAAACACACGGATCATTCTTAAAAACACGTGAAAATATTGTGATCGCAGAAGAGACTCAAGAATTTGCCATAAACAGTTCAAATCAACATAAATGGCAAATCCCGATGCAACGTTATATTCGCGACATTTTAGATGGCAAACAAGGCATTCGTGGTAAAAACTTTAATATGCGTTGGGTGGCTTGTATGGTTGGCGACGTACACCGTATTTTATGTCGAGGTGGTATCTTTACTTATCCTGCACACACGGACAGTGCCAATAAGCCAAACAAGTTACGTTTATTATACGAAGCAAACCCAATGGGTATGTTAGTAGAACAGGCTGGTGGATTAGTTTCGACGGGTGAAGAAAATATTTTAGACATGCAACCAACAGAATTACACCAACGTGTTCCTGTGATTTTAGGTTCAAAACAAGAAGTAAAAATCTGCTTGGATTATCATAATCAATAGCACAGTCGGCACTTAATTATTAATTTGTGCAATAACATCAATTTCAGGTTCGAATTGTAACAACATTTGGTTATAATTCGGGCCATCTTATTATTCAAAATTTAATATCATTCGATATTGTAATTAATCATTATTTGCAGGGTGCGATATGCCAAATTATGTTGTTGGTCACAAGGTTCCGGATTCAGACTCAATCTGTTCAGCGATTGCTTTATCTTATTTAAAAACGACGTTAGGTGAACCTACGGTTCCAGCTCGTTTAGGTGAACTTTCTCCTGAGACTAAATTTATTCTAGAGCGTTTTGGTTTTGAAGAACCTGAATTAAAGCTAAGTTATGCTGGCGAAAGTTTATATATTGTTGATCATTCAGATCGTGTTCAAGGACCTGATGACATTGATGATGCTACGATTCTTGGCATTATTGATCACCACAAGTTAGGTGACCTAACAACATCAACACCTCTTGAGTGCTGGATTCGTCCTGTAGGCTGTACAAATACAATTATCAAGATGATGTATGACTTTCATGATGTTGAAATTCCAAAGGATATTGCAGGTGCAATGATGTGCGCGATATTGAGTGATACGGTTATTTTCAAATCACCTACGTGTACAACAGCAGACATTAAATGTGTTGAAGCTCTCGCTAAAATTGCCGGCATCGACGATCCTCAAGAGTTAGGCATGGACATGTTTAAAGTTAAGTCTGCTGTGGAAAACACGCCGGCTCGAGATTTAGTATTAAGAGACTTTAAAGACTTTAACATGAACGGCAATCTGGTTGGTATTGGCCAATTGGAAGTGATTGACTTAGCAATCTTTGACGACATTAAAGATGGATTACACGATGACTTATCGGCACTTAAAGCGGAAGGGAATCGACATACAGTAATGTTGTTATTAACGGACATCATGAAAGAAGGGTCTGAATTGTTAGTGGTTTCTGATGATACAAGCCTTGTTGAAAAAGCTTATGACGTGACGTTAACGAACAATCGAGTTTGGATAGACGGAATTTTAAGCCGCAAAAAACAAGTTGTACCGCCACTTCAAGATACGTTTGCAAAATAACAGGCTACTTTTAGCCGATTAGATTAGATAAGCCGTGATTGTTCACGGCTTTTTTATTGGAGAAGTTTCAATTGAATAGATTAAGCCCTCAAGTGTTTTTATTAGCAATGGCATTTATATTGCCTTTTGTTTTTGCCGTTTGGGTAACGTTATTGAATAACTTTGTGGTAGAAAAAGCCATGTTTACAGGCGCGGAAATAGGTATGTTGCACTCAATCCGTGAGATACCTGGCTTTTTAGCCTTTACAGCAATTTATATTTTGCTATTCATCAAAGAGCAGCGTTTCGCCATTTATTCAATTGGTTTGTTAAGCGCAGGTGTCGCATTCACTGGGTATTTCCCATCGGAGTATGGGCTTTATTTAACAACGTTTGTCATGTCGATAGGTTTTCACTTTTACGAAACAACGCAACAAAGCCTTACTTTACAATGGTTAGATAAGAAGGAGTCTGCGCACTTTTTGGGTAAAGCTTTAGCAATGAAGTCATTTGCATCCTTATTGGCTTTTGGCGGCATTTGGGTATTAATGGAGTGGCTCAATGTAACTTATGAAACCACTTATTTATTAGCGGGTTTATTAGGCTTAGCGGTGACACTTTTTCTTTATTTTGGTTTTCCATTATTTGAACAACCTCACATTCAAACCAAAAAAATTGTCTTAAAGAAAAACTATTGTTTGTATTACGCATTAACATTTTTGAGTGGTGCTCGCCGTCAAATATTTATGGTGTTTGCTGGTTTTATGATGGTTGAAAAGTTTGGTTATTCCGTGGGTGAGGTCAGCTTGTTATTTGGTATCAATTATATTTTTAACCTGTTGTTCGCGAGTAAAATAGGGATGTGGGTTGGAAAAATTGGTGAGCGACGCGCATTAACCATTGAATATATTGGGTTAATATTTGTGTTTACTGGTTATGCCTTTGTTGAGTCTTCTGAAATAGCGGCCGGTTTATATGTTATCGATCATATGTTTTTTGCGTTAGCAATTGCGATTAAAACGTATTTTCAGAAAATAGCAGATCAAAAAGATATCGCCGCAACAGCGTCAGTTAGCTTTACGATTAATCACATCGCTGCCGTGGTTATTCCCGTGTTACTTGGCGTTGTTTGGTTATACTCAAGTACGTTGGTATTTATGATTGGCGCTGGTTTTGCGGTATTAAGTTTAGTAATTAGCCAACTTATTCCAACCAATCCATCAGAAAAACAGCCGTTTAGATTTACATTAGGCTTGAATAAATAAAGACTTCGTTTAGGATAAATATTGTATTAGAGTCAAAGTATTAAAAAATTACACTAAAATACATGAAATTTACAAACTCAAAAGAAGCCTTATAGGAATAGTTTGTTACAAAATACTGTTCGCTCTAATGTTTTTTTTAACGGTATGCTCGTCGATCGTTAAATCGGCACTACCTAAACTAAAGTGCTAATGGAATTAAAAGGACTGAAGCGTTAGAAGCTAAATGATTTTGGTATTTCTTCTAAAGTTGACTCGTATTATGAATGACAATGAACTCCATAAACTATTATTCGAACAGCAAAAATTATTGTCTAAAATTGTTTTAGGTACAGGGTCTAATAACGAAATTTTGTCAGAAATTTGTTTAGCTATAGAGGACTGTTACCAGGGGAACAGTGCTAAAAGTAGCGTTCTTGAGTTATTTGGAGAACAGCTGTTTCACTGCGCTAGTCCAAGTTTGCCCAATTTTTATAGTGATGCAATTGACGGTATTTTGATTGGTGAAAAGGTTGGTTCCTGTGGAACTGCGGCTTTTCATAAAAAAATGGTTATTGTTGATGACGTTGAAACTTCAGAGTTATGGGCTGATTTCCAGGACTTAACAAATCGAGCTAATTTAAAGGCCTGTTGGTCAATTCCACTGTTCTCTAGTCAAAGCTCGGTATTAGGCACGTTAGCTATTTATCACGATACACCCACCTCACCTTCAGACACAGACATTGAAATACTCAATTATTTTAGTAACTTAGCTGCAATGGCATTAGAGCGGGTGTATAACGAACGAAAACAAGACTCTTTGATTGAGGCATTGTCTCAAAGTAACCAAAAGTTTCGTGCCTTTGTTCAAGTCATGCCAGATTTAGCGTTGATAATTAGTGAAGATGGTCGTTATGAAGATGTGCACGGCTCGCCAGATAATCCGGTTTATGAGTCGGCTATTTCAATTATAAACCAATCTGTTTTTGATATATTTTCACCAGAAGAAGCCAAAAAAGTAATGACCGTCATCAAGAAGGCACTAGTTACAAATGAAATACAGGTTTATGAGTATTCTTTTGGTGATGGTTTCGAAAAAGTAATTTTTGAAGGCCGTATTACCCCAGTTCATTATGATCAAAATTCGAATGAGCGTGCCAAACATATCTTGTGGATGGCTCGTGATATAACGGCCCAGAAAAATACGGCTAAAAAAATCACCCAACTCGCTTACTTTGATCCGCTGACCAAACTGCCAAACAGAAGAATGTTTAATGAGCGACTTAACTTTGCTGTGAACGGTAAGGCATTAAGCAATGAGTACGGCGCAATTTTGTTTTTAGACTTAGATCAGTTTAAACGAATTAATGATTCATTGGGCCATGCAGCAGGTGATCAGTTGTTACTTGATGTCGCAAAAAGATTAAATAAATCAATTCGAAAGTCTGACTTATTAGCAAGAATTGGTGGCGATGAATTTGTTGTATTAATCGAACGAATAGGTGATTCTTTAGAAGATGCTCACACAGAAATTTCAATGGTTGCTCGTAAAGTACAAGATGCGTTTTTAGAAAAGTTTGAAATTGAGAATCTAGCTTTTCAAGTCTCTTGTAGCATTGGCATTTGTCTTTTAGATGGTTCTACTTCAGCGGATAACGTATTAAAATTTGCAGATACAGCCATGTATAACTCAAAGACGAAAGGTGGAAATAACTTTAGTTTTTATGACCCCAAAAAACAAACATTACTAGATAGACAATTGTCATTTGAGTCTGAAATTGTTCGCGCAATGGAGAATAATGAGTTTTGTGCCTATTTCCAACCTCAAGTAGATGTTAACGGTTTTGTAACTGGCGCAGAGGCATTAATTAGATGGGTGCATCCAGAACGAGGATTGATTGCACCGATAGAGTTTATACCGGTTGCAGAACAGTTTGGGCTGATCCAGGGGCTACAGAATGTAGTACTGGAAGATATTTGTCGTTTGTTAGTAGAACTTAATGAAAGGCGTTTGTTGGCAGAAGACTTCAAATTGTCGATCAACATTAGCCATTCACAGTTTAAGTCGGCTAACTTTAAGTCACTATTAATTGAAACAATCAAAAAGTTTGATGTTTTACCGCAACACCTAAACTTAGAAATAACGGAAAGCATGTTATCGCATGATATAGATAATACGGTCAAACAAATGGTTGATATTGAATCAGAGGGCTTCTCATTTTCAATTGATGACTTTGGTACTGGTTATTCTAGCTTGTCATACCTGCATGCCTATCCGGTAAACGAACTTAAAATTGATAAATCCTTTGTTGATCGAATATTAGACAGTTCTGGTTTAAGTATTGTTGAGACGATTGCTAACTTAGCTAGAAATCTAAACATGAAGGTTGTTGCAGAAGGTGTTGAAAATGAACAACAAGTGGAGCTTCTTAAAAAGCACCAGATAGATATATTACAAGGCTACTTTTTTGGAAGACCCATGCCATTTGACGATTATGTAAAATGGCATTTAGAAAATGTTAAATAAAAAGCCTTTTATTTAATCAGCCTAACAGAGAGTCTTTATCAACAAGGTGCTGTTCTAATTGATGTTTTTCTGAATCTGTTATTGCAGCAGACGTATTGGTTGAATAGTCAAATTTGACCATGATGCACTCACCCCATGCAACTCGTTGATCTTGTTGCCAAACTTCTTGCAAAATAGTTAATGAAGAGCGGCCAATTTTGCTTACATGCGTGCGTATTTCAACTTCAAATTGATAATGAATTTGCGCAACATAATTCACTTCAATTTTAGCAATTATTAAATTCCAATTAGCTAAATCTTGGCTTGGATTAAATATCTTAAAAATACCCGGACGGCCACTTTCAAACCAAACGGGAATGACAGTATTGTTAATATGAGCAAGCGCATCTGTTTCAGCGAAGCGTGGTTGTATCTTAATTGAAAACATAACTCTCCGTTTTAACCTTTCATTTAGTAATTTAGTTTGTTCAGAGGAACTATAAAAAAACGGCCCATTTGGCCGCTTTTAATTTAATCATAAAATTCGATAATTGCCTTTTAAGGCATATTACGCGCGTAAAAAATTTCCTGCATTTCTTTACGTAACTTTTCACGAATTTCAGAACACTGTTCATCATTTAATTCATCGGTGGTAATGCCAAACAAATAGTTGTTTAGGGCATTATCTTTAATCATCATTTTAGTGTGGAACATATTTTCCTGATAAACGTTAACGTCTATCATGTCATATTGATCCAAAATATCTTCACCAATAAAGTTCTGAATAGAACTAATTTCATGATCAATATAATGTTTATTACCGTCAGTATCACGCGTAAATCCACGTACACGATAATCAAGTGTCACTATGTCAGACTCTAATTCGTGAATTAAGTAATTCAATGCCTTAAGCGGTGAGATGACACCACAGGTAGACACCTCAATGTCCGCACGAAACGTACAAATACCATCATTTGGATGTACTTCAGGATACGTATGAACACAGATGTGACTTTTATCTAAGTGACTTACAACGCTCTCAGGTATTGGACCTGGGCTTTCTGATTGGTCAACTTCATCAGGCGATTTGATTTCTTCTTCACTAACAAGAATAGTCACTGACGCGCCTTGCGGGTCATAGTCTTGACGGGCAACATTAAGAATATTGGCACCAATAATGTCACAAACTTCCGTTAGGATATCTGTTAAACGATCAGCATTATATTGTTCATCAATATATTCAATATACTCTTGGCGTTGTGCTTCAGTTTGGGCATAACAAACATCATAAATACAAAAGCCAAGGCTCTTTGTTAAGTTGTTAAAACCGTGCAATTTGAGTTTAGATTCCAACTAACAATTCCTCAAAACAATTTACATTAATTAAAGGGCGGATGATAAATCAAACTAGGCCAATCACAAAATTATTTTTAGTATTAAAGGCAGGAATGTATGAACAAGTAACGCAACCCTTAGGCTGCGATGATTTTAAAGCTATGCGTAATGTTAACACTTGTTTCTAACATCTTTGCAACAGAGCAGTATTTGTCTGCCGATAAGCTAACCGCTCTTGATACATGCTTTTCAGCAACGTCGGTACCCGTAACGATAAACTCTAAATGAATTTTAGTGAAAACCTTAGGAACGGTTTCAGCACGTTCTGCTTCTATCTCAACATTTACATCTGAAATGTTTTGACGTGCCTTTTCTAGTATAGAAACTACATCAATGGCGCTGCAAGTAGCAACTGACATTAAAATCATTTCCATTGGACTTGCGCCTTTTCCAGGATTGTCGCCATCTAGAATTACATTGTGACCAGACTCAGAATGACCTGTAAATGTCATGCCTTCTTGCCAAGTTACTTTAGCTTTCATTGTTTTCTCTTAATAGTTAATTTAATCGAGGAGGTCAGCAACCGCAGAGTCAAAAACATTTTTGATTAAGCCGGTAAACTCAACAATGAATAGTGCCTGTGTCTGTGTAACAGGACGTTCCCAATACGTTAACAAAACTTGATGCATGTCATAAACAATACTGTCTATTTCTCTAACAATGATTGAACGGTGATTGGTTTCTAACTCTTCATGCTGACTACACAAAGTAATAACTTGAGTGGTAATTTCTTGCTCGACTAACATCTCTACCGTCTTGTCGTCATAGAGTGGGGCTTCTTTTAACTCAAAAGTACCTAGACTACTTGCCAAATACTCCATAAGTTCTTTATAAGCGGGTTTGTCGGTTACCATAAATGTGCTTCTATCACTCAAGTTATTAATTGGATTGTTATGTTATAAATTTTACGATTTAGCGTTTGTACTTTCAAAAATTTTATCTGCAGAAGCCGCAACAAAACCTTTGTAAAGTTGACCAGGACTCACTTCATAACGCTTAGCAAATTCGTAAAAACAGCTAGGAATAGTTTTTTCGCCATCGCTAAACACAACTGCTGCTTTATCGGCCATCGTTGAAGATTGCTCAAGTAAAACTTCTTCAGAGCCTTTGATTTCACCACCAGAGGTGTTTAAAACAAATCCTGCTTCTTTTAATGTTTTGTTCACATCTTCAAGGTTTTCATATTTAGCGAGTTGATTAACACTTACTGTAAAGTGATTAGGGATGTAACCCCAAGCGGCCATCCAGGCGGCGTATTCACTTTCTTCTAATAAAGCCGCATAGTCATCGGCGCTTACTTGCCAATGTGTACCAGAATATAAAAAGTCATCCGCTGATACGGCAGCTTCATCAATATTTGCAACCATTTCAGTAATAATGCGCTGAGTATTCTCAGAAAACTCTTCTACTAATAACTCGCTTATAAACACTTTAGGCAACGTTTCGTCTTCATGTTCAAAATGTTTGGCTTTTAGTTTCTTAGCAACAAAATCATAATCACCACCATCAGTATAACCTAAACTCAAAAAATGCTGAGCCAACTTATCTAAGTTTACTTTCCCGATATTAAAGGTACGTAAGGCAATATGGTCATTAATAATGTCTTTACCATTATCGGCACCCAGCAGTGCGTGAATTTTTTTTGCAGAAGGCGTAACCGTTAGGTACTTAGTCCACAAATTTTCAAAAAGAACCGATACATTGTTGTGCATAATAAATCCTTCAAATACAAACGTAAGTCACGTGAGTCAAATCTAATTAAAAAAAGCGGCCGAGGCCGCTTGGAATTATAACTTTAAGCCTGGGCTTAATGTAGCTGGCATTTCAACTTCTTCAAGTTCAACTGACGCAACTGGGTAAGCACAATAGTCAGCAGCATAATATGCGCTTGCACGGTGATTACCAGACTGGCCTATACCACCAAATGGAGCTGCACTGCTTGCTCCGGTAATAGGGCGATTCCAGTTTACTATGCCGGCACGAATGCGGCTTAAGAACGTATCGTACAACGCGCTATCATCGCTTAGTAATCCGGCTGAAAGGCCGTAACTAGTGTCATTTGCTATTGCTAAAGCTTGATCAAAGTCATTAAAACGGAATACTTTTAATAATGGACCGAAGTGCTCATCATCAGGGAAGTTTTTGATGTTTGTACAATCAATGATGCCTGGTGAAACAAAACCGGTATCTTCTTTAAGGTGCGTTAACTCAACAAGAATTTCGCCACCTAAATCAGCAAGTTGTTGCTGAGCAGCAACCATGCCTAAAGCGGCTTTATCTGAAATCATAGATCCCATAAACGGTTGTTCAGCGCCTTCTTCTAAGGAGTCGCCAACCACAATCATTTTTGTTGCTTCAATTAAACGAGCTAAAATAGCGTCGCCTTCCGCACCAACAGGTAATAATAATTTACGAGCACAAGTACAACGTTGACCACTGGTAATGAATGCTGATTGGATGATGTCATGCACTGCAGCTTCAGTATTTTTAACGTCTTGAACGATTAATGGATTATTACCACCCATTTCGAGTGCTAAAATTTTGCCTGGTTGTGCAGCAAATTGTTTATGTAATAGATGACCCGTACCAGAGCTACCTGTAAAGAATAAACCATCAATTTGAGGATGATTTGCAAGTGCTTTGCCTGTTTCAACTTCACCTTGAACTAAGTTTAGAACGCCAGCAGGAAGACCCGCTTTTTGCCATAACTCAACAGTAAGTTGAGCAACAACAGGTGTTAATTCACTTGGCTTAAAGATAACGGTATTACCAGCAATTAATGCCGGAACAATGTGACCGTTTGGTAAATGACCTGGGAAATTGTAAGGGCCATAGACGGCAACAACACCATGTGGACGATGGCGTAACATTGCACGACCAACAGGCATTGGGTTTTCCGTTGTACCAGTACGTTCGTTATACGCTCTTTCAGAAATCGCGATTTTGCCGATCATCGCACCTACTTCCGTGCGTGTTTCCCATAATGGTTTACCCGTTTCCTGTGCTATTGCAAGCGCCAATGGCTCTTTGTATTCGCCTAGTAATTCAGCAAAACGTTTGATAATAACTAAACGCTCTTCAACGGTTTTGTCTGACCAAGGTAAAAAGGCTTTACGAGCGGCTTTAACGGCTAAGTCTACTTGCTCAGCGGTTGCAGTTAATGATTCCCATAACAACTCGTCGGTTGCTGGATTTAAAGAGCCAATTAGATGACCTTCACCGGCAAGCCATTCACCATCGATATACTGGCCGTTTATATATTTATTTTCAGTATTAGACATTGTCTTTTATCCTATTTTAACGCAGCTGCGCGGACTTGATCGCCGGCACTGACATTTAATAACTCAGCGTATGCAGGTGTAAGTTCAACTGTCATATCTGTTCTATTTAAATTTGTTTTAAAGCCTGTTGCTCTGAAATGTTCAACGGAAAGGTTAGACATAATGACATTTTTTTCAGATTCAATATCTTCAACAATCTTAACGGTAAACAAACCACTGTTCTGTACAGTATGAATATTAGAAATGTCAGCTTCGACAGTAGGACCGCCATCAAAAATATCAACGTATTGTTTCCATGAAAAACCTTCAGACTTTAATAGCCTAAGAGCAGGCTCTGTATTTTTATGTACTTTACCAATGACTGCTTGCGCGTCTTTAGATAATAAGTTTACGTATACTGGGTACTTAGGCATTAATTCAGCAATAAACACTTTTTGGCCAATGCCTGTTAAATAATCAGCGGTTGGGAAGTCCATCGAGAAGAAGTGCTCTTCTAACCATTGCCAGAACGGTGAGTCGCCTTTTTCGTCAGAAACTCCGCGCATTTCGGCGATTACGGTATTTGAGAATCGCTCTTGATGCTGTGCTAAAAACAGAAAACGGAATTTACTTAACATTCTGCCGTTTTTGCCTGTACGAAAACCCTTACGTAAAAACAAAGTACAAAGCTCGGTAGCGCCAGTATAGTCATTACACAGCGTTAAAATGTCGGCTGTATTATAAATATTAAGTTGTCGACTATTATGAACGACCTTACCTAAATGATAGTGGTAAAAAGCATCATCAAGTCCGACAAAAGACTCAATACCGCTGCAGCCCATGATTTTACCCGTTGCTACTTCTTCCATAACAAATAAAAAACCATGCTCTTCTTTAACGTCAGAAACTTGAGATTTGAACGAGGCTTCTGCACGTTTAATTTTATTGGCAATGAGTTCTTCATTTACAGGTAATGACGTAAAACCATGACCAGATTCATCAGCTATTTTAAACAGCTCTGAATAGTCTTTTTCTTGGATTGGACGAATCACAAACATCACAACTTTTCCTTTCGATAAAAAAGCCAATGAAATCATTGGCTATTTTAGTTAAAACAAACGCTAGATTATGCGTTTACGATGCTCTTAACGCCTTGTTCAAATCGTTCCATACCTGCATCAATGTCTTCCATTGGAATAACAAGCGATGGTGTAAAACGAATAACATTTGCGCCAGCAACTAAACACATTAAACCGTTTGCTAAAGAAGCGTTAACAAACTCTTTAGCACGACCAGCATATTCATCAGTTAATTCAGCACCGATTAATAAACCTTGGCCACGAATGTCTTTAAACAAGTTATATTTGTCGTTAATTTCAGCAAGTTTTGCTTTAAAAATAGTTTCGCGTTCTTTAACACCCGCTAATACTTCAGTTGTATTAATAGTATCAAGCGCTGCTTCAGCAATCGCACATGCTAATGGGTTACCACCGTACGTAGAGCCGTGAGTACCAATTTTTAAGTGTTTAGCTAACTTAGTTGTTGTTAACATTGCACCAATTGGAATGCCGCCACCAAGACCTTTAGCCGATGCTAAAATGTCTGGCGTTACACCAAGACCCATATAAGCATAAAGCTCACCAGTACGACCTGCACCAGATTGCACTTCATCAAATATTAGTAGTGCATTGTTGTCGTCACATAACTGACGAACACCTTCAATAAACTCTTGAGTTGGAGCGATAATACCGCCTTCGCCTTGAATTGGTTCTAACATAACCGCACAAGTGTTCTCAGAGATAAGCGCTTTAAGGCTTTCTAAATTGTTGTATTCAGCATGTTCAATGTCACCAGGTTTTGGACCAAAACCATCTGAATAAGCAGGTTGTCCGCCAACCGTTACCGTGAAGAACGTACGACCGTGGAAACCTTTCTTGAATGATATGATTTGTGTTTTGTGCTCGCCATGAACTTCTAAAGCCCAACGACGTGCTAACTTTAGTGCAGCTTCATTTGCTTCTGCGCCAGAGTTGGCAAAATAAACTTTTTCAGCAAATGTAGCCTCAGTTAGCTTTTTAGCTAAACGTAGAGCTGGCTCATTAGTCATTACATTACTAAGGTGCCAAATTTTCTCACCTTGCTCTTTTAATGCGCCAACTAAGGCTGGGTGACAGTGACCTAAACAATTTACCGCAATGCCACCGGCAAAGTCGATATACTCATTGTTATCTTGATCCCAAACGCGAGAACCTTGGCCTTTAACTGGAATTACTGCTGCTGGAGCATAGTTAGGTACCATTACGTCGTCAAATAAAGCGCGTGTTACAGTCATCTTTGTGTCCTTATGTTAAGCACATCTTGAAGAAAATTTTCTGATTCAAAATGAGTTTCAATTAATAAATACGGGCTAATTATCGCAGGTTTTTTAGTAAATGTCTCTATTGCCTAGAGTGCTATAAGGCACATGAGAGTAGTATTAGCGAGATTATGAATAAATAGTGAATAAGTATTTAGGATAGTGAATAGGGAGGAAAAAAGTTGCCTTTCTAGATGCTAATAGACATCAGCATTAGAAATTTCAGTGGAAATGTTTTGTCTGAAAAGGGGCAAAAATGGCAGTGCATAGATAAGCATAAAAAAATGATCAATAAATTTAAATGTAGGTGGCATTAATTCGTTTTAAGTAACTAATCGGCTTTAACAACTACATTTATTTTGTCCAGATTGACCAACTTCATTTTGTTTACAAACTCATTATTAATTCGGTATTGGCTTAAAAATGCTTTTGCTTCGGCCAATTCAATAAGACGAGCCTTTTGTAAGTGTTTGTATTGTGTGTAGGCTTTTGTTTGCAACAAACTTAACGCCAACGGAGAAAGATTTGTAATGGGTTCAGCGGAATTAATTTCTAACATGGCATGAGCTATCGGAGAGAACTTTAATTGCAGTTGTTCTAAAAGGGCTGCGCTTACATCTAATCCATGCTTTAAAATGAGGTCGCTGGCAAACTCTCCGTCAAACTCCAATGAGTCTAATGCTTTTTCTATGTCTGAACGGCCAGAGGATTTAGCTTTCTGCATTTCTATTAATCGAACCTTTTCAAACAGGCGCAGGTAGGTTCTAAGAACAATGCCGTAACCAAAAGCGTGCAACAAGCCTAACGTAAAAGCGTTTATTTCAGATAGTTTGGCTTCTTTTGCCAATGCTTCCATACAATTGGCCGTTGCTAGTGAATAATCCCAAAGTGCGCTTTTAAATGACGTAAAAGGGTCAGTACTATGCGGCAACCACTGCTTAACAATGACCACGATCAATGGCACTTTTATATTCTCGATGCCAACATAACGAAGCGCTAAACCCACATCTTCCTGGAAAGGACGGGTCGACTTTTTATCACGAAAAGGAGGTTTGTTCACAATATTTAGAAATTCACGTTTAAGACTTGCATTAGCTGTAATAAGTTCAGCGAGCTGTTTACTATTAATGGCATTGGATAAACAGAGATCGATCATTTTAGCTAAATTAGGATCTATTTTTAGGATCTCATTAAACAAAAAGTTTCCATTTTCAATTTTTTGCTCTGCGTATTCAAATAAAGCGTCATGGAAATATTCATTAATATAAATTAGAAATTCTTCTTCCGTTTTAAGCTGACGCTCTTTTTGCGCTAAAGCTTTAGCTTCAACACTTAACAAGTCTCTTTGAGTTGTGTCTTCGGGTTTGGTTTTAGTAAGCCCTAAACGGTGTTTTGCTACACGTTCAGATACTAACAAGTCAATAAATCGCGAGGAGATTATTTGGCATAATTTATTGTTTGTTGTAAGCGTCATGGTTATTTCTTTCCTAAACAGCAGTCTTGTTAGTAATTAAAGAGTTAATCAAAAAATTATTTAATAATTCTAAACCATGCTCAGACATTACTGATTCAGGATGAAATTGTACGCCCATGACAGGATAGTCGGAATGTTGTAGTGCCATCAGAAGTGGTTCCCCTTTTACCCAAGCTGTTGCTTTAATAGTATCAGGTAATGTTGCAGATTCCACAATGAGAGAGTGATAACGTGTGACATTGAATGACGGTGGCAAGCCTTGGAATAAACCTTGGTTATTGTGTTGAATTTCAGAAACTTTACCATGCATAACAACTTCGGCTTTTTTTACGATAGCTCCAAAGTGCTGAGCAATAGCCTGGTATCCTAAACAAACACCTAAGATTGGCTTTTTATCATAAAACTCTGCGATTACCTGAAGAGAAATACCCGCTTCGTTTGGTGAGCAAGGCCCTGGTGAGATAACGATATAATCGGGGTTTAGCTCGGCTATATCGTTTACGGTGATCTCATCATTCCGTTTAACCAGCACCTTTTGGCCAAGAGACTCAAAGTAGCCTACCAAGGTAAACGTAAATGAGTCATAGTTGTCGATCATTAATAACATAAGGCGCTTTACCGTGGCAGTTTACAGCTACTTCCGTATTTTTACTAAAGAGGACTAGGTATAAACCCTAAAGCGTCGTAAACAGACTTCAATGTTTTTTCTGCTTTTATAGACGCTTTTTCGGCGCCCATTTTCATGATTCTATCGAGTTCAGTTTGGTCGTTACGTATTTCTCGAAAACGCGCTTGGATAGGTTCAATCATCTCTACCACAGCGGCTGCTGTATCTTTTTTAAGATGACCATACATTTTATCTTCATATTCAGGAACGAGTTGTTCTATAGATTTGCCGGTTGCAACGCTCATTATTGTTAACAGGTTAGAAACGCCTGGCTTTTCTTTTGTATCAAAATAGATGCGTGCTTGTTCGTCTGAATCAGTAACGGCTTTTTTAAGCTTTTTCTCAATCTTTTTAGGCTCATCTAACAACATGATATAACCATTAGGATTGTCATCAGACTTAGACATCTTTTTAAGTGGATCTTGAAGGCTCATTACACGAGCACCAAACTCAGGGGTTTTAGGCTCTGGAATAGTAAAAACATCACCGTATATATTGTTAAATCGAGTAGCTATATCACGAGTTAACTCTAAGTGTTGCTTTTGATCTTCGCCAACCGGCACTTGCGTTGCTTGATAAAGAAGAATGTCAGCAGCTTGCAAAACAGGGTAACTATATAGTCCTACATTGATATTGCTGGTATTTGCCGATTTGTCTTTAAACTGCGTCATGCGATTTAACTCGCCCATCTGTGCATAACAGTTTAGCACCCAAGCCAATTGTGCATGTTCTCGTACGTGTGACTGAACAAACAGTGAAGACTTGTCTGGGTCAATGCCGCATGCTGTATATAGAGCGATGCCGTCTAAAACGCGACTTTTTAATAACTCAGGATCTTGACGAACAGTAATGGCATGTAAATCAACAAGCATAAAATAACAATCGTGGTCATCTTGCATGGTACGCCATTGATTAATTGCACCAATATAGTTGCCAATAGTCATGCCGCCGGTTGGTTGAATTCCACTTAATACTGTACTTGTCATTATGTTTGCCATTTTTAGCTGAGTTAAAAAACTGGGGCGTCATTGTAACCTGTAACGGTTGTTGGTAAAAGAATTGACGCCGCTTGTTATGAAAATTTTATCGGGACTTATCTTTATGAAAGATTCGCAAATACTTGAGCCACTCTTGCCGCTCTGTTTTCGGTATTAAAAATTGCAGAACCCATTACAAACGTATCGGCACCTGCGTCAGCGACTTCTCTCACATTTTCCGCATTAACACCGCCATCGACAGAAATACGAATGTTGTTTCCTGAGTCATTGATTTTTTGACGAACACGGGAGATTTTATCTAGCGAACTAGGTATAAATGATTGACCACCAAAACCAGGGTTTACTGACATTATCAATACCATGTCTATCATATCAATGACTTCATCTAATACATCAATAGGCGTTGCTGGGTTTAACGCAATGCCAGCCTGGCAGCCATGATCTTTTATTAACATTAACGAACGGTGCAAATGTTTAGTGCCTTCTGGGTGTATCGTAATTGCTTTGGCGCCAGCTTTTGCAAATTGAACAATCATTTCATCAACGGGCTCTACCATTAAATGCACATCAATTGGCGCATCAATACCATGGTTGATTAAGGCTTTACAGATCATTGGGCCAAAACTTAAGTTTGGTACGTAGTGATTGTCCATCACATCAAAATGCACCCATTGGCAACCTGCAGCTAATACTTCATTTACTTCGTCACCCAACTTGGCAAAGTCTGCGGATAATATTGATGGAGATAAAATAAATTCGTTGTTCATGATTTTCCTATTAAAATAAGCTTCCAATTGGCCGCTATTAAGTTACAGTCGCCGAAACGCGTCTATCATATAAAATTTGAACAGGAACATCGATATGAAATTACGTTCAATGAAGAAGTCTTTACCCATTATTATTAGCACATTGTTTATGGCATCGTTTCCAACCTTTGCCGAAGTAGATGTTAATGCGGGAGTAACGTCAAATTATATCTGGCGTGGTTTTGAGCAAACAGCTGGAAATCCTGCGGTTTTTGCCGGTGCAAATTGGTCAGATACTAGTGGTTGGTATGCAAGTGGTTGGGTTTCAACGATTTCAGGTGCCGATTTAGAAATAGACTTATGGGCGGGTTATAAATTTACACATAACGATATTGATTATGATGTAGGTTATATCGCTTATTATTACCCTGGTTCAGAGGGCAACATCGATAGCTCAGAAGTTTATGCCATTGCCTCATATAATGGCTTATCGGCTGGATTATGGGTAATGGCAGATCATTCCTTCTACTCATTTGGCGACACAGTTTACTTAGACCTGGGTTATAAGCATGCGTTAACACAGGATCTGACAGCATCTATGCACGTTGGGCATTCCATGGCAGACTTTGCAGATAGTGACTATACCGATGTGAAATTTCAAATTGATACAATGGGCTTTAACGCAGGTGTAACTAAAGTATTTGTTGATGGCAACTCAAACAGCAATGTTGAAGAAACAAAATGGTTTGTTGGTTACACACATAACTTTTAGAACATTTTCACAAAAAGGGCACTTCCTGACTAAACTTTAAAGAAGTGGAATTAGGAGTGCCTTATGTTACCTACCAAATTAAAAGAATCATTAGTAAAACTTCACG
>CAWUUQ010000136.1:0-4008 GCA_963925625.1 uncultured Psychrosphaera sp.
TAGACCAGGCTTCAATTGATGGCGTAGTCATTAATTTGCCTACGTCTGAGTGGATCGCATCATCTTGTAAACCATTTTCGGTCATGGTTCTTTGTGGCCATATCGCGTTTGCGAGTTCATCACAACTTGGAATTGCATTCATATCAATTCGATTGTCATTGGTTATTTGACCGCTATTACGCGCTTCTGTTAATACATCGATTAGTGGATTGCCTGCACCGTCTAATACTGCACCAGATCTTAAATTTGCCGAACTGCCTTCATGTACAATGCCTTCCACAGCCGCATCGGCCGCATCAAACGCCAAAGAAAGTGTATTTTGATTACTGGCCATTTTTGTTTGCATTACGCCCGATGACACGGAGCTAACGCCTACAACCGTCATTGACGTTAATAACACTAAGGCAATAACCAATGCGATGCCTTTTTGTTTACTCATTTTTATCTTCATACTAACCTCCAACGGTTACATGTGACCATGCGTTGCGGAATAATATAACCGTCTCAAATACTCTGTATAAACCATCATTTTCAGGCTCAAATGAAGCATGCCCCAATAATTTTAGTTTGCGTTCATTAGTAATTACGATTCTGTCGTCATTCTTAATCAGTACCGCTAGTTTGACAGCCACGACTGCTGAACTGCCATCCGCACGATTAAACGCAGCCACTCTATCTGCTGTGACCCAAGACGTAACGGCTCCGGTTTCAATATCACCAATGGGCTGCGTAATACCATATAAAACTTGAAAATCATGAACACTCTCTAACAAAGTAACAGACTGATTAGACGAGCCATTGGCTTTTAAGCCTTGCAAATAACGACCATCATGGCCTCTGCATTTTAAAATATTACCATCCAAAAAGTATTCGTTTACGGTATGAAACTCATCACCTTCGTCAAAATCAAAATTTGATCCCGTACAACTATCTTCAGACATTAAATTGACGACCAATGTATCTGCAGCGCCGGATGCGCCTTCTTCTGACCCAACATTAGGATCAACAGCGTAATCTCCAGGAATAACGACGGGGTGATCTTTTATATAGGCTTTTTCAATATCAATATCGACTGAACGATCTAAGTTACTTGCGAATTCATTGTAACGGCCCACTTCCATTAAGCTTTTTCTAAGCAATGAAATGATGTAACGACCATCCTGTTGGATATTTGATAAGGCGTAGTTATAACGTTGTAATTCGTTATTGCTTTGATAGACACGAATGAGTGCACCAGTAATAATTAAACCAAGTGTCATTGAGACTAGCAACTCAACTAAAGTAAAACCTTTTGATTGCCCGTGCCTATTTCTCATAATGCATTCCCGACAATTACATCCATGTGAACACATTCAAAATCACCCGTTAAACCCTGCTCATCAATAATGTCGCCACAAGCTTCGTTCTCAGCACGGTCTAAATTTTTCCAAATCGTAGCTGGCCAAGCCACATAAACGGTCAGTATTGAGTTAGCTGGAACAGGATCGCCGGCGGCATTTGGCACAGCACCAATTGCCGCCACGCCCACTTCCATATTATTCATCACTGCTGCAGCCATGCAACTTACTTCGTAGGCGTCAAATACGGCCATTTCGTTTGGGGTGCACAAGGTAGCATCTGCGCCGCCTTCATCTCTACATTGCTCAACTGCTGCTGGTATGGTTTCGCAAAAGCACTCAAACTCAGACTGATCACAGTCAGATAAATTACGGAAGTTATAATTACTCAGGGTGGTGTAAGCGTTATCAGTGCCATCAACAGGAGGATTGGTATTGTCATCGCGATTTTGGTATTGGCGGTTTATTCGAATTCGATCTGCGAGACTTTCAACAATAATTGTCGCTTGAGATTTAACATAAGCGTCTTGATTTGACGTTGATACTGTAAATTGAAGACCGACTAAGCCTAGCATGCCTATAGAAATTACAAACAAAGAGATGAGGATTTCAATTAATCCGACGCCTCTTTGTTTACTCTTAGCTAAGTTTGCTAACGATTTAAACGGTGTTAAATATGTCTTCTTTGTCATTGTCCGCCCTACTACTTAACCAGACAGATTCCTATCAGACTAAGTTTAGTTCCTTTTCTTGCCTGTTGTATACTTTTTCATCGTACTATATAAAATTATTAATGAAAATTAATACTTAGCAAATAATGCCGTCCCTTTTATCTAAGATTCTGTACTTAAACGGCTATGAGCATAACTTGTTATTCAAAGATAACCGACTGTTTTTAATAAAAGTTCTATCTTAATTCAGCGGGTACTGCAAATACGATGTCTTCTTCCTTGCCAGGATTTTCATGTACATTAGTAGCTCCAAGCTCTTTAAGGCGTTCTATTACGCCCTTTACCAAAACGTCTGGAGCAGAAGCGCCTGCTGTTACACCAACATTTGGCTTATCAGCTAACCATTCAAGTTCAATATTGCTAGCGTCATCAATCAAATACGCTTTGGTACCCACTTTCTCTGCTAGTTCGCGTAATCGATTTGAGTTTGAGCTATTCGCAGCACCAACCACTAACATTAAATCAACTTTGCTTGCTAACTGTCTAACGGCATCTTGACGATTTTGAGTTGCATAACAAATGTCATCTTTTCGCGGACCGTGAATTTTAGGAAAACGCGCACGCAATGCATCAATTACATCAGCCGTATCATCTACCGATAACGTCGTTTGACTGCAATAATATAGTTCGTCTGGGTTTTTAACATTGAGCGTTGCAACATCTGACGGGGATTCAACTAAATAAATGCCACCTTCTTCACTGCTATATTGCCCCATCGTGCCTTCTACTTCAGGGTGACCTTCATGCCCAATTAAAATACATTCGATGCCTTTACGAGATGCACGTGTTACTTCCATATGTACTTTAGTTACCAAAGGACAGGTTGCATCAAATACTTTTAAACCCCGAGACTTGGCTTCATTTCTAACCGCTTGTGACACGCCATGAGCAGAAAATATAACAATGCTGTCATCTGGCACTTCGTGAAGTTCATCTACAAATACTGCACCACGGTTTTTAAGGCCATTAACAACAAATTTATTATGCACCACTTCATGTCTTACGTAGATTGGTGGCTGAAAGATCTCTAATGCACGTTCAACGATTGAAATAGCTCGGTCGACACCCGCACAAAAACCACGTGGGTTAGCTAATAAAATGTCCATTATGAAACCTCGTTTTTAATTGCAGTGTTTGTAACTTCAGTATTATTCAATTCAACATCAGTGACTTCTATGATTTCAACTTCAAAAGTCAGCGTTTGTCCCGCTAACGGATGATTAAAATCAACGGTAACCGACTGCCCAGCAACTTCACGTATCAAGCCTGGCAACTCGTTTCCATCAGGTTGGGTAAATGCGATGATTGAACCAACTTCTGGTGTCACTTCACTAAATTTAGTGCGATCAACGTAATAAATATTGTCTGGGTTAGGTTGGCCAAAGGCCTGCTCTGGCTCAAGTGTAAAGGCAGCTTCTTCACCTGCAGACAAACCCAACAAACAATCTTCAAAACCTTTAGTGAGATTACCATCGCCAATAACTAACTTTGCTGGTTTGTTACTGACTTTAGTGCTGTCTGCCACTGAGTCATCAGACAACTTAATAGTAAAGTGTAAAACAACTTCACTACCTGCTTTTATGCCATTCTGATGATTACTTGATTCTTTATTTGCTTGGCTATTTGCTTGTTCAGAGTTACTGCTCACTATGTTTCTCATCTAATTTAATTTGTTTGTTATGTTTCGCTTCTAAAAACCCATCAAAAATGAGCAAAGCGGCACCGCAACTAATTGCGATATCAGCAATATTAAACGCAGGGAAATGCCAATTTTGATAATAAAAATGAATAAAATCTACTACATAGCCATAAGCTACGC
Source organism: uncultured Psychrosphaera sp. (assembly GCA_963925625.1). Classification (GTDB taxonomy): domain Bacteria; phylum Pseudomonadota; class Gammaproteobacteria; order Enterobacterales; family Alteromonadaceae; genus Psychrosphaera. The sequence goes on from CAWUUQ010000136.1 coordinate 3,888, forward strand.
GATCAATTACATTACCAATTGCACCGCCCAATATTAAGCCATATGACCATAATTGACGTTGCTCTTTCCATGGCGTTTTATACAACCAATAAATTAATACTGCACTAATTAAAAATGCGAT
>CAWUUQ010000137.1:0-16066 GCA_963925625.1 uncultured Psychrosphaera sp.
TGCTGGGCTAAAAGCAAGAAGCCTTAAACACGTCATTTCTAATGCCGCCGATGGGTCGGTACTATACGGGAGCTCTTTTTTGCCTTGGATCAGTAATTGGTAGTTAACCTGGACTTGTGCCGGTGAAACCTGTTTTGCTAACAATGTAATTGCCACTTCATTTTCTTCACTGAGTTGAGCTGCTGCGGGTAATAATTGGCACATTGCAACTTGATGACAAAGTGTAATCAAGTCATCAAAAATCTTTTCAAAATCGGGCTGTTGCTGCTGTAGTCGTTCAAATAGCTCTACCAATGATGCGCTATCATTCTTGGCTATTGCTGAAAGAATTTGTTGGCTCCACGATTTATCAACCGTGCCTAACATTTGTTGAACAATTTCTAATGTTACATTTTGCCCAGATTGAGCAATAGCCTGATCAGTAAGACTTAAGCCGTCACGCATACTGCCTCTTGCAAAACGAGACAGCAGTTCGATAGCAGCTTGTTCAAAAGGAATCTTTTCTGCAGTAAGTATTGATGTTAATTGATTGCTAATTTGGCTTACTGACAAGGCTTGTAAATTAAATTGTAAGCACCGCGATAGTATTGTAACTGGTAGCTTTTGAGGATCTGTTGTCGCAAATAAAAATTTAACGTGTTCTGGTGGCTCTTCTAGAGTTTTGAGGAGAGCATTAAAACTGTGACGAGATAACATATGCACTTCGTCGATAAGGTAGATTTTATAACGACCTCTTGTTGGGGCATATTGAACATTGTCTAGGATCTCACGCGTATCACCGACTTTTGTTCTAGAAGCCGCATCAATTTCAATAAGATCGACAAATCGACCAGCATCTACGTCTAAACAAACCGGACAGGTACCACACGGTTCTGCAGAGATCCCTGTTTCACAAGTTAAGCTTTTAGCAAAAATTCGAGCAATGGTTGTTTTACCAACACCTCGCGTACCAGAAAACAAATAAGCGTGGTGAGTACGCTGTTGGCTTAATCCATTAATGACAGCAGACTTAACATGCTCCTGTCCAACCAACTCTGAAAACTTAGTGGGACGCCATTTTCTTGCTAATACCTGATAACTCATGTCCGTTCCCATCGTTTATGCACGTTACTCGCCTTCGAATTCAGTTAAACTGTAACAGTTAATATCCAATCCGTTAAGTCGCTTTTCACCACCAATTTCTGGAAGATTAACAACAAAGCAGGCATCGTTTACTGTCGCACCTAATTTTCTAATTAGTTTGGTGGTCGCTTCAATCGTACCACCTGTAGCTAACAAGTCATCTACCATTAATACTTTATCGTTTGATGATAATGCGTCTGTATGTAATTCAAGTACGTCTTCACCGTATTCTAATTGATAAGCCTGTGAAATAACTTGCCTTGGTAACTTTTTAGGTTTTCTTACTGGTACAAAAGAAACATTCATTTTATAAGCTAACGGCGCACCAAAAATAAAGCCACGTGCCTCAGTGCCGACAATAGCGGTAATGCCCGCATCTTTGTACCTTTCATAAAACGCATTTATGGTTTCCGCAAAAGCATCTGCATTCTGCATCAAAGAAGTGACGTCTCTAAATTGAATTCCTGCTTTAGGATAATCAGGGATGGTTTTAATACTGCTCTTAATTAAATCCGACATTTCGGCTCTCAATAACTCTAATTGATTCAAGTATGCCAGAAGGCGATTATATGAAAAATACTTTAACGAATTTATTTTTCTGGTTGCTGATATTTAGACCTAAATGAGCCATATCAAGCATTTTTGTACTTTGCATTAATCTTCATTTAAGTATTGGTGGGTAGGATCCTGGGATTTCCCATGAATATACCTAATATAGGATTAAATTATATTTTAGTTATGCCTGACAAATAATGATGCCTTTAGTTACACAGTCTCGTAAAGCGTCGTTTAAAAAAGTTTGACGGTCTGCCTTAGTAACAGATGGATGGTTTTTGGTAAACCAAATATCTAAATATTCGTAATCAACTGACTCTCTTGTTTCGATACAGTTTAATAGTTGAATTAAATGAGCATTTGTTTGAATAAAGGCAACTTCGTGTTCTTCATTTAGATAAACAACCAAAAAAGTAGGCGTAGGCTCTATTACGTCGCAAACTTTTGAACTAATCGTATGCACAGGATATTGGTAGGCTAGTGCCCATGCAGAATCTGCAACTTTAAATCGATTTGTGGCCTTGGTAATAAAGTCTTTTAAGTTTTGCAATTCTAAATCAGTGGTTGCAAGATCTTGCAAAGAAACGTTTAACTCTACCCATTCATAATGTGCTAGTTCTAACGCCCACAGGAATTTTTCTAAGTATTTCTGGAAATAAGTATCTTGAGCTAGAAACGTCAAAAATTGCTCTGCAATATCAACAAAATAAGGTGAATGATTTTCAGAAAATATTAAAAAACGACGAACAAGTGATAACCACAAATTAGCTTCAGTAAAATCGGCCATGGATTTTAAGCTCGTTGACGTTTCCTCAACAAAAATGCTTTTAAGTACTGGAAACCCTGAACCGCAAAAACCTTCGATATTGTTAAAGAACAATTCCTGATAAATCGCTATTCGGCGCTGTTCAAAAGAGTGATTAAAATTTGGATCTCTTATTGCTTTGGCCAGTTCAAGTTTAAGTGATTGGTGATCAGTGACATCACTTTGCGTTTGTTCGGTGCTGTTGCTGCTAGCGTGCTTATCAATTGCCATTATTATTGAACCGACGTTGTATATTTGTTATTTGTGCTAACTCTAATTCTAACTCTCGTAATGGAGGAATATTAAAATCTCGTTCTAGTAACGTTGGAAACACGCCATGACATTTGTAGGCATACTCTAACAATGACCAAACTTGATCAATTACGGGACTACCATGTGTGTCCACTTTCAAATCATCAGCTTCGTCGTAATGACCAGCAATGTGCCCATATACAATTGACTTGGTTGGCATCGATTTAATAAACGACTGTGCATCATAATTATGATTAATGCTGTTTACATAAACATTATTAACGTCGAGTAATAGGTGGCAACCACTTTCAGCGATAACACTTTGTGTAAATTCCAATTCCGTCATTTCTGAACCTGTCTGCAAGTAATACGATACGTTTTCAATTGCTATAGGCCGCTCTAGAATATCCTGTACTTGCCTAATGCGCTCAGCAACATACATGACAGCATCTTCAGAAAAGGGTATCGGCATTAAGTCGTACATGTGCCCTTTTGCGGAGCAATAACTTAAATGCTCTGTATAGTGAGTTACGTTAAAGTCATCAAGAAATTTTTTAACTTCTTTTACAAACCCAATGTCTAAAGGATCTGGGCTCCCTAAAGACAAAGATAATCCATGAGTGGAAAGTTCTTTATGACTTGCAAGTTCTTTTAATGGCGCTTGGTAGGCTTTACTCATCCTCATCCAATTTTCTGGCGCAACCTCAATAAAGTCTATATCAGCAGACATCAGTTGTTCATTCAATGTCACCATTTCTCTGCGGTAGCCTAAACCAACCTTACTTCTCATAGTGCCCTCAATTGTTTGCTATAAATAAAAACAGCCAGATAAACTGGCTGTTCGTTTTTATCTTCAGAGTACTCTTCGGATTTACATTACGCCGCCATATTTACCTTCTTTAGTTTTCTCAGCTTTTTCTTTCATTTTGTCTGCGCCGCACTTACCTTCACCACATTTGCCTTCTTTGGCTTTTTTGGCTTTATCTTTTGCTGCATGTGCGCCACATTTACCTTCACCGCACTTACCTTCGCCACATTTGCCTTCTTTAGCTTTTTTTGCTTTATCTTTCATTTTATCAGCGCCGCACTTGCCTTCACCGCACTTACCTTCTTTAGCTTTTTTCGCTTTATCTTTGGCCTTTTCTTTCATTTTGTCAGCGCCGCATTTACCTTCTCCGCATTTGCCTTCCATATTTTCAATTTGGTAACCCGACGCTAATTGATTAGCTTCGTATGAAATAGACTGCGCGCTTGCTAATGAACTTGTTGCTAATGCTGCTAAACCAAATGCTGCCATTGTTGCTTTTTTATTTGTATTCATGAGGACCCCGTATTCTTTCTATAAAATTATTGTCTATTTAATAGACCTGATGACATGAAAAACTCTTTCAAGCATACACTGAGTTTTAAACAAATTAAAAAAATAGCAATTAAATATTTACGTCTATACTAAAAATATCAACAGTATAGGAGTCCCTTATGATTTTTGACCACCGAGAAACCTCTTTCAGAGACCGTTTAACTGGGTTATATAGCGAAGAATATTTTGTTCAAGTGTTTCAACGAGAATGGCACAGAATGCAGCGTGAAAAGGATGCACTGTCTGTTGTAATCATCCACCCACATTTAAATACAAATAGAGAAGACGACAAATTAGCTTTTAAGCTTGTGTCGGAGTCAATACAAGGTAGCACTAAACGTTCAACTGACTTGGTTTGTCGTTTTCAGACTAATGAAATCGCAATCGGACTATTTAATTTAGACGAAGAAGGCACTGAAACCATCCTTAATAGAATATTTACAGATATTGATATTTACTGCAGTAACTTACAAACTCCCATCGATCTATCTATTGGCGCGCTAAATGTACTACCAACTAATGAAATTAATTTAGAAGAAGTGTTCAAATTAACAGAGAAACTTGCAGATGATGCCGAACAGAAAGGCAAGAATGCGTACAAGTTAAAGTATTTTAAATTGCATTAACATTGAGGCTAACGAAGCCTACAAAAACATAAAAAAAACCGCTCGAGAGCGGTTTTTCTTTAAAACATAAAAGGTTAAAGACTTACGCCATTTCTTTCTGCGGCATCTTTAATATAACTAACCCAACCAACGGCTGACTTAGCAGTTCTTTTATCTTTCATGGCCATTTTAATAGCTTTATCTGCCGCTTTCCAATTACGTAAGTAATAGTTAGCTTCTGCAATTGCCATATAAACGTTACCTTCTCGTTCAACACCTTTTTCCAAAGCCTTTTCGAACGCTGTAACAGCTGTAGAGAACTCTTCATTCGCCATCAACATATTACCTTGATCTTTAAAGTACTCACCGTCGTCACTCAATTTAGCAGCTTCACCATAATACTGAGCGGCCTTTTTGAATTCTTTTGCATTACGGTAAGTGCTTGCTAGAGTTGCAACCGCTTGTTTGGTTTTCTCTATCAAGCCTTCTTTTAAATGTTTTTCTTGAACAACAGCAGCTTTATAAGGAATACCATTATTTGCATACAGTTGAGCTAATTGCTTAATCTGAGATGCTTTTTCCAAGTATCCTTGTCTATACGCCAATTCCATTGCAGAAAGACCACGTTCGTAATCTTCAGACATCATATAAAACGATCCTAATTGAACCCACCATTGTGGATTTTCTGGGAAGTTTTTAACTAAGTCTTCAACTGCTTTGGTTGCTTCTTTGTTCATTTTCATTTCAAAGTATGAAGCCATGATAATTATGTACGGGTTTTGATTCGGTTTTTCGAAAAACTGTATCGCTTTTCTTGCCGGTTCAATCGCGTTCTTAAATTGACCCATTTCATAATAAGCATTCGCTATTTTTAAATAGGCATCAGGGTTTTCATCTAATGAAAAATCAAGAAATTCATTATAATACTTAACGGCTTCTGCATACTTACGTTCTTGTAAGTAAAGATCTGCTATTAACTTTATTGTTAATGAATGATCGTTAAAAGGTAAAACATCCGCTTCTTTAGCATTAATTAGTCTTTCTAACGCTATATCAGCTTTGCCTTCAATCGCTGCATACATATTGCCGATAAAACGGTCAACATACGCTTTGTCAAAAGCACCTTTAGGCTCAAGTTCTAAAAGCATCTCTAATGCTTCTGTTACTTGATCTGCAGAGTACATGTCATAAGCTGCGGCAATTTTTTTACCGACACGAGGACCAAGTGCTTGGCCTCCGCGTTGCTTTTTAAGCTTTTCAACTTCTTCAAGCTTATCTGCTGGAACTTTAGCTTCTACAGAAACTGAACTTAGTAATGCAATTGCAGTTAAAGAACCAGTTAACATTTTTTGTAAAACATTCATGTTAATTGTCTCCCTCTAAGTTAAAGTCCAATTGAACTTGTAGACCAATTTGACGCTCTGCTTTGCCATCAACAACTTTCGGTTTGTATTTCCAACGTTGAAGCGCTTTACGTGCTTCTCTGTCAAATACTCGACGCGGCTCAGAATTGATAACTTCTACGTTCTCAACTCCGCCCACTTCGTTAATATCAAAACTAAGTTGAACCCAGCCAGATATTCCGTCTCTTGCTGCTTTAGCAGGGAATTTAGGTTCAATACGTACAATCGGTGTAGCATCACCATCTCGTACTAGAGCTCCAGGACCTTGAAGGCCTGCATTTGCTCCACCAACGTTTACTGAAGGCATATTGAAGTTCATTCCACCGTTATTAGCAATTTGCGGCTCTGGATCAGGCTGCTGCGGTTTAGGCGGTTGTTTCGGTGGTGGAGGCGGTGGCGGTGGAACGCGGTTGCGTTTCTGTGCCTTGCTCTCCGGCGGCGTAGTATTTATTTCGACTATAATATTCTCGAATTCATTCTGGTTGGACTTACCTCCATTGGAGATAAGTTCAGCCATGAATACGAACAAGCCGAATGTGATTACTACACCAACTATGATTGATGCAATAAGTCTCAACATACTACTTTTTCTCCGCAGCGATTGAAATTTTCTCTATACCAGCAGATTTAATCGCGTCCATTACTTTAACAACAACACCATGTTTCGCTTCTTTATCAGCCTGGATAATTACTGTATCAGTAGGCTGTTCAGCAATCATACGTTCGATGTTTGCAGCAACACGTTCTATGTCTACTTGACGTTTATCCATGTGCACATCACCGTTAGGTTTAATTGCAATAAAGATATTCGCCGATGGCTTATTTGTTGCGTTAGATGCCTTAGGCTTTAATACGTCAATACCGGCTTCTTTTACAAAAGAAGTAGTAACAATAAAGAAGATAAGCATGATGAATACGATGTCTAGCATCGGAGTCATATCAATTGCTGCATCATCGTCCTCACGAAAACGTTGTTTACGTGCCATAGTTCAATCTCCTAGTGATGTGGCAAGCTATCAACTAGCTTTTCTTTTGCCACTTTAACTCTTGTCTCTAGCCTTGAGCTGAAAAATATTCCAGATAAAGCTGCAACCATACCCGCCATTGTCGGAATTGTTGCCATTGATATACCAGCGGCCATTAGTCGCGGGTTACCAGTTCCTTGAGTCGCCATTGTATCAAAAACAGTAATCATGCCAGTAACAGTACCTAGCAAACCAATTAAAGGACACATAGCAACAAGAGTCTTAATTATTAACATTCTTGCATTTAGTAATTCGGATGCTTCAGAAACCCAAGCGTCACGGATTCTATGAGCACTCCAAGAAGTGGTGTCAGTTCGAGCATCCCAAGTCGCGATAATTCTGTCGCGAATCTTAGGAAAGTCAGCAGTTAGGAACCACCAACGCTCAATCATTAACGCCCACATAATCAGAAGAGCTGCGGCGACAAAGTATAATACAAAGCCGCCCGTGCCGATAAAATCCCTGACGGATTCCCATAGGCCCATCAGGTAAATCATCATTACGCTTTCTCCTTCTCAGCATGTGCTGCAATGATACCGGCACTTTGTTCATCTAGAACATGTACGATAGATTTAGCACGTGCAGCAACTACGCTGTGTACAAAGATTAGAGGTAATGCTGCAATGATACCCATTGCCGTTGTAACCAACGCCATTGAGATTGAACCAGCCATTAGTTTCGGGTCACCTGTACCAAACAAAGTGATTTGTTGGAACGTATCGATCATACCAACAACCGTACCTAATAGACCAAGAAGTGGAGCTACTGCTGCCAAAATCTTAATTGTATTGATACCACTTTCGATATGTGGAGTTTCGCGCAAGATAGCTTCATCAAGTTTAAGTTCAAGGTTTTCAACGTCAGAGCCTTTGTTTTCTTGATAAATCTTAAGAATACGACCTAGAGCGTTTTTCTCAGATGGGTTAGAAGTATCTTTAAGCTGAGCTTTCATTCGAGAACCTTCACCAAGTGTAATGAATAAGCTACGTAACGCTAGTAAGAAACCAAACGCTAAAACAGCTGTAATTACATAACCTGGAGTACCGCCTTGGTGATAACGATCTTCAAGTGTCGCTTTTTGAGTATTCAAACGTAAGATACCACCACGTGATGGGTCAACGTAGAATGGAACAACTTTATGTCCAGTCGTATTTGCTAACTCTTCAGCTGATGAACGGTAATGAGCATCTGCTGCCTTACCTAATTTCTGAACGATTTGAACATCTGAGTTGTAGATAACATAGTCACCAGATTTAGTAATTAAGTTAAATGCACCAACACGAGTAAGTGTTTCTACAGAAGAACCACCCGCAGTTTCAGATACTTCTTTCTCAAATGATACAACTTTACCTGATTCTGTCATTTCAGTTTGAAGCGCAATCCATAACTCTTCTAATTCACGAGTAGTAGGAAGTTTTTTTGCTTCTGCTAGTTCAACCAATAACTCTGTACGACCAGGGTATTGAGCTGAAATGATAGACGCAGAAATAGAACCGATAGTATTGCCAGCTGCTTGACGAACTACACCAAACATTTCGCCAAGAGTACCTTTCGCGTTGTCTAGTTCAGTTGCACGAACAGCAAGTGTTTTTTCGTTTTGCGCATATTGCTTTTGAAGACGGTCGCCACGAGCTTTCTCGTCAGCTAAGTCTTGTTGAGCTTTTTTTAGTAAAGCTTGTTTGTCAGCTTTTAAAGATGCGAATTCTTGTTCACGCTTTTTGTTTAACGCGCCGTCAGAAATACGTTCTTTTTTAACTTGGTTAAGTAGTTCGTCTAACTTACCAGATGCGTTTGCATTAGTTGCGAAACCAACTGATGCTACAGCAGCGGCTAAAACCAATGAATTAAATACCTTTTTCATGTGTTATTACTCCGCAGCAAAAATTGGTAATTTGATTAACTCGTAAGGAGCTTGTTTACGCGCCATACGGATTGTCAATGTCACGTCTTTTAGGAACTCATCGCTAAGTTTTGTCCACTCGCGAGATTTGTTGTCCCAAACCCATGCATTTTTCAGATCTTTAGATTGAGCGATTAATGCAATACGGCCTACGTGTACGAAGTCTGCAGTAATTTCTTGACCACTAAGAGTTTCAGTAGCTTCCCAAGCTTCAACCGCTGTGCCATAGCCTTTTTCAATTTCATAAGCTTCTAACACTTGGCGATACTTTTCAGAAGTACTAACGTCTGGGTTGATCATTATGTCGCGTAATTTTTGAACGCGAGCTAAACGTCTTTCAAGCTTAACTGGAATGTCAGCTTTAACGAACTGCTCTAACATATCGATCATACGATACATTAATGGCACAACGTTGCGTTTAGTGTTTTCGATTTCAGCAATCTGATCTTCTAATGACTTAATACCTGCATTTTGCGCAGCTACTAGCTTCGCAACATGGTCATTATAAACTTTATTGATTTCTGTTTCGTCAACGACAGAACGATACTCTAGAGTTAGATCAACTGTCTGCTCTTGAATCGCGTTAATTTTAGTTTGTGATTTAGCAGCCGCTTTATGAATCGTGCGCTCTGCAGCATGTAATTGCTCTAATGGATCAGCAGCATTTGCAGAACCGGCAAAAGCAACCGCCCCTACTAGAGCTGACGCTATTAGATTTAGTTTCATCTTTGACATAGTTCCCAACCAATGAATGTGTTTAAAATTTTCTATTTTATTAGAGTAAAAACTCTGTATTCATGAATTAACATTCACGAATAATCACCATGGAGTCTCCCAAACATAAACTTAAAAGTCAATGTAGAAAACAAGCCGCCTACCTTTAAAAAGTAGTAATTGAACACGTTTTGTGCAACTTCCTTACTCTATTTAAAGAATTAGACATTTTCAATAGTTTGATTTTGCTATTTACCTAATAAGACTGTTAATTAGCTCTCTATGCGTTGGTAATTCTTGCTTCGCATTATTCCAAATTTTTGAAACTGTATTATGTAAATCTTGTTGAATATTCATGCTTCTGTTGTCAGGCTTTATCGACATATCTGGGTAAAATTCCATGCCATAAAGCACAGCATAGTAGCTTAAAATAGAGAAACATTGTGGCCCAATTGGTAAGTCAAATTCTGTCGGCACTTTTGTTTCACATCGTTTCATAAACTGTTTTAAAGACTCTGGAATACTTTTAGGATCACGATTATCAATCCAAAATTGTGAGTCTGTTCGATCAGAAAGAATATAATGTAGTTTAATAAAATCTATAGACCCTTCAAATTGACTAAGCATTAATTTGTTAAAGTGCTCTGCAAAATGACTCATTTCCATATCTGTTGGGAATAATTTAAGTAGTGTTTTTAGGGCTATCTCTACTAAATAAATACCTGTGGACTCTAAAGGTTCAATAAAGCCTGCAGAAAGTCCGATTGCTACACAATTATTCTTCCATTGCTCTTCACGGTAGCCCGTTCGCATTTTTAGGTGTCTAAATTTTAATGAGCTAGGGTCACAATTGTGATATTCAGCTAAAGTTTTTTCAGCAGTAGACTCGTTACAGTATTTAGAAGAGTAAACGTATCCAGTGCCTCTTCTTGATTGTAGTCCAATATCCCAGATCCAGCCTGCTTCTTTCGCAGTAGAAGATGTTGCAGACGGCAATTGTTTTTCATCATGGTGCTCAACCATAGCTGTCACGGCCGAATCCACAAATAGAACGTCATTGAGTGGTTTAAAGTTCGTTTTTAATGTTTTCTCGATTAACAACCCTAAAAACCCACTGCAATCTATGAATAAATCACCATTTATTGATTCGCCGTTCTTAAAGGTTAACGATGTAATATTCTGCATTTCATCTGTCGTAACTTCTTCAATATGCTGAACATAGTGCTTCACACCATGTTGCATTGAAAAGCCCTTTAGATATTCAGCAAACTTACCAGCATCCATGTGATAGGCGTAATTAAGCGGACCTTGATATTCTGGATCCATTGCTTTTTTTGGACCAAGAAAATTATCACAGACTTGCCCTTGTATCGTACCTGCATAGGCATACGGGATTTTTATTGTTGTTCGATGCTTGTTCCAGTATTTAGCATAATTAAATTCTTGGAATTTAAGCGGCTGAGAAAAGTTATGATGAAAATATGAATGTTCACCGTCATGGTTCCAATCAACAAACTTAATAGACTGCTTAAATGTAGCGTCAGTATGTTTAAGAAATTCTTTTTCTGATATCCCTAAAGAGTTTAACGTCTCTTTAATAGATGGGATTGTGGCTTCACCAACACCAATTGTGGGTACATCCGACGATTCAACAAGCGAAATTGATATCGGATTTGCCATTGTCTCAGGTAAGTGTTTGGCCAAAAACGCGGCGGTTAACCAACCAGACGTTCCACCACCAACAATGACTACATTTTTTATATTGAAGGTATTGCTCATTCTATTTCCCATTCGAAGAAAATTATTCTTATTATTCGTTAATGTAAACACTATACAAAAATACAGGCCCCAAATCATTGCTGATTTCATTTATTTTTGGCAAAAAAAAACCAGTCACAAAGTGACTGGTTTCATATGACTTAAAGTCTAACTATATTAAATAATTAGAAACGTACCGTAGCACTGAACTGAACAGAACGTGCTGCCTGGAAGTTCGTTGGCAACAAGAAGTCTTCGTTGATTGCACCGTCGTTCTGAGTTTCATCATATTTAGTTACGCCAGCAGCGTTAAATACGTTGAATACGTCAGCTTGTAAAGTAACGTCTGTACCGTTAACTGTAGTGTTATAAGCTACAGTAAGGTCGAAGTTAGCAACCCAAGGAGTACGACCGAATGCGCCACGTGGAGCGTATGCAGAGTTATCAGCGCCTAGGAAGTATGTTTGACCATATTCATAAACGTCGTTAACTGTACCGTAACCATCTGGAAGACCGTGACCAAAACCAGATACTGGGCGACCAGAAACTAGAGTCATGTTCATACCAACGCTTAGCTCTTCAGTAAGTGCATATGCACCGTAAAGCTTGAAGCTATGACGACGGTCATTTGGAAGGTAACCTTCAGCACCGTCCATCAAGTAAGGGAAATCCCAGTCTGTTGTAAGACCAGCATCGTCCTGACCATTATCCGACTTAACATAACCTTCAGCATTACCACGGCTACGAGACCATGTGTAAGTGAAGTCTAAAGACCAAACATCATCCCATGCACGAGCAAAGTTAACGTCGATTGCAGTATATAAACGCTCTGGATCTGGGTAACCAAGATCTGAACCTTTAATGCTTACTTGTTCAATCTCGCCGTCGCCATCTGTGTCATACCAAGTTTCGATATCAGTGTTAGGGTTAGTTAACACGTATACGTTACCGTGTGGGCCATCCCAGTTGTTAGCACGGATTGCTTTATCGATTGTGATATCGTCGATAACAGACTTAAGGTCACGATGCGTATATTTAACACCAAAAGACCAATCGTCGTTAAGCATAGTTTGGTAACCGAAGATGAACTCATCTTGATACATTGGGTCGATAGATGTATCTAGTACTTCACGTACGTCTGGAACTTGACCAGTACCATTAACCTGCGCGCCATATTCTTCACCTAAAATTGGAGTATCATCAGGGTTTAGGCCTAATAATTCATAATAAGTGTGAACATAAGTTTCTGCACCAGCCATACGGATATTTGTATTAGCAGCTACAGGTAAGTGGTAACGACCGTAGTTAGCAAATAATTTGCTGTCGCCATCGCCATTGATGTCCCAAGAAACACCTAAACGTGGTGCAATTTGGTTGTCGATTTTGATGAAAGACTCACCGTTAGCATTTTTGTTGTTGAATGACTCAGAACGCAAACCAAGTGTTGCAGTTACATTGTCATTAACATACCAAGTGTCTTCTACGTAGAATGCAGTTGAGATTGTTTCAAACTCACCACCAACGCTGTAGTCACGACGACGTGCTACTTCAGTATCTGCTGAGAATGATTTACCAATTGAACCAATTGAAGAACCAGCTGGGTACGTGAAGTATGCCCAGTATACGCCACCAGAAAGTGCAGTTTCGTCAAGTGAAGTATTTAACTCACGGTCAAAACCGAAACGAATTTGGTGATCTTCGATACCAGCATATTCAGCATCAACACGGAACGCTTCACGAGTATCTTCAGCTTCAGATACAGAGAAGTTCGCCCATTGACCTAATGGAATCCAAGTGTTTTGACGGTTGTCATATACAACAGGGAATTGGTCAAAATCAGACTTGATAGTGTTGTTAGCTTTGTTTTCACCCCAAAGTACAGAAAGAGTGAAATCATCTGTTAAATAACCAGTGTATTTAACTGCGATGTTTTCGCCACCAGCGTTTTGGAAACCAGGAGCATTATCACCAGACTTTTGACCAGTCTCGTAATCATAACCTTGACGACCAGTGATGATTGTAGCTTTGTCAGAGAACGCAGTAAGTTCTAAGATGTGGTCATCGCTGATGTTCCAGTCGAATTTAGCACCCCAGAAAGCGTCGTCATTTGTTGCTTCGTTATATGTGTAACCTGAGCTACCGATAGCCGAAGATTTAACATCACGTGGGTTATACAATACATAGAAGAATAAAGTATCTTCGATGATTGGACCTGATGCGTAGATGTTACCGTCGATTTTGTTGAATGAATCATCTGCATTCCAGATGTTCATAGAACCGTCACGCGCTAATACGTTAGGATTAGTTTCACGCATTGATTTTGGTTGGTAATAAAGGTTCGCACCAAATTCAAATTCGTTAGAACCAGATTTTGTTACCGCATTGATAACACCACCAGTTGAACGACCGAATTCTGCAGAGTAACCACCAGTTTTAACTTCAAATTCTTTGTAGAATTCGAAAGGAATAGTAGAACCACCAAGACCGTTACGGAAATCAGTAACGTTTAGACCGTTAATGAAGTATGCGTTTTCTGCAACAGAAGCACCACCAAATGAAGGTAGCTTACCGAATGCAGAGTCACCTAAGTTAGCACCAGGTGCTAATAGAGCAACTGAAGTTAAGTCACGCGCTACAGGTAGACGAGATAACTCAACAGCACCGATATTTAATGCAGATTCAGAAGAAGTTGTGTCAATAGTAGTTAAAGCACGACCAGTAACAGAAATACGCTCTACGCCTTGACGGAAAAGAGACATAGTAATTGCTGATTCACCAATGCGAACATTTACGTCTTCATAAGTCTCAGTTTCGAAACCGTCTTTTGTAGTCGTAATTGTGTATGAACCCGTTGGTAAAACAGGAAAACGGTATTTACCACTTTCGTCTGCCATTACAGTACGTGTAAATCCAGTACTTGGGTTTTTGATAGTAACAGTAGCACCGGCAACAGCTTGCTGGTTAGAATCTACTACAACACCTTTAAGGCTACCGTCGTTATTACCGGCAGTAGCAGTAGCTGACATACCTAGAGCAGCTGCAACAGCAACGGCCGCAAGGCTTTTGTTAAGTTTAAACATGAATTATTCTCCCTGGATCACTTTATGTGATTCATTTTTAGTTTTATTAGTTTTAAGCCTATTCAGGCCCTAAAATCTTGCGATCTTAGAAAATCGAGTTCGATAGTAACGCCATTAAAATAACGACGTCAACCTTTAGTTATGCTATTTCGCCTACTTTTTACGCTTTACGGTGCATTTTTTTTAAAAAGTTAATTTTTAACCCTTAGAACACAGTTTTGTTGCAAAATTCGGTAATAAATAATCTATCTATCAACCTGCTTTTAGACTAAATCTTAACTTTAAGGCAAATTTGCCTTTAAAAAATCATGATTTATTAAAGCATCTTTAAAAACTCAACCGTTTTAAGGTTACAACTTCAACTTTTTAGATAAGCGATAGCTGTTTTTCAAACAAGCTTAAAACCTTCCGTTGCGTTGTATGCAAAATTGATTCCGCAATTGGAAAAAGTTGTTTAGAAATATAATGTTCGTAATCTAAAGCTGGTTGGTTAGAGTCATTAGCATCATTTACTTCATAGGGTCCATTAACAGAAATGACATATTTAATGACGCTACCCTTTTTATAGATTTCTCGCCCATATCTTTCGTTCGCTTGTCGCGCCGCTCTTATTTGTGGAGGAGTAGTTTTGACGTAACTGGAAAGATCTTGCCGTATACGTTTTTGATAAATGCAATGCCCGTTTAGCGCGCCGCTATTGAGTTTGGCAATTGTGTCTTCGACAAACTTGTAACAGGGTTGCTCAGAAAAGATGAGTTCAAATAAAGTTTTTTGGAAATTTTTGGCTAACTCAGTCCAGTCACTTCGAACTGACTCTAATCCTTTGAATATAATTTTAGTGCTACCGTCATTTAAATGTAACTTTCCCGCATAGCGTTTTTTAGAACCAGCTTCTGCACCTCGAATCGTCGGCATGAAAAAAGGCGAATAATGTGTCTCAAATTCCATTTCCAATTTGCTTGTAATGCCAAACTCAGTGTCAATTTTTTGTTGCCACCATTTATTTAGTTTAGCCTCTAAAACCTTAGCTTCGTCAAATGAGTATTCTGAGTCTTCTAGACTGACAAATACAGAATCGGTATCACCGTAAATGACTTTAAGTCCATTTTTATGAAACCAGTCTTTAGATTCATTTAATACCCAATGGCCGCGCATGGTAATGGAACTGGCTAGTTTGGTATCGTAAAAACGACAACCAGCAGAGCCCAACACACCATAGAATGAATTCATAATGATCTTAATGGCATTAGACAATACTTTATCATTTGACTGTTTAGCCTTGTCTCGTGCTTTCCATAGTGTATCTAACATTGACGAGAGGATGCTTTTATCACGACTAAAGCTGCCGCCTCTAAATCCCGGTATTATTTGTGGTTCCGTTAACGACTTAGATTCTATTAATGCCACGGGATCAATATTAAATGTCCTGATAATGCTCGGGTACAGACTTTTAAAGTCGAATACCAATACATTTTTATGAATGCCTG
>CAWUUQ010000138.1:0-6074 GCA_963925625.1 uncultured Psychrosphaera sp.
CATCCACACCATCTTCAGCGACGACAATGTTGGCAAAGGTAGGCTTCATCATTGCGATAAAAACAATCTGATTTATTTTATTATCTTCCGCAAGTAGGATAGTTTTATTTGCCAATGAAGGTGTTTCGGAAATTGGTTTTCTGGCTTTTTTAACATTTTCTACACTGGTTTCTGCAAGTGGCAAAGTTATTTTAAACTTTGAACCTTCATTTAAAACACTAGTAACTTCTATATCGCCTTCCATTAATTCAACTAATTGTTTTGTAATGGCCATGCCCAAGCCTGTTCCACCATAACGACGTGTCGTACTTTTATCAGCTTGTTCAAATCGACTAAATAAACCATCGATGATACGCGGCGACATACCAATTCCAGTATCTTCAACTTCTATAAACAAGTTTTTATCGTGAACGCCTAGTCGACACGTTACCTTGCCGGCATCAGTAAACTTAACGGCATTAGACATGAGATTTAGTATAATTTGTTTAAGTCTAACAGGGTCGCCTATCCAGCCTTCTCGATATCCGTCTAGGCTAACATAGTCAATTGTTAAGTTTTTAACTTCGGCGTTCGGTTGAAGCTCAGAAATGGTCATTTCAACTAACTTGGAAACATCTGTGGCGATTGTCTCTAACTCAAGTCTACCCGCTTCAATTTTGGAAAAATCAAGAATATCGTTAACGATTGTTAAAAGCGTTTTGGAGGACAACAACCCTTTTTCAACCAAATTTTCTGACTCAAACGGCAAGGCTTGTCGTTGTAAAATTTGCAGCGTTCCTAAAATACCATTCATAGGAGTACGAATTTCGTGGCTCATATTAGCGAGAAAATTCGCTTTTGCTTTTTCTGACTCTTCGGCTTTGTGTTTTTGTTTCGCTAAGTCTTCAATTTGAGCGGTAATCGTTTTTGCCATATGGCTCATTGTGCCAAACAAATTGTCAAACTCTAAAAATTGAGAATGTTCCCTAGCAATTCGATAGTCGCCACGTTTTAACTTTTCTGCAATTAACTCCATACGGCTAATTGGATCACTCAACCGAGTTGTAAAATGATTAATGTAGGCAAACAAAATAGAAAACATTAAAATAATTGCAAGGCTTGAGTATATTAAAGACTCGTAAACCTTATCAGTATAATAACGTGAATCATGTGTGGTCTTAATATCGAGATTAACACCATCTTTAAATTTGCTGAAGGTCCGTTGGGTATAAGTTAAATTGCCAGTAATATCCTTTACGCCTTTTTCAAACCATAAACTGCCATCCACAGATAGCCTTAAACTACTGTACTGAAGACTATTTTCATCCTTGACTAACTCGTTTGGATTAATCAACAAAAATAATACAGATGTTGTGTGAAAAGGTTTAACTAAGGATGTGTTGTAGGTTCTTAATGCAAATGTAAAAAATAGACTGCCGTTTACTTCAAGTTGAGCGTTGGCAATTTTTTCAGGCACAAAAAACAGTGACACTTTATCGTCTGCATCTTTGCTCGACATAACCCTGTTGCTTTTTTGTCTCACTATTACATTATTAAATTTTAACGTTTCTAACGGATATCCCTCAACAATGTATTCTGAACCGTCACTAATAAAGGCGGCGTCAATGAGTGGATTATTATTAACCAAGCTTTTTAATTCGCGAAAAGCGTACTGTGTATACAGTAAGTTAGACGGAAGCTCAGCTAATACTTTATTGTTTGCTATTGTGCCTAAATTGTACATTTGTTTGCCAATTTCATTCTGGACATCTAACGAAACTGAACTGCTATGGCGCTTAACATCATCGTATGCAAGGTCCATTGCCTGTTTATAAGCATTCACACCAAAAACTGCTAAACATACGACTAATAGCGTTAAAATTGCTAACGACAACCTTACTTTTAGTTCTTTTACTACTCTTGTTTTTCTATTATTCATTGGCATTTTGTATCGACTTTTCTGCAACATATTGCATGTATTCGGAAGCGGATTTAGCATCAAAAACGTCTCCTAAGTACCGCGTTGTACCTTTTAACATGGCTTCCCAAACAATCGCCATGTTATGTTCGTTTGGCATTGGTTCGGAATACTCGAGTTGTTCCAACATTACACTTAAGTTTTTGTCGCCTTTGCTCATAAGGTATTTTAACGTGTTGGAATTTGTTGGGATGCTGCGCATTTGATTCCATACCATTAACTGAGCTTTTTCAGATTGTAAAAAGAGTGCGAGCTTTTTTAACATCTCGGCTTTTGGCCCTTCTAAACTATTGTCAGGGAATGCCAAAACATGAGAAGAGAAATAAGGCTTCATTCTTTGCTCACCAAGTTTAGGCAATAATGCCACACCTAAGTTTTCACCTAACTCTTTGGTGAACTCAAAAAACGACCAAGAGCCATTTATGGTGTATGCCAATTTGCCGCTCAAAAACTGACTTTTTGCGCAGTCGTAACCACAATTCATATCAATAACTTTTAAGTCACTAAAGTTTCGATACCAGTTTAGTGCCTTTACCATGCCATCGGTCGCTAACGTTACCTTCCCATCTTGAAATGGATAATCACCATAGGTTCCTAAAAATGGAATAAACCAATACATTTCTAGATAATTCCAAGCGATTAAATTTGCATCCCCGGCTAACTGCGATTTTTGTAACAACAGTTCACGCCAAGTTTCCGCTGGTTGTGAGATCAACTTTTTGTTATAAAAAAGAACCAAATGATTGCCATATACAATGGGTATTCCTCTGCTAATGCCATTAACTCGACTAGACGCGAGTGCTTCTCGTTTAATGCCTGGTAAAAACAATGAGTCAGGCACTTTGCTGACATTGATTTGATTTAAACCAGTAAAGTCGGAAGGTACTATTATAATGTCGGGGAGCTGTTGAACTTTGGCACGCTGAATTAATTCTGATTTTAATTCATTATTTTTGAATGGGGTAATGTCAATTTTAATACCTGATTGAGCAGTAAATTCGTCAAGCAAGGGCTGAAAATCATAATTTTCTAGCCCATACGCAAGACTCAGAGATTTTGAATTGGCATAACTATTATTTGCTAAAGATATTAGAAATACCGCGCCAACAATGGCCATCCATTTCAATATTTTACCATTCAATGTTTTTACCCCAAAAATCTTTGATCTCAAAAACTTAACTATAGGTAAAGAACTTAAATTGTGCCAGAAATAGAAAACTTATCTAAGGAACATTAATTATGGGAAGCTGTATCTCACTATGCGCCCCATTACCTCTCCAAACTGTTTTATAATGTTACCGTTATTATATTGAACGCCATACTTTTTACAGACGGCTTCAATTTTTGGCGCAACCTCACCATATCGGTAAGAAGGCATAGTTGGGAATAAGTGATGTTCAATTTGGTGACTTAAATTGCCACTCAAAATATGAAATATTCGGCCACCTTTAATGTTTGATGAACCCAATATTTGGCGGTAATACCAATGACCTTTAGTCTCATTTTCTAACACTGAATGATGAAATAAATGTACATCTTTAGTGAAATGACCACAGAATATAATGATATACGTCCACAAATTACGAATGATATTGGCGGTAAAGTTACCTAAAATAACCGGCACAAACATAGGCCCTGCAATAATTGGAAAAAACACGTAATCTTTAAATAACTGCCAACCCATTTTTTTATTTGCATCTTCGTTTTCTTTCATAAACTTTTTAAGTGGCATTTTTTTAACAAACAAACGCCCTACTCGAAGGTTTTGAAGTGCAACGCCCCACTGAAATAACAATGCAAAAATCACTGCATAAAACGGTTGAAACAGTTGTGCTGGTGTCCACTTTTGTTCTTTAAATATTCTCAGTACTGAATAACCAATATCGTGATCCTTTCCTTTTATATTGGTGTAAGTATGGTGATTATAATTGTGCGTTTTACGCCAGTTATCAGAGGTCCCCGCAATATCCCATTCATAGGTTGAACCGTTAAAACGCTCATCATTCATAAAGTTATACTGGCCATGCATAACATTATGACCAAGTTCCATATTCTCCATAATTTTACTAAGAGACAACAAAGCGGTGCCCAATAACCAAAACGGCGGGAACCACGATAACATCAGTAATATACGACCAGAAATCGCGCTGTATCGAACCACTCGCTCTATACGACGAATATATTTAGCATCTTCCGATCCCACTTTAGCCATTGCTTCATCTTTTATCGCATTGATCTCTTTTTCAAACGCGTCAAAATTCATAGTTCTAACTCCATGTCTTGAGTTGGGAAAGTAGTACATAATTGGATGATTTTACCCGTGTCGTTAAGCAATGAGTTGGCGGAAACTCGACATGTGCACTGATGGCAAATACCTTGTTTACATCCATAATTTGTTTTAACGCCCGCATTTAACAAACTGTCTAATAGTGAAACTTCATTTGAAAGTACTAATGTCGTCTCCGACTTTACTAAGGTAATTTTTATGTCATCTTTAATTTCAACGTTAGCGTTTTCACTTTCATTATGTGAGCCATTAAAACGTTCTTGAATTAAGGTTATCGATAAGCCTGAAGAGTCAATTTTAGACTTGATAACATCATTAAATTTTTCTGAACCGCAACTGATAACCGATTGGTTAACAGCGCCGTTTGCAGCTAACATTCTCTCTAGCTCATCTGGCGAGGATAAAACAGTGCGCCCATCTAATATCTGAACATGACCCGATTCAATCAAGCCACTTTGAGCAATGACATCCATCAAAACCGTTTTTGTTTCAGCTGTGTCAGAAGTGTCAGAAGTGTCGACGGATAAGTTTTCACTGTTCAAACGCGTTAAATATAAAAGTTTTTTGTTAGGCGTGCCGTTTTTGGCTAGTTCATTTGTTTGTTTACTGAACTGCTCAAGAAAAAGCGGCCACATAGCCGTAATGCCAATGCCGCCTGCAATAAATGTATCAAAGTCATTTTCTGAGTTGTTACCAAATGGCTGAGAGATATCAAGAACTTGGCCTGTTTTTAAACGCTTAAGAACTGCATTACTAAACACGCCCTGCACTTTTATATAAAGCTCAATGTATCCCTGTTTATTTGGCAAATTAGCAATTGAATAACAACGTTCTGTGCCTATTCCCTCAATATCTAGTTTAAGCCTTACGTGTTGTCCGGCTTTAAATGAGCCGAATGAAGAGCTTGTTTTTAAAACAAGCTTTACTGAATCTTGTAAAACCTTTTTAGTAACGACTTTTGCCGTAGCGGTTTGGGTTTGATAATTTATTCGAAACTGTTTACACCAAAAGTCTAATGACTGAGGCAGCCAAACACTTTGAAACCAATCTTTTTGTAGCCAGTTTTTGACGCTATTTTTTACACTCATTTACACTGCACCCACTTTCATACGACCTTAAATTATTAGCGTTAATGAAACAAAAGATGCATTAACGGAAAGGATTATACACCTTAATATACACTTGTATATTTATTTGTATATAAATTCGTATAGCAATTGCGGTCTGGTAAGTTGGCGGTTTGTGTGGAAAAATACATTTAGTAACTTTTTAAGATGGTTTAAATGTGAAGACAGTTGGAAGAAAAGCCTCAATAAACAGCTCAGAAATTATCGAAGCCGCTATTAATTTAGTCGGGCCACATCGTAGCATTTCGTCCTTAAGCCTCCGAGAAGTAACACGAGAAGCTGGCATTGCGCCCAATAGCTTTTATCGCCATTTTAGAGATATGGATGAGCTTAATATTGCAATCATTGAGCTGGCCGGTAAACATTTAAGAACCATTATTAGAGAAGCAAGGCAACTTATCATCAATGAAAAGTCTGTGGTTCGCGTTTCCGTTGAATGTTTTTTTAATGAGATGCGGCAACCTGGTTCAACGTTGCCCATTTTATTGCGTGAAGGAACCGTTGGTTCTGGTAATTTCCAAGCTGCCATCAAAAAACAACTCGATTTTTTTGCCAGTGAGTTACAAATAGATTTAGTGAAAGCCAATGCCTTAGCGAGTCGATACGAAACTCACGAAACGCCGGTGGTTGCTAAAGCGATTACACAGCTGGTATTTGCAATGGGTGGTAATGCCTTAAATGCACCTGATAGTGACTTGAAAAA
>CAWUUQ010000139.1:0-4457 GCA_963925625.1 uncultured Psychrosphaera sp.
GGACCACCGCCACCATGTGGAATACAGAACGTTTTATGCAAGTTTAAGTGAGATACGTCTGAACCAATGAAACCAGGAGCGGTAAGGCCAACCTGTGCGTTCATGTTCGCGCCATCCATGTAAACCTGACCGCCATTGTCATGAACAATGTCACACACTTCACGAATACTTTCTTCATAAACACCGTGTGTAGACGGGTAAGTAACCATGATGCAAGATAATGCGTCTTTGTGTTCTTCAGCCTTAGCGCGAAGATCAGCCATGTCGATATTACCTAACTTGTCACATTCAACCACTACAACTTTCATGCTCGCCATTTGAGCCGATGCTGGGTTAGTACCGTGAGCAGAACTAGGAATTAGACAGATATTACGGTGATGATCACCACGACTTTCATGATATTTACGAATTGCGATTAGACCGGCATATTCACCCTGCGCACCTGAGTTTGGTTGCATTGAGATATTGTCGTAACCAGTAATTTCGATTAACCAATCAGAAAGCTCACCGATCATCTTGCGATAACCTTGCGCTTGAGCCATTGGAGCAAACGGATGCATGCTGCCAAATTCAGGCCAAGTAATAGGGATCATTTCTGCGGTTGCGTTTAATTTCATCGTACAAGAACCTAACGAAATCATTGAATGATTTAACGATAAGTCTTTGCCTTCTAACTTACGGATATAACGCAACATCTCAGTTTCAGACTGATACGCGTTAAATACTGGGTGAGTTAGAATGTCTGTTTTACGAGCATAATCTGTAGGGATTGAATCAAAGTCTTGAGCTTGTGCATCTAAGCCTTCAACCGTTAAACCGTGATCAGCGCCTAATACAACATCAAATAATTCAATAAGGTCAGCACGCGTCACATTTTCATGCATTGATACTGATAACTTGCCGTCTAAATCGGTACGGAAGTTAACAAGTGAGCTTTCCGCTCGCGCTAAAATTTCAGCTTTGTTTGGCGCTTCAAAAGTGACTGTGTCAAACCAAGAGTCATTAACTAGGTTAATGCCTTGCGCTGCACCCTTCTCTTTTAAGCCTAATGCAAAGATATCAGCCGAACGATTAATACGTTGTGCGATGGCTTTAAGCCCTTGAGGACCATGATAAACCGCATAAAACGACGCCATGTTTGCTAATAACACCTGAGCAGTACAAATGTTCGAGTTCGCTTTTTCACGTCGAATATGTAGTTCACGAGGTTGCATCGCCATACGAAGTGCTTTATTGCCACGACGATCTTTTGATACACCGATAATACGGCCTGGTAATGAACGCTTAAATTTGTCGGTTGTTGCAAAAAATGCCGCGTGTGGACCACCGTAACTCATTGGTACACCAAAACGTTGCGCTGAACCTAAAACAACGTCTGCGCCAAATTTTGCAGGGCCTTCTAACATCACTAAACTCATGATGTCAGCGGCGACAACAGCTATCGCTTTTTTCTCATGAACTTGTTCAATTAATGGTTTGATGTCGTTTACTTGACCTTCTTGGCCAGTAAAGTGGAATAAGGCACCAAAAATATCGTATTCCGCTACTTTTTCCGCAGCATCGATAACAATGTCAAAACCAAACAACTCAGCACGAGTTTTTACAACGTCAATGGTTTGTGGGAATACGTCGTCAGCAATAAAGAAAGTATTTGCTTTTTTTGCTTTAGCCACACGTTTTGCTAGTGCCATCGCTTCAGCCGCAGCCGTCGCTTCGTCTAACAATGATGCGCTCGCTAGTTCTAAACCGGTTAAGTCGATAGTTAACTGTTGGAAGTTAAGCAATGATTCTAAACGCCCTTGAGCAATCTCTGGTTGGTATGGCGTATATGCCGTGTACCAGCCTGGATTTTCTAATACGTTACGTAAAATAACATTAGGTACTGAAACTGGGTGATAACCTAAACCAATATAAGACTTAGCAATTTGGTTTTCGCTCGCCACTGATTTTAAATACGCTAACGTTTGCTCTTCAGTTTGAGCATCGCTGATATCTAAATCTTGAGGTAAACGAATTGAACCTGGTACGGTTTGATCGATTAATTCAGCCACTGAGCTTACGCCCAATGTTTTGCACATCTCAAGCTGTTCGTCTTGGCTTGGGCCAATATGACGACGGATAAAGATATCATTTTGCTCGAGTTGTAATAGGCTAGATTTTTCTGACATGGCTAACAGACTTCCTACATTAAAAATAGACAAAACCCCGCGGGATAATCCAAGCGAGGCTTTCAAATAGTGACGTTGACCTTAGTCTTCGTCGATTGAGTCGGCGTATCCGCCAGCATCTAATAAATCTTCTAATTCAGACGCATCTTCCATTTTAAGCTTGAACAACCAACCATCTCCGTATGGGTCAGAGTTTACGTTTTCTGGCGTATCTTCAAGGTCTTCATTAATAGCAACAACTTCACCTGCAACCGGTGCATAGATGTCTGAGGCCGCTTTAACTGACTCTGCAACGGCGCAATCATCACCAGCGGCAAATGAATCGCCAACATCTGGTAAGTCTACAAAAACCATATCGCCAAGTAAGTCTTGTGCGTGCTCAGAAATACCAACAGTAACGATGCCGTTACCTTCATTGCGGACCCACTCGTGTGACGTCGCGTATTTTAAGTCCGATGGAATATTGCTCATGTTATGTTCCTTAAGGATCCTACTTTAATTGATTTAGAGTAAATTAAAGTCAGTTATTGTAATTAGTTTTATGTTAGCCAGATGCAAAGATAAAGACACTTTACTCAATGTTCAACCTAGCTAACGATATTTTTGTTTAAAGTACAGATTTACCGTTGCGAACAAAGCCAGATTTAACC
The DNA here is from genome assembly GCA_963925625.1 of uncultured Psychrosphaera sp. Lineage (GTDB taxonomy): Bacteria > Pseudomonadota > Gammaproteobacteria > Enterobacterales > Alteromonadaceae > Psychrosphaera. The sequence continues at coordinate 2,819 of CAWUUQ010000139.1, forward strand.
ACTTTTACTTCGACTAACTTTTTACGCATTTCAACTTGAACCGTGCTGCCAATTTCAGTGCCCGCAGGAACACGCGCCATTGCGACAGAAAAACCAAGCGTAGGCGAGAAACTACCAGAGGTTATTACGCCTTCTCCAGCCTCAGTGATCACTTTAAGGCCACCACGTAACACGCCTTTTTGTTCCATCACTAAACCAACTTGTTTATCTGAACCGTTGGCTTTCATTTCTGTTAAAGCTGCACGGCCAATGAAGTCACGGTCTTCAGGTTGCCACGTAATGGTCCAAGCCATGTTTGCCGCTAAAGGAGATACCGTTTCGTCCATGTCTGAACCGTACAAGTTCATGCCAGCTTCTAAACGTAATGTATCGCGAGCACCTAGGCCTGCTGGTTTAACGCCAGCATCTAACAACGACTGCCAAAAGTCAGCAGCTTGTTCTGGTGGAAGAATGATTTCGTAACCAGCTTCGCCCGTATAGCCCGTTGTTGCTATAAATAAGTCACCGGCTTGTACACCATAAAAAGGCTTCATGCCTTCTACTAATGCTTGTTGCTCAGCAGAAATAACTGTGGCTACTTTTGCTTTTGCATTTGGCCCCTGTACGGCAATCATTGCATAGTCAGGTTGTTCAGTAATAGTAACGGCAAACTCAGCGGCTTGTTTGTTGATCCACGCTAAGTCTTTTTCGCGTGTTGCAGAGTTAACCACTAAACGATAAAACTCTTCACTGAAGTGATAAATGATTAGGTCGTCGATTACGCCGCCTTCTTCATTTAACATGCCTGTATATAATGCTTTACCCGCTTCTTCTAGTTTAGCAACGTCGTTTGTTACTAATTTACGTAAGAAGGCTTTTGCGTATGCACCTTTAATATCTACGATAGTCATGTGTGAAACATCAAACATACCAGCGTCTTGACGAACTGCGTGATGTTCTTCAATTTGAGAGCCATAATTAATTGGCATTTCCCAACCGTGAAAATCAACCATCTTTGCGCCAGCTTCGACGTGCTTATCAAATAAAACCGTTCTGTTGCTCATGAACATGACCTTTTTATAAAGACTGTAAATTAGAGACCGTAAAAATTACGAATGCAGTAAAAATTTGCGCCAAAGTATAACGTAATAAAAACCAGAACTCTATGGCTTATCGATTAGTTATATTGATGAAAGAAAGCGTTCCAATAAGACAAAAAACGTTATTTAAATGGTATTGATTATGACTTATTTTTTTGTTGGCAATGTTGTATTTTGCCGTCTATATAAACCTAAAATCGTTAAATAGGGTCAACAAACCTTGCTAACTCGGGAAGTTCGCCTTTAATGCCCATGGCACGTTCAATAATTTGATGTTTAACAACTGGCGTTTTATCCGTTAACTTTAGCCCGACACCTCTTATTAGTTTTTTTATCGGATGACTACCTTCAAATAAATTCTTTAAAGAAGCCATTGCTGCAATAACCGTTTGCGCTTCCGCTTTACGCCAACGTTCATAACGTCTTAATTGTTTCACTAATAAGGCCGGTTCATTGTTTCCTGTTAAGGCTTTTGCACCGTCAACTGCAATACAGTCAACTAAACTCGCTGCATCTAACAAGCCTAAATTCATGCCTAAACCCGCTAACGGATGAATGGT
>CAWUUQ010000140.1:0-12510 GCA_963925625.1 uncultured Psychrosphaera sp.
CGGCGCGATCTTTGGTTTTTGCCAGTTGAGCGAATAAGTCTCGCACCTCTGAATGCTTAGTTTCAACCGATACACCTTCAACTTTAGGCAGTTGGTCAAAAATAGTACGCCATTCGTCTGATATAGACGTAGCGTCATCCAAGTACAATTCGTACATCTGCTCAACATATACCATGCTGTCAGCCGATAAGTGCGAACTATCTAGCCAAGTTTGCATAACACCTTCGTGCATTAGATATATATCCTTGTAAGTCGATAAGACTTTTATTTTACATAAATTAAAATAAAAAAGAGCCCTTCCAAGTAAATGGAACGACCCTTTATGTTAAAGAATAACCGCTGGACACTCTGCCAAGATTAAACTGACCTCTGCAATAACATAGATTTAATATGACCAATTGCTTTAGTCGGGTTCAAGCCTTTTGGACACACATTAACGCAGTTCATAATGCCGTGGCATCGGAATACGCTAAATGCATCATCAAGATCTGCAAGTCGTTCTTCTGTTGCTGTATCACGGCTATCAACTAGGAATCGATAAGCATGTAATAAACCAGCAGGACCGATAAATTTGTCTGGATTCCACCAAAACGATGGACAAGACGTTGAACAACAAGCACAAAGTATACATTCATATAAACCGTCTAGTTTCTCACGCTCTTCAACAGACTGAAGATATTCACGTGCAGGCGGCTGCTTGTCATCATTAATTAAAAATGGTTTTACTTTTTCGTATTGAGTGTAGAACTGAGTCATGTCAATAACAAGGTCACGCACAACTGGCAGACCTGGTAATGGACGCACTACAATTTTACCTTTACCCAATGCTGATAATGGCGTTATGCATGCCAAGCCATTTTTGCCATTCATGTTCATACCGTCAGAGCCACAAACACCTTCACGACATGAACGACGATACGCTAATGTAGGATCTTGCTCTTTCAATAAATTAAGAGCATCTAACACCATCATGTCCTGACCTTCTTCAACTTCTAGTTGATAGTCTTTCATGTAAGGTGTGTCATCTACATCAGGGTTATAACGGTATATTGAGAAATTCAACGTTTTCATAATTCGTTATGTACCTTATTAATAAGTTCGCGCTTTTGGCGGGAACGCTTCACGGTATTTAGGCGACATATTAACGTCACGCTTGCTCATTTCTTCATTAGTAGGATCATAAATACTGTGACATAACCAGTTTTCATCATCACGTTCTAAGAAATCTTCACGACTGTGAGCACCACGGCTTTCAGTACGGAAGTTAGCAGCTACCGCTGTCGCATAAGCCGTTTCCATTAAGTTGTCTAGCTCTAAACATTCTATACGTTGAGTGTTAAATTCACTTGAATTATCAGCAAGTTTAGCATGTTTTAAGCGTTCACGAATTTCTTTAAGTTCTGCTAGACCTTCTGCCATAGCTTTACCTTCACGGAATACCGAGAAGTTTAATTGCATACAGTTTTGTAGGTCTTTTTTGATTTGAACCGGACATTCACCTTGTTTCGTTGATTCCCAACGATTATAACGTGACATAGCAGCATCAACATCTTCAGAAGAAACTTCTGATGTACCGCCACCTTCACCAAGATATTTTTCTAGATATTTACCAGCAGCGCGACCAAATACAACTAGGTCTAATAGTGAGTTACCGCCTAAACGGTTAGCTCCGTGTACAGATACACAAGCTATTTCACCAACAGCAAATAAGCCTTCAACTTCTTTAAATGAACCGTCTGCCGCTTTAGTTAATGCTTGACCATTAACGTTAGTCGGAACACCACCCATCATATAATGACAAGTAGGTATTACTGGAATTGGCTCATCCGCAGGGTGTACGTGTGCAAACGTTTTAGATAGTTCACAAACACCTGGTAAACGAGACTCAAGAGTTTCACGACCAAGATGATCAAGTTTTAACTTAATATGTGGACCGTAAGGGCCGTCACAACCACGACCTTCACGAATTTCAGTCATCATTGAACGAGCAACAACATCTCGAGATGCTAAATCTTTTGCATTTGGAGCATAACGTTCCATGAAACGTTCGCCATCTTTATTTAAAAGATAACCACCTTCTCCACGACAACCTTCAGTTACAAGCGTACCTGCTCCAACAATACCTGTTGGGTGGAATTGCCACATTTCCATGTCTTGAAGTGCAACACCAGCCCTTACTGCCATACCAACACCGTCACCAGTATTAATATGAGCATTAGTAGTAGAAGCATAAATACGTCCCGCACCACCTGTTGCTAAAACGGTTGCTCGGGCTTTGAAAAATACTACTTCACCACTTTCAATATCTATTGCAGTACAACCAACAATTGAACCGTCTTTATTTTTTACTAAATCAAGTGCATACCATTCGCTATAAACTGTTGTCTTGTTTTTAACGTTTTGTTGGTATAAAAGGTGTAACAACGCGTGACCTGTACGGTCAGCGGCAGCCGCTGTACGAGCTGCTTGTTCACCACCAAAGTTTCTTGATTGGCCACCAAAAGGTCTTTGGTAAACTGAACCATCTTCAAAACGTGAGAATGGTAAACCTTTGTTTTCCATTTCTAGGATTGCTTCAGGGCCTGTTTTACACATATATTCAATAGCGTCTTGGTCTCCGATAAAATCAGAACCCTTAACCGTATCATACATGTGGAATTCCCAATTATCTTCATGCGCATTACCTAACGCAACTGTAATACCACCTTGAGCAGATACAGTATGTGAACGAGTTGGGAAAACCTTTGAGATCAAAGCACATGATTTGCCTGATTCTGCAATTTGCAAAGCAGCGCGCATTCCCGCACCACCTGCGCCGATTACTACGGCATCAAATTCTCTTACTGAAATGCTCACTAGACACCCCACAAAATAAATAGACCAGCTACTACGTATGCCAAGCCCATCGTATTAAGAACAAAGCTTAATACTGAACGCAACGTTGCACATTTAACGTAATCAGTTAGCACTTGCCACAAACCAATTCGTGTATGTACCCAAATGCATAATAACGTAATAAAGGTAAATATCTTCATGCCAATATTGGCAAAAAGGCCCGACCAGGCTTCATAAGTCATTACTGGTGTTGATAAAAAGATATAAAGGATAAAAAACGTATACGCTGTCATTATTAAAGCAGTGGTGCGCAGTGATACGTAATCTTGAACTCCATTTCTCTTTAAAGAAGCTTGATTGATTACCATATCCATACTCCAGCCAAAATTACAGTTACGATCCAAATTGCGATGGCTAATTTGGCACTTAAAGTTCCTGACTCCAACTCTTCCCAATAACCCATATCCATTACAAGATGACGAATGCCGCCTATAATGTGGTAAGAAAGCGCTGCCAATGTACCAATCGCTATAATCTTACCGATTACGCCTTGCATTAGCTCTTTTGCTAACTCAAAGCCTTCGGCTGATTGAAGAGAGATGGCCCAAACTACGATAACAAATATTAATGCGAAGAACATTGCAACACCTGTTACACGGTGAAGAATTGACGCATTTGCCGTAGCTGGCATTGAAATGGTTGTCAGATCTAGATTTACAGGTCTTTGTTTTTTCACGATTACATGCCTATCCGAGCTGTTTATGTTCAAAGAGTATACTTTTGAAGTACACCATTGGTTTTGTTGAACTCAAAATTTTTAATTTCTTATTTATCAAGTTCATCAAAGGGTATCTGCATACGTGTGCAGTATACGGAGTATATATAGCGATTTCACATATATCAATTTCTGTTTAAATTTAACGTGTTAAAGATTACTTTTTAGGCAACTTATTGACCACAGTGAATATTAATTAGACATTTGTGCAATTAAATTGACTTTTTACTCTACTTTAGAGTTACAATGTCGTGATTTTTTTAATGACATACCTTAATTATTTTATTTTCTTCTATACTGGAGATTCATAAATAATTAAAACTACTACTTATATTCGAGGAGAACCTGCATGGCAGATAAAAAGGCCACAGTTCAAGTCACCGGGCAAGAACCATTCGATTTACCGATGATGTCTGGTACAGCTGGAAACGACGTAATAGACGTTCGTACATTAGGTGCCCAAGGCGTATTTACTTATGATCCAGGTTTTTTGGCCACTGCATCATGTCAGTCAGAGATTACATTCATAGATGGCGGCAAAGGCGTTTTATTACACCGTGGTTACCCAATTGAACAATTAGCAAATGAGTCTTCATATTTAGAATTATGTTATTTGCTACTTCATGGTGAGTTACCTACAGCTGAAAAATTGGCCTCGTTCGAAGAGACCATTACTCATCACACCATGGTTCACCAGAAAATCGCAACGTTTTTTGAAGGTTTTGTTGTTGATGCCCATCCAATGGCAATGTTGTGCGGTGTAGTCGGCGCGTTATCTAGTTTTTATCATGATGATTTAGATATTGTTGATCCAGAACAACGTAAACGCAGTGCATATCGTTTAGTTGCTAAACTACCAACAATCGCAGCAATGGCTTATAAATATAGCATTGGTCAACCATTTGTTTTCCCACGTAACAAGTTATCGTATGCTGAAAACTTTTTACACATGATGTTCTCAGTACCAGCTGAAGATTACACTGTTAACCCTGTAATCGCAGACGCTATGGATAAGATATTCATGTTGCACGCTGATCACGAGCAAAATGCATCAACGTCAACAGTACGTTTAGCAGGTTCATCGGGGGCAAACCCTTATGCTTGTATTGCTGCAGGTATTGCGTCACTTTGGGGCCCTGCACATGGCGGCGCCAACGAAGCTTGTTTAAATATGTTAAAGCAGATTGGTTCTGTTGATCGTATTCCAGAGTTTGTTGCTAAAGCAAAAGACAAAGCGGATCCTTTCCGCCTAATGGGCTTTGGACACCGCGTTTATAAAAACTTTGACCCACGTGCCAAAGTTATGCGTGACACATGTCATGAAGTATTAACAGCTCTTAATATTGAAGATCCGCTGTTAGACGTAGCGATGGAACTAGAACGTATTGCGTTAGAAGACCCATACTTTGTAGAGAAAAAATTATACCCTAATGTAGATTTCTACTCAGGTATCATTCTTAAAGCTATCGGAATTCCTACAAGCATGTTTACGGTAATCTTTGCAATGTCTCGTACCGTTGGTTGGATTAGCCATTGGGACGAAATGTTAAGCGAACCTGGACAAAAAATTGGTCGTCCACGCCAATTATATACAGGCCCAGCAAAACGAGATTACGTATCAGTAAATAAACGCTAACTTTTTTATTTAGCACTATCATTAAAAGCAGCCTTTGGGTTGCTTTTTTTTTGCCTAGATTTTGATTATTAAGCTTGGCAATAACAGTCTCTTAATTGTCAGAACTACTACTTTTTAGTGCTTTTCACTAAAAACAGACTAAGAACAACCTTTGACTCGCCTTGTAACCACCTAAGCCTTTGTATTTAATAGAATTTAAACATGGCATGACATATGCGATGTAAATAATAGATAGGATGCTTAAGTTTACGTCACATTGATATAGATAATAACTAACGGCTACTTAACCATTACTTAAAATTTACTTAAATATTAATTTTCACTTCACTATGGATAACAGATATGAATACAACCGCCAATTTAATCATTAAGACCCTCACTTTTTCGATTTTTATTGTTTCAATAATAAGTCTCCAAGGTTGTGATAATGCTTCAGCTTCTATCGATACAGAAAAAAAAGCAGAAGAAGTCATTAAGGTTCCAGTAGAAGCGTTTAAAACCAAGCGAGAAAACATCTCAGATTATTATGCAGCCAATGCAATCCTTGAGTCTACTCAAGACGCAGACGTGATAAGCAAGGTTCAAGGCTTGATTGAGGCAGTCTATGTAGAAGAAGGTGATTATGTTGAAGCAGGACAAATACTTGCCAAAATAGATGACACACGTTATCAGTTAACATTAGAGCAAAGAAAAGCAGAACTTGCTCAAGTCCAAGGTGAACTTAGTCGTCTTAATTCCGCAAAGTCTAGAGCATTGGTCAGTGCCGACAAGTTAGAAAAACTAGAGTGGCAATATGCGTCTTTAAACGCATCGACTAAATTAGCTGAACTCGATGTTAAAGAAACAAACGTCATTGCTCCTATCAATGGCTACGTTGCCAATCGGTATGTAAAAGTAGGTAATTTAGTTCAGCAATATCAACATAAAAATTTGTTTAGTATTGTCTCTCAAAAAAAATTAGAAGGCGTCATATATTTACCGGAGGGACGTTTTTCTACGGTGAAAAATGGCCAACCTGTTGAGTTAACGGTCCCGGCTCTAAACAATGCCATCGTTAATGCACACATAGAACGTATAAGCCCTATCGTTGACGCTTCAAATGGCACGTTCAAAGCTGTTGTTGCTGTAGATAATGCAAAAGGTTCATTAAAACCTGGTATGTTTGCCGAAGTAAACATTCAGCTTGGAAAGCATGAAAACGCAATAGTCGCTCCCAGTAACGCAATACTTTCTTTAGATAATGCAGATTATATTTTTAAGATTGAGAATAATATTGCGGTTAAAACGAAAGTCATCACTGGATATCGATTTAATGGCCTTGTGGAAATAATTGAAGGTCTTAATGAAGCAGATTCTATCATTGTTGCAGGTCACAACAACCTCAAAAACAAGTCAACAGTTACTGTTATCAACCAAGCACAATAAAAGGAATTATTTATGAGTATTGTTGATGTAGCCATAAAACGGCCCGTTACTATTTGGATGTTTGTTTTGGCCGTATTGCTTTTTGGCATGGTTTCCCTTTCAAGACTTGCCGTTAACCTATTGCCAGAGCTTTCATACCCAACGCTAACCATACGAACTAATTATGAAGGCGCTGCTCCAGCGGAGATAGAGTTATTGATAAGTAAACCTATCGAAGAAGCCATCGGCATCGTTAAAAATGTTAGAAATGTACGGTCCATTTCTAAAGCTGGACAATCTGATGTTGTCTTGGAATTTAATTGGGGCACAGATATGGACATGGCAAGCCTTAATGTTCGTGAAAAATTAGATATTTTGCGCTTGCCTCTAGATATTAAAAAGCCCCTACTCCTTCGTTTTAATCCTAGTTTAGATCCGATAATGCGATTAGCAATTGTTTCCGACAAGCCAATCACAGACTTAAAATCAGTTCGTATATTTGCAGAAGAACAGGTTAAACGTCGCCTAGAATCATCCTCTGGCGTTGCATCAGTAAGAGTTGGTGGCGGTTTAGAGCAAGAAATACATATAGAAGTTGACCAATATAAATTGAATCACCATCAAATTACATTACAGCACTTAATTAAGCGATTAAGTGAAGAAAATATCAACCTAGCTGGCGGCCGTATTAGGGATGTTAGCCAAGATTATTTAGTTCGTACGATTAATCAATTTAAGAATATCGAAGAAATAAAGCAATTGATTGTTAAACAAAACGAATTAAAAATTGTTCGACTACGTGATGTTGCATTTATATCCGATAGTCATAAAGAACGCGACTCGATTACTCAAGTTAACGGTAAAGAAAGTATTGAAATTTCACTTTATAAAGAAGGTGATGCCAACTCAGTTGCCGTTTCAAAATCGGTTTTAAATCAATTAAGCACTATCAATAAAATACTGCCCGATGGATTAAAAATTGATGTCATATATAACCAAGCAGAGTTTATAGAGTCCGCAGTTGATGAAGTAAAAATTGCCGGATTTATAGGTGGCATATTAGCAATGATCATCTTGTATTTGTTTCTTAGAAACGTATGGACCACGTTTATAATTTCTCTCTCTATTCCTATTTCTATCATCGCTACCTTTAACTTTATGTATGGCAATAATATATCTCTGAACATCATGAGTCTAGGAGGTATAGCACTAGCAATTGGACTCTTAGTTGACGGTGCAATTGTTGTTCTGGAAAATATTGCTCGATATAAAGAACAAGGACTTGGTCCAAAAGAAGCCGCTTCAAAAGGGACTAAAGAAGTATCAACGGCAATTATTGCGTCTACCTTAACGACTATGGCGGTATTCTTTCCACTAGCGTTTGTTGAAGGTATCGCAGGGCAACTATTTAGCGATCAAGCAATGGCGATTACCTTTGCGCTATTAGCATCATTAATCACCTCTATTACATTAATCCCTATGTTGGCGTCGCGCGAAAAGCGAGTAGTTCAGCTAAATCCTGAAGTTCAGCCTTCTCCAAAAAAAACTGCTCCAATGACAAAAACTGGAAAAATAATATTTTGGTTATTATGGCCTTTTAAACAGATTCTAATGATATTGATTTATTGGATACCGCTGTTTATTAGTATCGTACTTAAAACGCTGGTTAAACTCGTTACAAAATTAGCTTCTGTAACTATGAGCCCAATCGCTAATGGATTTAACGTTACCTACAACGGCTTAGCAACTCGATACGCCCGCATCTTAAATAATTCATTACAGTGGCCCAAACTTACACTAGTTAGCATAATTTTGTTGTCTTTAGGTGCAATTCCATTAAGCAAACAATTAGGCTCAGAACTACTTCCTCCAATGGCACAGGGAGAATTTTATGTCGACGTACTATTGCCTACTGGGGCAAAATTAGACACTACTGAACGACAACTTACGCAACTTGCGGAAACCGCCAATAGCCATCCGTCTGTTGATAAAACATATAGTGTTATTGGTACAGGGAGTTTATTAAATGCGTCTCCAGGACAAAGTGGAGATAATTGGGGCCGTATTAACATTGTCATGAAACAAGGTGAGAATAAAAATAAAGAGCAAGAAGTTATTCAGGTAATACGAAACACATTGCATAGTATGCCTGGCTTAACAACAAATATTGAAAGACCCCAGCTGCTTACTTTTAAAGCGCCCATTCAAATAGTTTTATCAAGTTATGATCTTGAAACGCTTGCCGTGGTTAGCGATAAATTGGTAAACGCCTTAAACAGCAGTCCTATATTAAACGATATTAGTCCGACACTAAAAGATGGTAACCCTGAAATTTCTTTGGAGTTTAGGCATGCTCGTTTAGCGCAGCTTGGATTAACTGCGGCCGAGGTTTCAGACATAGTTGCCACTCAAATTGGCGGTAAAGTAGCGACTCGATTCTCTATTGCTGACAGGAAAGTAGATATTTTAGTTAGAACCTCTCAGCTAAAAAGAAACTCAATCGCAGATTTAGAACAGGTAATCATTAATCCTCAGGCCAATAAAGCGGTTACGCTGGCGGAAGTTGCAGTCATCAGTATGACTACCGGTCCTAGTGAGATTAATAGATTACAACAGGAACGAGTTGCCCTTATAAACGTAAACTTTAATGAAGGTGATTTAGCATCCGCAGTAGCAATCGTTAGAGATATCATGGCTGAAACTCAAATTCCATTAAACGTTCAATGGAGTATTGACGGCCAAAATGAAGACATGGAAGTGTCATTCCAATCGTTGATGATGGCTTTAGGTTTAGCTATTTTTATGGTTTACATAGTGATGGCATCTCAGTTTGAGTCCCTATTACACCCATTGCTCATTTTATTCACCGTACCATTAGCCGGTGCGGGATCAATTTATGGGCTGTACCTGACAGGAACAAACTTAAGTGTTGTTGTTTTTATTGGTTTTATCATGCTTGCTGGAATAGTCGTTAACAATGCCATTGTTCTAATTGACCGAATAAATCAATTGCGCATTGAAGGCTTAAGTAAAATCGAGGCTATAAAACAGTCATCTGCCACGCGGTTAAGACCCATAATAATGACAACATTAACAACAACTTTAGGGCTTTTACCTTTAGCAATTGGTATGGGAGATGGTGCTGAAATGCGTACACCAATGGCCTTAACCGTTATTTTTGGTTTAGTGTTTGCAACAATACTTACTTTGTTATTTATCCCATCCCTTTATCTCTTGTTCGATATGAAATCATTCGAACAACAGGAACAAACAGAAAAAGGAGATGACAATGACATCGCAGTCTTCACTAAATAATAAAACATCGTCTTCTACCGTGGCCGTATTAGCTAAATTTGCACTCGCTCGTCCCGTTACTACTATTATTGTTTTTATATCGCTACTTTTACTTGGTGCAGCGTCTAGTCGACTTCTGCCTTTAGAAAAGTTGCCCGGCATAGAAATACCAGAATTATTTATAAATGTGCCCTACCCAAATAGTACACCGGCGGAAGTTGAACGGTTAATTACAAAACCAATTGAAGAGGTCCTTGCTACCATTTCGGGCATTCAGGAGCTTAGGTCTTGGTCTGATGAATCTGGAGCAAATATTGGTCTGTCTTTTAAATGGGATGAAAACATCAGTGCAAAGTCTATTGAGGCAAGAGAAAAAGTAGATGCAATTAGATCCTTGCTACCCGATGATTTAGAACGGGTGTTAGTTTATCAATTTAATACAGGTGATTTCCCTGTTTTTAATCTGCGAATCTCTTCTGACAGAGACTTATCAAATGCCTATGACTTATTAGATAAACAACTAAAGGCGCCAATTGAAAGAGTACCTGGCGTTTCACAAGTCACACTTTATGGCGTCGACAAAAGAGAGATTACGATCCGCTTAGATGAAACAAAAATGGCAGCTTATAAATTGTCCGTTACGCAAGTAATGGCTTCATTAAGAGGAGCAAACTTTAGTCAGTCGGCGGGTTTTCTAAATAGTGCACAAGGTAAAATTCTGATATCTCCAAATGGGCAATTTAAGTCTATTGACGATGTGAATAACATTTCTATCACGCCTTATATAAAGCTTAATGACATCGCTTCAATTACCTACGAATTACCTGAAAAACAAGAAGCTCGACATTTACACCAGACCTTTGCAATTGGCATGGATGTAATGAAAGAATCTAGTGCGAATTTAGTCGACGTTGCTAACAGAGTAATGAAGGTGGTTGAAGAAACAAAGTCTAATCCTCAATTTTCAGGTATCTCTTTGTTTGTTATGCAAAATACAGCTGAAGACGTAACCACATCTTTAAGCAACTTAACTGAAGCAGGATTAATAGGCGCATTTTTATCCATTATTGTTTTGTATGCTTTTTTACGTCACTTGGCCACAACAATGATAGTAGTCTTATCGGTACCTTTTGCTATTTGTATAACACTCGGGGCGATGTACTTATTAGGTTATAGCCTTAACATATTGTCATTAATGGGTTTAATGTTAGCAATAGGAATGTTAGTCGATAATGCCGTTGTTGTATCCGAATCAATTTTTCAAGAACGTCAGTCAGATGACAATATTAAACGAGCTACATTAGCAGGCGTAAACCAAGTTTCGTTGGCCGTATTTGCAGGTACTCTTACAACCGCGATTGTATTCTTGCCTAATATTGTTGGTGAAAAAGTAGAAGTGACTATCTTTTTAGAACATGTAGCTGTTGCTATATGCATTTCATTATTTGCCTCTTTGGCCATTGCTCAAACCTTAATTCCTCTTTTAACGAGCAAAATTAAAAAAGTGCCTAAGACTCAAACCAATAAAAAACAACAACATTCTTTTTATAAAAAGACATTAAAAAAAGTTATGTCGAATCAAAAAAAGTCATTTGCTGTTGGATTTCTAATATTTATTTCAATGGTTATACCTTTAAACTTGGTCAATTCTGATAGTGAAAGTGGTGTAACGGGTTCAAGAATGTGGATCAATTATGACATTCAAGGGAATCAAAGTTTAGAAGAAGTTAAAAAAGCAGTGGTGCAAATGGAAACCTATTTATATAAACATCAAGAGTTATTTGAGTTTGACAGTGTTTATACTTATTACCGCCCAGGATTTGCCCAATCAACCATTAACTTAAATAAAGAACTTGTGAAATCCCCTAGTGAAATCAAAAAAGCGATTGAAAAAGATTGGCCTACTATTGTTATCGCAAAACCTAGATTTGGCTGGAACCAATCAAATGGCGGTGGCGTTAAAATTAGTTTAGCCGGACCAGCAACAGATGTATTGGTTGACATTGCCAGTCAAATCGTTCCTTTAGTATCTCAGTTAAAAGGTTTTGAAGATGTAAAGTCTGAAATTGAAGGTGACAAAAAAGAAATCATCATTCGAATTGATAGAGAAAAAATTCAACGTTATGGGCTTAGCAGCCAACAAGTAGCGCAATCAACCTCAACAGCTTTACGAGGTATTAATTTAAGAACTTTTAGAGACCCAAGTGCTGGTGAAATTCAGGTTCGACTAAAATATGCTGATGACATAGAAAAGTCTTTAGAGCGTTTTAGAGCGTTAATTGTTCTATCAAAGAATGGCGTTGATTATCGTTTAGATCAACTGGCAACATTAGAAACCGCTCCTCGTCTAAGTCAGATATTCAGGCGCTTTAGACAAACTAACTTAACCGTCGGCGCAAATCTAGCCGAAGACTTCACTCTTGAGGAAGCTGAAACCGCGATTACCCAGTTAATGGCAAATATGCAGTTGCCAATTGGTTATAAATGGAGCTTATCAGGTAGTTTTGAACGTCAGCGTGAAACTGAGAACATAATGCAAACCAATATGTTATTAGCGTTAATTATG
>CAWUUQ010000141.1:0-10369 GCA_963925625.1 uncultured Psychrosphaera sp.
TGAGACTATCGTTGAAATTCATCTTGAAGTTCTTGAAACTGCTTAAAGTATTTAATGTTTGCATCTAGCAAACTATTTTCAAGAATATTATGGAATTTTTCATCATTTTAAATCGAAAAAATGTCAATGCTAGAATTCCACGTGATGGGTATTTGTGAAATTTCTGGAATGAAGTGTCTGTAAAAAGAACCGTGACAAAAGATGCAACCTCAACGTATTTTCTAAATGGCACAAAGTGTCGCCGTCGCGACATTACCGAAATATTCTTAGGCACAGGACTTGGGCCGCGCAGTTATGCAATTATTGAACAAGGCATGATCTCTCGGTTAATTGAATCAAAGCCTCAAGAGCTTCGCGTTTTCTTAGAAGAAGCGGCAGGAATTTCTAAATACAAAGAACGTCGTCGTGAAACTGAAACGCGTATTAGGCATACACGTGAAAACCTAGAACGATTAGCCGATGTTAGAGATGAACTTGGTACACAGTTAGATAAACTGCAAAAACAAGCTAACACCGCTAAACAGTTTAAAGAATTAAAACAGCAAGAACGCCAATATAAAGCAGAGTTAAATGCCCTTAAATGGCACAAATATAATGAACAAGTTAATGTTTTTGAACAACAACGTTGCATTAAAGAAACGGAGCTAGAAGCCTTTATCGCCAAGCAACGTGGTGGTGAACTTAGTCTTGTTGACAAAAAGGAAGCCTTGCATGAGTTGAATGAAAAAATTCAACTTCATCAACAACAAATTTTTCAAACTAGCAATCAAATAACAAAACTAGAACAACAAATTTTGTTTGATCAAGAACGAGCTAATCAACGACAACAAGAATCAATTCAGCTTACGGAATCTATTAACGAAGCGGTTGTAAAAATAGAACAAGAACAAGAGTTATTAGAAGCCTTAAAAGCAGAAGTCCTAGAGAAAGACCTTGAACAAGAAATAATAGAAGAACGCCTGTACGAAGCTGAACAACAATTAGCGACGGCGGAATACCAGCATGAGCAACAACAAGCATTTGCTAGTCAGCAAGTTAAAGAAATAAGCCATGCACAACAAGCGTTAAAAATTATTGATACAAAGTTGCATCATCAACAGCTTGAACAAGCTCGAAATCGCCAGCAGCATCAAGATCTCTCGCAAGAACTTAGTGACTTAACTAATGAAAACCAGCAACAGGCATTGTCTCAATTAGAAAATGAACGTCAACAATTAGAGCTCAAAATCATTGAGTTTCAAGACGAGCATGCTAAACACAATAGCGAACACCAGAAAAAAACGGAAAACCAAACACGGTGCAAAAATGAGTTGGATGCAGCGCAAGCGCAACAAATTGCCATAAATTCTAAACTTGAACAACTAACGCAGTGGCAACAAGAGCTGCGTCAAGGAGCACAAGTAGATTCACAGGAAAGCGCAGATGTTAAAACGTTAGGGTTAGCAATTGAACAGCTGAAAGTACAAAAAAAGTGGCAACTCGCCATTGAAAGCCTTATGACACATCATGGTGACTTAATGCTGGTGGAAAGCTTACCGGAATCAAGCCTTAGCGTAGCTGGAAACTACCTATTAGCATCGGCAACCCTAACATCGGGTGATTCCAAAACATCAAGGTTAATGTCATTAGAAATGGCGGTAAAAAATAGTGCAGCGTCGGTGATAGAAGCTGGTGATTTCCCGCTTTGGTTTAATAATGTTGCAGTGGCTGAGTCGACGATTGAAGCCCAAACAATTCTTGAAAACTCAAACCACTTTATTGCGGCCGTGTTGCCAAATGGTCAATGGGTTGGCAAGAACTGGACAGGCTTGGGTCTAAGCGCCGGAGCGCTGTCAAAATTAGAACAGCTAGAAACGCTGCAGCACGATGCGACAGAAATTGGTCAAATAACTGATGCGCTATCCGCCAAACTTGAAATGATGAATACAGCGGTCAATGAATCAAAATTAAACGGCCGGAGATTGGAAGATTTATTAAATTTAACGTCTCAGCAGTGCAAACAAATTGAACTTGAAATACAGCTGACTTCTCAACAGCAACGTCATGTCAGTGCACAAAAAGAAAAAATTCAACAAGAATTAAACCGTATAAACCAACAGTCAGAAGATATTGAGTTGGTGTTAGAAGCCTTGGTTGAAGAACAAATTCAAGCTCAAGAGAAACTGTTAATATTGGAGCAAAAAGCAGACAAATTTGAGAAGTCAAAATCAAACAGTATTGAGCAAAAACAAACGGCAAAACACGCCTTAGAACTAGCAACTAAAGACTTACATCAGTTTTCAATGCAACAACAAGCGTTGCAGAATCAAACGGCAAATTTACAACAAAATATTCAAACAGCTAATGAGTCGTTAACTAAGTTAAAGTCAAAGCTCAATACACTTGCCGATACAAGTCATCACATTGCCGACAAAAATATGTTGTCACAACAGTTAGAAGAACTTTTGGAATCTAAATTACTCGAAGAAGAGAAGATACAATCTTTAAACCTTAAGGTCGCTGAAATAGATGAAGAAATTTTGTCGTTGGAAAAAGGGCAGTCAGGGGTTCATCATCAGTTAGACAAAATGAAAGATGATATCGCGACGATAAAAATGGACTGTGAAGGCGCTCGTGTCCGAGCTCAAAATATGCTGGACGTGCTTGATGAAATGAACGTCACCATTAAAAATGTTTTAGAAAACATGCCACTTCAAGCCAATGAAGCGGATTGGCAAAAGAATCTTGAGAAAACAGGACTGCTAATTCAACGATTAGGCGCAATAAATCTTGCCGCAATTGAAGAGTTTGATATTCAAGCAGAACGTAAACAATATTTAGATGATCAATACCTTGATCTAACTAGCGCATTAGAAACGTTAGAGTCTGCTATTCGAAAGATTGACCGTGAATCTAGAAACAAATTTAAAGAAACCTATGACAGTGTGAACGAAGGCCTACAGACTTTATTTCCGAAAGTGTTTGGGGGCGGGGCTGCATATTTGGAACTTACTGGTGATGACTTACTTGAAACCGGCGTAACTATTATGGCAAGACCTCCAGGCAAGAAAAACTCAACAATTCATCTGTTAAGTGGTGGCGAAAAAGCGCTGACCGCATTATCATTGGTTTTTTCAATTTTTAAACTTAATCCGGCACCATTTTGCATGTTAGATGAAGTTGATGCACCACTAGATGATGCAAACGTTGGTCGATTCTGTAAACTGGTCAATGAAATGTCAGATTCAGTACAGTTTATTTATATAAGTCATAACAAAGTAGCAATGGAAATGGCGACTCACCTAACAGGCGTAACAATGCAAGAGCCTGGGGTTTCCCGATTAGTCGCAGTAGATATTCAACAAGCAGTAGAAATGGCAGACGCTGTTTAACGCAACGGAACGTATAAAAGGTTTTTAACAAACATGGCAGAAGAACTTAGATTAGCAATCATTTTATTGGGCTCGTTAGCGATCGGTGCTGTGGTATTACATGGCATTTGGACGGTGCGCAAAAACGTTAATGAAGAGCGTAAACTAGAAGCACAAGAACAAGAAAATGACAGCGACAATAATGAAGAAGAAGACATTGACGCTCAAGCTTTAAAAATTAAACAAATGGAAATGGACTTTTCAACGATTGAATCAGAAAGCGGCCATGTTGGAAGCCTGCCTGTTGTTGACGTGAATATGGACTCGATTTATACCTCACAAGAGTCAAAGGTGGCACAAAGTCAAAATTCGATGTTTGAAGAGTCACATTCAGAAGCCCAAGTTTCTGAAACACTTGAATTGCCAAAAAATGATATCCAAGACACTAGCCTACCAAGTTTCTCAGCATTAGATGTTGTTGATACGGTTGCAACATCTGACGCTCAAACTCCAGTAGGCTTTTCTAAAGAAGAGAGTGATAAGCGCGCTAATGAGCGTCGGTGTGAGGCAGGTCTTAATGAGCGTCGTGCATTTGAAACTGATTTTGAAGGGCAAGGTACTCAGCACCAACGTCAGCCTCAAGCTCAAGTTGAAACAAAATCTCAGCCTGATCGCAAAGCTGAAGCCAAGTCAGAAGTTTTAATTTTATATGTCGACAAGTCTGAAGGCGAAATGATTGATGGTGCAAAACTATTACCCATCCTTTTAACGTTAGGCTTTAAGTTTGGCGAAATGGACTTTTTCCATCGTCACGAAAACAGTTCAGGTCATGGCGAAATTCTGTTTAGTCTTGCGAATATGTACAACCCAGGAAAGTTTGACATCGATCACATGGAACAGGTAAGTACTAGAGGATTGAGTATCTTTATGACGTTACCGAATGCCGGTGAGGCATTACAAACATTTAATATGATGCACAATGCTGCCAAAAAGATTGCTGATGAGTTTGGGGCGCGAGTATTGGATTCACAACGTCAACCTCTTGATGTACTTCGAGTGCGTCATTACGTGGATAAAATAAGAAAGTTTTAGGCTTTTATGCCTTTTGTTAATGAAGGTCCGCTTTTCTTTTGGCCATATGCATCATAAGTAGTGTTTTTACTACCACCAATTAACAAGTGTTTGACCTGTTCAATAGCAACTTCACTTTGTTTAGCCGCTAGATAAACAACCTCGTTTTGAGTCTGACATTGTTCAAGTAGAGTGGTTATTTCAGTTTTAAGTGCCGATAATTGTGCTTCATTGTTAACGTCTTCAGCGTTTGGGTGAGTACTGATTAGTTGATCACGAGCCTGAATATCTTTTAATAACGTATCTTTTTGTTGTGCAACTTTTACTAATGCTTCACCGTCTCGACGCTTAACAGCATCAAGCTCATGCTCTAAAATATTCTTGACAGACAGTAATGCATCTTTTTGTTGCATTAACAGCTCTAAAACATTTGAAACAGTGGGTTGCTCAGTTGTCATTATTAAATTTCAAACTCAAATTGTGAAAGCTTATCGGCCAGCTTATCAAAGTTAATTTTATAATTTCCATCGCTAATAGCTTGTTTAATGTCCTCAACCTTTTTACGGTCAAAACCATCCGCTTCAGAAATCTTTTTTTGCAAATCTTTTAATTGTTTTGCTTGTGGCGTTAAAGCAACTGAATCTTTTTCGGCAGCTTTAGTGCTATTATTTTGTTGCGTTGTTTTTGCAACCGACTCTTGCTTTGCTTGTTCAACTTGCTGATTTTTAGCAAGATAAGATGGATTGTTTGATCCATTAACAGCATTGCCTTTTACATTGTTAACCATAAATCACCCGTAAATACATTTTCTCTGTTAACGCTATCGGCGGTTGAGCCTAATACTTTAGCACTTTCTATAGTTTAACTAATATTTGCCTTAAGTCACCAATTACTCCTTTAATAATTCGCTCAGAGGAGTTGTTTTTGACCTGTATTGACTCGCCAATCGATCCGTTTTCTAGTGCCGTACCTGTTGTTTTAATGGCCAGGTTATTAAAAGACGCGATTATAGATACGCTGTCACCTTTGCAAACTAAACAAACATCAGAGTTTGAAACTTGGTAACCACGAGGAATATTGCGCATCGCACGACCGCCCGCAATAGAATCAATGTTTGAAGAGGATTTGTCTCTAACTTTGCTTTTATCAACCATGGCAGTAGAGATCATGTCTTTTGTTACAATTTCACCTTTGGCAACATGAGTCGTTGTGACTATAGTTTTTATATACTCATACACTTTAACTTGAACGTAAGCCTTCCACTGGTTTTCAGGATCGTTACAAGTTGCTTTAACAGGAAATTGACGGGTAAAGCGTCTAGCTCTTGTTAATTCAAATTCAAGTTCGCTGTTACAGTCATGAATACGAATTCTCGAATCCATAGGCATGGCTTTAACTGTAATGTTTTTACTGTTATCAGGATTAACTTTTGCCGAAACAAAGGCAGAAACTTCTTGTAAAAGAGTATCATGCGCTAAAGATTGTGAAGACTTAGCCGATACAGGTTGTACAATAGTTGATTGAATGAAAACCAACAGAATAAATATTAACAATTTTTTCAACATATTAATCGCCTTTTTACTATGCTGTATCATATAGTTAAAGATATTAATCTCCTGGAGATTGTCAGAACGTCGGAAAATTGACGTATCAATATCAATAAATCAGCATTTGGTTACAAGTTTGCATGCACTTATAGGGCATGTAGCAAGTATTGTTCCTAGTTTTGGAGAAAGTTTATGGCGGGTATTCTTGACTCAGTCAATCAAAGAACCCAGTTAGTCGGTCAGAATAGGCTAGAGCTGTTATTGTTTAAGCTTAAAGGGCGCCAACGATACGGCATAAATGTATTTAAAGTACGTGAAGTTCTACAGTGCCCACCTCTTACAATTATTCCAAGATTAAACTCTTTTATTAAAGGTATAGCGCATATACGCGGTCAAACCATTTCAGTTATTGATATGGGATTAGCAACGGGCGGGAAACCTATTGTTGATGTTAAAAATAGCTTCATCATCATTACTGAATATAACCGAACCATTCAAGGCTTTTTAGTAGATTCCGTTGAACGGATTATTAATCTAAATTGGGAATCAGTTATGCCTCCGCCGCAAGGTTCTGGGCGAAAAAATTACTTAACTGCCGTTACTCAGATAGACAATGAACTGATCGAAATTTTAGATGTTGAAAAGGTTTTAGAAGAAATTGCACCTTCTAGCACCAAAGTTAGTGCCGGTGTTGTATCAGACGCTGCCATAAAAGAAGACTTAGGCAACCGTAGTATTTTAATTGTTGATGACTCGTCAGTGGCACGAAATCAGGTTAGGCGTGCACTTGAAGATGTAGGTTTACCAATAATTGCTAAGAAGAACGGTAAAGAAGCATTAGATTACTTAATTGCGCTTGGTGAAGAGTGTGAAGTGTCAGTGACTGAAAAAATAGGATTATTAATTTCAGATGTTGAAATGCCAGAAATGGATGGTTACACATTAACAGCTGAAGTTAAATCAAGACCTAAACTATCCGACCTTCACGTAATTTTGCACACTTCATTAAGCGGTGTTTTTAATCACGCTATGGTGGAAAAAGTGGGTGCAGATGATTTTATTGCAAAATTTAATCCGGACGAATTAGCAGGAGCCGTTTCAAAATGGCTGCATGCAGATTAAACATTTAGGATATATGAAGAGTGTTTAAATAGTGGCAAATAAAATATTAGGTGATGCTGAGTATCGCATGTTTTGCGATTTTCTAGAGCAACAGTGTGGCATTGTTTTAGGTGACAATAAGATGTACTTAGTTAAAAGTCGTTTGTCGCCTCTTATGTCACGGTTTGACTTAGCATCATTGGAAGACTTGGTAAATAAAACATTAAAACCGACGGAACGACAACTTCGCGCTGCGGTAATTGATGCCATGACCACCAATGAAACATTATGGTTTAGAGATGTATATCCTTTTGAGCTTTTAAAAAGCAAAGTTATGCCAGAATTAGACACTGGTCGAAACGTTAAAATTTGGTCAGCTGCAAGTTCTTCTGGCCAAGAACCTTATTCAATTGCAATGACAATAGCTGAATATAAAGCGCAAATGGGCTTAAAAAGTAAAAGCACGTTTAGTGTTATTGGTACAGATATAAGCAGTACTATGCTGGACCTGTGTAAAAATGCAGAATATGACAATCTCGCTTTATCTAGAGGTTTATCTGATTTTCGCAGGCGTCAGTTTTTTGAAGATAGCGGAAAAGGGATGATGCAAGTTAAGGCAGATATTCGCCGCTCAGTGACATTTAGGCACTTAAACCTATTAGATAGTTACCATTTGATGGGTAAGTTTGACATTATTTTTTGTCGAAATGTTCTAATCTATTTTTCTACCGAAATAAAATCACAAATTATTAATAAATTTGCTGACCAGTTAAATCCTAATGGTTTTTTAATCTTAGGCGCCTCAGAATCAATGTCCGGATTAAGCGATAAGTTCGAAATGATCCGGTGCAATCCAGGAATTATTTACAAGAAAAAGTAAGTGCCAATTATTGTTGGCCTTTTTTTTGCATTTCTTTTGTCATAATGAATCACTGCTTGTGGAGCACTTATGGCAATCAGTCTAGACAAAGCCTTTGGCATACATCAACACGCCTTACTTGTACGTTCAGAACGTGCAGAGGTATTAGCGAGTAATATTGCTAATGCAGATACGCCTGGGTACAAATCAAAAGACCTAAATTTTGCGGACGCGTTAGCGAATGCGCAAAAACAGTCTGGTAACTCGATGAAAAAAACTCACGAGAAACATTATGACTTGTCTATAAATGTCAACTCAAGCAGTCAATTCCGAAATCCAATTCAACCTGATACAGGTGATGGCAATAGCGTAGACGTTCAGGTTGAACGTAATTTGTTTATGCAAAACTCGATGGAATATCAAACGAGTCTACGTTTTCTAAATGGGAAAATTCAAGCGCTGAATAAAGCCTTGAATGGAGGGCAATAGCAATGAGTTTATATAATATCTTTAATGTTTCTGGTTCTGGTATGAGCGCTCAATCTGTGCGACTCAATACAACAGCCAGTAACATTGCCAATGCTAACTCAGTATCGAGCAGTGTTGACGAAACTTACCGTGCTAGGCATCCCGTTTTTGCCGCTGAAATGGACAAAGCATTAGGTACTCAGTCTTCAACTAGTGTCAATGTTTTAGGCATTGTAGAGAGTGATGCACCATTAAAAATTGAATACAGCCCGAATCACCCAATGGCAGACAAAGATGGTTATGTATATAAACCTAACGTCAATGTTGTTGAAGAAATGGCCAATATGATCTCCGCTTCACGTTCTTACCAAACTAACGTTCAAGTAGCTGATGCTGCTAAAACGATGTTAAGTAAAACGCTGCAAATGGGTCAACGATAGGATAAATAATTATGCCTGAAATTAATAACACAAGTCCTTTAGTTGAACGGTTACGTTGGCAAGATGAAGGAATAGTAACAAATAAAGTTAATGGTGAACTTGGCAAAGCTGACTTCTTTAAACTGTTAACAACTCAGTTATCAATGCAAGATCCAATGAACCCGACGACCAATGAAGACATGATTGCGCAAATGACGCAATTTACTATGGCCGAAGGTATCTCTGGTTTAGGCGATAAGATGGACCAACTGACGGCTTCAATGACGTCAAACCAAGCATTAGAAGCTTCGTCACTGGTTGGTCGAAATGTTCTTACCGCAAGCCCAGTTGCTTATTCAGATGGTTCTGGCGTGAAGGGTCAAATTCCATTGCAATCTAGAACTCAAAACGTTCTTGTTGAAATAAAGCATCAAAATGGCGCATCTATGGTGGTTCCTTATGGCGACCAGAACGCTGGAATGCTCGACTTTGAATGGGACGGCAAAGGACCTGACGGTGAAACATGGCCAGTTGGCCAATATGAAATTAATGTTACCGGACTACCTGCAGGTGCCACTGAAGCAGAGCGTATGCCTGTTCTAAGTTATGGCAACGTTAGTTCAGTCACTTTAGGACAAAATGGCACAGGACTTGAATTAAATATTCAAGGTCTAGGCTCGATCCGACTTGCAGACATTCTCGCAGTTGGCGACTAATTTAGTAAAATAGGAGTACCCTATGTCTTTTAATATCGCCCTAAGTGGCTTAAAAGCAGCGCAAAAAGATTTAGACGTAACAGCGAATAACATCGCGAACGTTAATACATATGGTTTTAAAGAATCTCGCGCGGAATTTGCGGATGTTTATTCTTCATCCATTTTTACTAACTCGAAAACGGCCAACGGCGAAGGTGTATTAGTAAATGACGTTGCGCAGCAGTTTTCGCAAGGTAGTTTAATATTTACATCTAACTCTTTAGATATGGCAATCTCTGGCGGTGGTTTTTTTGCAATGACCAATGACTTGGTTAGCCGAGATGTGACCTATACAAGAGCTGGCGCATTTAAACTGAACTCAGAAAACTATATCGTTGATTCAAACGGCAGTTTTTTGCAGGGTTTCCCAGTTAATGACGATGGTTCTGTAAAGTCAGTAAGTTTAAGCACAACAACACCGGTACAAGTACCAGACACAGCAGGTGCGCCGCAACTTACCACTCAAATTGATTTGTCTTTTAACTTAGACAGCAACGAATTCCCAATTGACCCAACTGAGTTTGACCCGAATGATACAAGTACCTTTACGTCTTCAACTTCTACGGTTGTTTATGACTCTTTAGGTAATAGCCGAATCGCTTCTATCTATTATGTAAAAACAGCAGCACCAAATATTGTTGACGCTGCTGCAACGGCAAATGGTGTGTCAGCTACGGATGGTTATGTTGGTGGTTTAGGCGCAATTCCTGCCGCGCAGCAAACAAATGCGAATAGTTGGATAATGTATGCGACCGTTACTGATGAACAGGGCAATACGTTGCCGGTTGATATGCAAAAT
>CAWUUQ010000142.1:0-5973 GCA_963925625.1 uncultured Psychrosphaera sp.
CCCATTGCTAGGAATTTTTCTCAGGGATAATTTAACAATGGCACATAAGCATTTAACAACCCTGTTATGATACGATAACCTTGAAGCTCTTTTGTCTCTACTTCATTTGTACTAAAAATATAACGTATTGCTACCGCCTTAAACGTTTCAATCATATGGTGGAAAACACTGTTATCTTCAAGCAACGCACTATTTAAATTGCCGTCATAACACGCATCTACATTTTCAATGAAACGATCGGCGGCATGTTCAACTAACGGATGAATAAGCTGAACACGAAGCCAAACAAAAAATTCATGCGCTTTGTTAATAGGCTCTTTAATGCTGCGATTTAACGCGTAGTCAACAGCCTCAGCAAATGTTTTGTTTCTAGATATTGCAGTGGTTGCATCTTCTTTGGCTAACAAGGCAAAGGTTTCTTTTAGCTTTTCGGCTAATTTGTGACAATCTAACAAGCCTTTTTCAACACCATCTTCAATATCTGCTAGGCAATAACTTATGTCATCCGCTGCTTCCATTAAATAGGCAAGTGGATATCGATGGCCTGGCTTAATGTCTAACTGCGCACGCATGCTATTTATGTCTTCAATTTCAGAATAGTAATAACCTACTTTCTTTTTTAAATAGGAAAGCGGTTTGTCAGCTTCTGGTTTTCGCTCTAAACCGCTGCGTGTGTATTTTAAAATACTTGCTGCTTGTGAAAACGTCAGGTTTAACTTTAGAAGATTAAAGATAATTCGAAATGCCTGCGCATTGCCCTCAAAGCTTTTTAATTCCATTTTTAATTGAAGGCCTAACATTTTGTCGTTTGCCTGGCTAAATACAACATGTTGGTCAAGTTGTTGAGCAAACCAATGATTTATCGCCGACTCGCCAAAATGTCCAAATGGCGGATTACCGATGTCGTGCATCAAACACGCCATTTCCACTAATGTTTCAACTTCGCGTTCATAAGGAGCAAGCCCTAATTCAATGGCTTTGCCTGAACTTAGCTTTTTAAATATAGTTCGAACTATGTGTCGACCCGTTTGTTGCACTTCAAGGGAGTGTGTTAACCGGCTACGAACTGCAGAGTTTTTTTCAAGCGGAAAGACCTGTGTTTTTTGTTGCAAACGGCGTATCGCTGCAGATTGAATAATACGTCCACGGTCACTTTCAAATTGTTCAGCTAGATAAGGTTGATCAATTGATTCAGAACCCTGACGAGAGTAGGGACGTACGGCACTTATTTTATTTAGGAAATTAGTCATTTTTAGTATTGGATATTCCAGCCGACCAACAGTTGAGTTCTATTATCAAAGGTTAAGTCTGCTTCTTTAAATTTTTCGATTGCGCAAACAGGCGCTCGTTTATACTTGTAGTAAGTAAGTGATGACTCACGACTAACTCTTTTATTTTCGGACTCAGGTAAAATATTCCAAGCATAATAGACTTGCTTTCGAGTCATTCCTCGAACCACTTTGCAATCTAAAATCGCCTCTTTAATGTAACCTGGCATTGCTGGATAAGTCTCAATATATCGCTCTACTCGCTCACGTTGTTCATTTAACTTTATTTGCAGTTTTGCCTGCTGACGTGAAAAGTAGGAAGACATAGACTCTGCAGTATTGATATCGTAATCTTCCTGTAAAGCAGGATCGTCACAGGGATAAGCAGAAAACTTAGCAACGCCTTTATCCACACATTTAAAAATTTCAGCTTGGCTTGGCGCACTTAAACCAAACAACAATACTGCAACAATTAACAATAATATCTTCATGAAAATTCCAATTTCCGATTGAAATGATTTATTTACCCTATCAAATGGTCAGCGTTTGAGAATCAGGGGTTGAAAATCGAGGGTTATAAATCAGAATCTGTTAATACAGTTTCAACTCCAGCCATTTTCTAATTAACGCCTCGCCCTAGCAATTATTTAGCATGTCATGGCATAATTCCATCACACCACAACTGAACTTTGACTTATCAGTACCTAATTTATCAGCAATTGTTGAATAATTAAACCCAGTATATTCAGCCTCTTTCTAACCAAACTAACGCTAATTGAGCTTGCAATGAGATATCACATTTCTGAACCTGTTTATTTCACTCTAGAAATAAAAAAAAGCCAGTTCATTACGTGGCTTGTTCCAGTATCTGACAGAAAAGAGGCAATGGCATGGTTGGCTAAATCAAAAACTCAATATCCAGATGCACGTCATCACTGCTGGGCTTATGTATTGGGCGACTCACCAAATTCGCAATCTGCAGCCATGTCCGACGATGGAGAACCAAGCGGAACCGCGGGAAAACCGATGCTTAATGTGTTGCAACACAAACCGGTGAATAATGTCATGGCTATTGTTATTCGATATTTCGGTGGAATAAAACTTGGTGCTGGCGGGTTAGTAAGAGCTTACTCTCAAGCAATAGAACAGACGTTTCAATTGGCACAACTTGAAGAAGTTATCCCTAAAACTCATGTTCAAGTCACCCTACCCTTTGCAGACGAACAATGGTTACGACATCAATGCCAGCAAATTAATGCAGAATTGATTGATATAATTTATACAGAACATGTTGTTGTTGAGTTAAGCCTGCCAACAAATGAATTGCCATCTTTAGAATCCGCGCTTAATGCCAGAAGTTTTTATTTTAAAGTGCACGACTAAAACTAAAAAGAATTTCTGCTCGTCATTCTAAACTCAACACTGTTTACATTTTCGTATTCTGAAATAGGTTTAATAATATCGATATGAATGACCTTTGCTTCACTAGAATGAGATGAATAAAGTCTCGCACCAACCCCAATTGAAGTCATGTTTCCATTGTAATATTGTTCATCGTTTGACCCTTTAATCGTGCTGTTTGATCGGCCAAAAACTTTACCTGTTTCGATAAATGCAGCGCCACCGAGCTCCACCAGTTTATAGATATTGATTTGAGGGTAATAACGAGCTTCAAAGGTAAATTGGGTACTGTGCTGACCATGTTGAAACTGAATAGGATAGCCTCGTACGCCAGACTCTCCTCCTAATTCTACCGGTGCATCTAAAAACTGATTTTGGCTCAGTACATTGGTATTTTTGAAATAACCCGCCCATTGATCATTGAATTTTTTGAAGTATTCCGTTTTTATTTGAAACCAAGCTCGCGTATCAGGCTCGAAGCGATTTAAACTCCGTGAGTTATGAGCATAAACAGTACCTGATGATTTATCGTATGACTCTCCATTAAAAGCGGCGTGTAAAAATAGGAAGGAGTCATTTGATAAATGATAACCTCGCGCCATACTGCTACGCCAAATATAATCAGGAGCGCGCTCTCGGCTCGAAACATCATGACCTAATTCAGCATAAAACTGCCAACCTAGATTAAAGTCTTCTATTTTGTTTATTAAGTTTAGGTTTTGAAGTTTTTTAAAGTCTTTTTGAACATACTGTACCGATAAAAATGGATAGGTAAAATGTCGATCTGCGGGCAAAGTTAAAATGGTTTCGTTTTCATTGTTGAGAAACTCATGTTTTTCGTTTTTTAGTCCTACTCCTAAACGCCATGTATCAGATTCAGTATTTTTTTGCAGCCAACGCCAACTCACCATAGAAAATTGTTTTTTATGATGATATCGACTGGCCTGAATTCCGTTTTCAAAAAATGTGTCTATGAGCTCTGCATTATCAATACCAACGGTAAAAGCATATTCGGTATCAAAGCTGGCAAACTCTTTTTGCACAAAAAAGGCTTGAGTACTGCCATCATCACTATCTGTTAGTCGAATAGCACCGTTAATATTTTTCTTTAGGAATAGAGGAAAGTGTGTATCGAATTTGTAACCTGTTCGCTGCGCATTAGTGAAGTATTCTATTTCTGCATCAATACCTAAGCCTAGGAAATTTCGTTCTTGAATACCGATTGCAAACTTGTTCTGACCACCTTTTCGGCCCAAATCAAAGGTCGGTAAAAGCGACCAATTGTCCCAGGTTTCAACTTCTATCGCCGCACTTTTTTCTGACTTGCCCGAGTTGGTTGAATCTTGAACAGAAAACTTTACCGTTGCATCTCTAATAAACTTTTTGTTTCTTAAATGTCGTTCAAGTTCTTCTAAATCGTCTTTTGTGATTTCACATTTGTTTATAAAAAATGCCGTTTCATTTAATAGCGTACTTTCTTTAGTCTTTACATGAAGAAAGTTGGCCCAACGGTGCAAAAATATAGTGTCATTGTCGTTAAGATCAAATATGTCATTAGAGGTGAACGTCAGCCGATCTGTTTGGTCGCAGATTTGTCCCTTAGATGGACTTGTGGTTTGGGTAGTTTGCAGACGTGGTTGTTTTGAGTTACCCACACCGTCACTGCTCAGTTGCCCTGACACAGCGTGACCGTTTGTAAAAACCAGAAAAGTATAAAAAGAGACCGGCAAAAAGACGCGACACAAACGGTTTAACAAGCGTCGGTTCGGAAACTGCAAATAAGATAACATAACCACTCCATTGATTCAGAATGGTTACTATACATGAACAACTAAAACCGCGTACACAGGTATTTAATATTCAGGTAATCATCTAGTCCAAGATAACTGCCTTCTCGACCAAAACCAGACTCTTTTATTCCACCAAATGGCGCAGCTGCATTTGAAATAATGCCTTCGTTTATCCCTACCATACCAAAGGCTAAGCTAGTTGAAACTCTTTCAACTCTTGACAAGTTTTGGCTATAAAAATAAGCGGCTAAACCGTATTGTGTATCGTTTGCAAGGGCAATGGCTTGTTGCTCTGTTTCAAACTTTTGAATTGCAGCTACTGGACCAAAGATCTCTAATTGAGCAATGTCCATGTCATTTGTGACGTCGGTTAAGACTATAGGATGCAAGATTGTGTGATGTTTGCTTGAATGACCATCATATAAGACTTTCGCGCCTTGCTTAATGCTCTTTGTAACGAGCTCAAGCACTTTCGTTTTAGCCTGAGGATGGATTAGCGGTCCTAAATGAACGCCTTCTTCTAGGCCATTGCCCACTTTCAGTTGTTTTACTTTTTCTACAAACCGACTAACAAAAGAATCGTAAATAGAATCGTGAATTAAGAATCGGTTAGCACAAACACAGGTTTGTCCGCTGTTTCTAAATTTTGCCTGAATTGCACCGTCAACAGCAGCCGCAATATCTGCGTCTTCAAAAACAATAAATGGGGCATTTCCACCGAGTTCCATCGACAACCTTTTTAACGTGCTGGCACTTTGTTCCATCAACAGTTTTCCGACACGAGTTGAACCCGTAAAGGTGAGTTTATTGATATCTTTATGTCTAGAAAATAATTCGCCTATCGATTTAGAATCGGTTCCGACAATAATATTTATAACCCCCGCAGGTATACCGGCTCTTTTGGCCAATTCACCAAGCGCTAATGCTGACAATGGAGTGTCTTCACTCGGTTTAGCAACGATTGTATTGCCAGCCGCAATGGTAGGCGCAATCTTACGGGCCAACATGGCATTTGGGAAATTCCAAGGCGTAATTGCTGCAACAACGCCGACAGGTTGCTTAATAACTTTTATGCTTTGATTAGCATTTAGAGAAGGGATTGTATCGCCATAAATACGTTTTGCCTCTTCGGCAAACCACTTTATATAACTGGCACCATAAGCTATTTCGCCCATTGACTCTGCTAAGGGTTTACCTTGTTCAAGAGTCATTAATAGAGCTAAATCTTGTTTGTTCGACATTATTAAGTCATGCCAGGCCATCATTAAATCATAACGCTGATAAGCTGTAAGTAACTGCCAACTGGCTTGTGCTGTTTTTGCTGCTGAAATTGCCGCTTCAACAATACTTAATTTATTGCCGCCATTGTCATCATTGCAGAGCGATGGAGACGCGTCTGCAACATGACAATGGCGGCAATAAATTAAGTATTGTTGAAGCGGCAATTTCAGCAGCAAAAACAGCACAAGCCAGTTGGCAGTTACTTACAGCTTATCAGCGTTATGATTTAATGA
>CAWUUQ010000143.1:0-3631 GCA_963925625.1 uncultured Psychrosphaera sp.
TAGTCAATGGCATTATTTAAAGGCCCTTGTGATGTCTTAGATAACCTATTGTCAACAAAACCACTATTCACCACAGTAAAGTCTACAGTGTCTAATCTAGACAAAGGTTCACGTAAAGGGCCCATTGGTAACATAAGTCCATTACCAAACATTCTCTCACCATCAATAAGTACAATCTCTAAAGCACGAGCCATTTTATAATGCTGCAAACCATCATCCGATATAATAATATCCACGCCACTAAGCGCACTCGCAAACTCTACCGCAGCAGTTCTATTGGGATCAATAACAACTGGGCAGTTAGTTCTCATTGCTAATAGGCTTGGTTCATCTCCGCAAATAGCAGGATTAAAACCATTTTTGTTTAGTTCATTTACATGTCTTGGGAACGAGGGCCCAATACTCCCATCGGCACCATAACCTCGGCTGACAATGGCAGGCGTATATCCCGCTTTTTTTAGTAGTTGTGTTAAGTAAATGACAAATGGTGTTTTTCCCGTACCGCCAACCGTGAGGTTTCCAACGATTATCACTGGCTTTGAGCGAGGTTTAAAAGCAAACTTAAATACACACAAACGCACTTTATAAATCAAAACAAACAACAGCGTTAGCGGCAAAGTAAATGGTAAAATAGCCAAAACCAAAGGGATTTGCTGTACCAACTTTGTTCTAATTTATTCACTGGTTATTCACCAAACTGCAATTGGTGCAATGCGGCATATGCGCCTTGTTTTGACATTAATTCCTTATGTGAACCTTGTTCGACTATTTTGCCCTGGTCCATCACAATAATTCTATCTGCATTTTCTATTGTTGATAATCGATGCGCAATAACAATGCTCGTTCTATTGCTCATTAAATGTTGCATAGCATCTTGAATAGCACGTTCAGACTCAGTATCTAACGCGGAGGTTGCCTCGTCCATTATAAGTATTGGTGCATTTCTTAAAATAGCTCTAGCTATGGCTATTCTCTGTCTTTGGCCACCAGAAAGTAAGACCCCGTTTTCACCTACTTCCGTATCTAGGCCATGCTCCATATTTTTAGTAAATTCTAGAACATGAGCCAGTTTGGCCGCATTTTCTATCTCCACCCTGGTTACGCGTGACGCACCATAAGCAATGTTATTAGCAATAGAGTCGTTAAATAAAACCACGTGTTGGGAAACAAGTGCAATATGGGAACGTAGGTTGGAAAGCTCGAATTCATTGATATCCATGCCATCTAAAGTAATATTTCCTTTATTCGGATAATAGTAACGCGGTACGAAATTCGATATTGTTGTTTTACCACTACCAGAACGTCCGACTAATGCAACGGTCGTACCTGAATCAACTTCTATATTAAAGTCGCTGATAACCTGTTTGTCTGTACCAGGGTAGGTAAAATCAACATGATTAAAGGCTAATCGCCCTTCTATTTTTTCTGGTTTATGTGTGCCTTCATTTAATTCCGATTGTACGTCTAAGACATCAAATACACTTTGCGCGGCCGTCAGCCCTCTTTGAAACTCACTGTTTACCGTCGTTAAAAGTTTTAATGGTCGTAACAACATCATCATTGACGAAAGAACCACTGAAAACGTTCCAGGAGATAACGTATCTAACATTTCTGGTTGTGCCGATAAATACAAAACAGCGGCTAATGCAAAAGAAGCAATGACTTGTATAACAGAAACGCTTAATGTTTTTGTTACCACCATTTTCATGCGTTGTTGACGATTGTGGTTGTTAATATCGTGGAATTGCTCGGTTTCTCTTTTTTGACCGCCAAACGCCAAAATAACTTTGTGGCCTGATAACATTTGTTCCGACTGTTTGGTTACTGTTCCCATGGCCATTTGAATACGTTTTGAGATGACCCTAAATCGTTTAGTGACAATTGATACAATAATCGCAATTATTGGTACCAATACTAAAATTGCGATGGACAATTGCCAACTGTGGTAAAACATAATAGCCAGCAAACCAACAACCATTGCGCCTTCACGGACCATCGTCATTAAGGCTTTGCTACAAGCATTTTCAATTTGTTCAGTATCAAAGGTGATTTTAGAGATTAAACTACCGTTTGACTCTGCGTCATGATAACTAACGGGTAAAGCAATGAATTTTTCATACAACTCTTGACGTAAATTCATAACAATATTAGAGCCAACCCAGCCTAAACCAAAGGTCGACATATAGTTGAATATGCCTCTTAATAAAAAAACACCGATAACAAAAATTGGCGCCGCAGCTAAAACACTGGCGTCTTTTTTAGTAATACCTTCGTCGATGAAAGTTTGAATTTCAGAAATGAAGAGTACATCAATGCCTGCGTACCCTAACATTCCGAAGATTGCTAAAACAAAACCTAACTTATAAGGCTTAATGTACTGAAGAAGTCGGCTAAATGTATTTGAATAGTTATTGTCCAAGGGGTATCCGAGATTAAGTAAGTTAATTGAACACAATGTGGTTAATTCTACCGTATTTGTCCATGAAAGCTAAAAGGATTTTGTTTTTTCCAAAATGGTGAAGTGTTTGATAATTCGCTTGTAATAGAATAAGCATTGTTTTTACGACGATCATCGTAGTTGATGGTTACCGTTATCTCTCCTTGAGTGGCTGTTTTCCATTGTTTTACCGAGTAGCGATCGTACCGTGTTAACACATCTGCGATAGGAAACCCAAAGCGATTATGGGTACCACTAGAATGTATAACCGCCGATGGAGAAACCGTATTAATGAACGGTAGCGTTGAAGAATAACGGCTACCATGATGAGGCGATAACAGTATTTCGGATTTTAAGTGTATCAAGCCCAGATAATGTGCATCTATTAAACGTTGTTCAATCTTTTTTGTAATATCCCCTGTTAACAAAATACTTGTAGCTTCTGGTTGCTGGCGGCTAAAAGTTACTTTAATAACACAACTTTTGTCGTTGCTTGAAAGTTTTGTCCATTCTTTATTTAGTTCAGGCCAAACAGATAAGTCAGGCCAAATGAGTACAAAACTTACACCAGACCATTGAGGAAACTGCGGCAGGTTATTTAGGTCATTACAATTTGATACTTGCACTTGCTCGTCTATTTGAGTTTTTTGTAGGTAATTGTTTTGGAGGCGTTGTTTAATTCCCACCTGAATGTTTCGTCTATTATAATGTTTTTTTAATAACTCTACGTCACCTCGATGATCAGCGTCCAAATGGGAAAGAATCACATGCTCTAAACTTTTAATGTTGTGACCAATAAGATTTGGCAATACAACTGAGTTTGTAACACTATTACCTGACTTAAATACGGGTCCTAAATCAATCATGAGCGCTTGTTCATCGTGTTTAATCATTATGGCACTGCCTTGGCCAACATCAAAAACATGAATCTGTGAGACCCATTTAAACGCACTGTTAAAGACCAAGGGAACGGCTGGTTGTAAGCGGTCCTTTTTATCGTGGAATTTAGTACTGACCGAGGTGCTAGAAGTGTTGGTAGATCTAGTTGTAGGTGTAGGTGTAGGTGTAGGTGCAGTTGTAGTTGTAGCTGTAGGTGTAGTTGTGTTTCTGTTCAGTAACAAAATGGGTAAGAACAAGGATAACCCAACAGCAATGCAAACAACGACACGTCTACTTCGAGCTAATAACATAAAA
>CAWUUQ010000144.1:0-13389 GCA_963925625.1 uncultured Psychrosphaera sp.
TTCCGCAAATTGTTGGTCAGTTTGTTGAGTCCGGAGCGGCTTTACCAGGTACTACCCAATTTTTATTAACCATGAGTGACTTTGTATTAGATTATGGCGTGTTTGTGGTGATTGCAGTGATGGGATTAATGGTAGTTAGTCAGCGTTTACTTACTCAACCAGCCATGCGATTAAAATATGATCGGTTTTTATTGAAACTTCCTTTGATTGGCAGAGTCATACTAGGTGTGAACACGGCAAGGTTTGCAAGAACATTGAGCATTTTAGCCTCAAGTGCCGTACCTATATTAGATGGCATGCGAATTTCAGGACAAGTATTAACGAATACGTATATAAAAAAGGCCGTACAAGAAGCCGCTGATGCAGTAAGAGAAGGCGGTTCATTAAAAAATTCATTACAACAAACTAAAATTTTTCCACCAATGATGCTGCATATGATTGGTAGTGGTGAAAAGTCTGGCGAGTTGGAGCAAATGTTAGGTCGTGCTGCAGATAACCAAGATAATGAAATGGATGCGACGCTAAAAATAAGTCTAGGCTTATTAACGCCTTTAATAGTATTAATAATGGCGGGAATGGTGATGTTTATTTTGATGGCAATTTTACAGCCTATTATGCAAATGAACCAATTGGTTGGTTTGTAGTTATTTCCAGTAGTTATTTACAATAAGTATTTACAATAAAAAGAAAATAGTTGGAGTCCCCAAGTGAAAAAATTTCAGAACATGAGAACAAATAAACAAGCAGGTTTTACGCTGTTAGAAGTGATGATCGTTATTGCTATTTTAGGCATGATTGCGGGATTAGTAGTGCCAAACTTAATGGGGCAGTCGGACGATGCAAAAATACAAAGCACGGCAATAGAAATACGTAATCTAGAATCGACATTAGACATGTATAAGCTTAAAGGCGGAATGTACCCAACAACGGAACAAGGCTTAGAAGCACTCGTTAATAAACCAGAAATGGAACCGGTTCCAAGAAATTACCCAGCGGACGGTTACTTAAAAAAAGTACCGGTTGATAAATGGGGCAATGAATACCAACTAGTTAGTCCAGGTGAATTAGGTAAGTATGACTTATTCTCGATGGGACCTGATGGCGAAGCGGGTACAGAAGACGATATTGGCAACTGGAATGCAGACGAATATCTGTAAATTGATTGCTTTAACCTAAATAAATATCAGGAAGCGCCATAGTGCCTACTAAGCCGTCAATGCTTTTACCACAGAAGGCTAAAGGCTTTACGTTGATAGAACTGTTGTTAGTCATCGTAATTATCGGCTACTTAGTTTCGCTTGTGCGCTTTCCTAGTCTCTCTCCCGATCCTTTTGAAGTCACAGAACAACAAACGCATAAACTCACCACATTAATTAATATGGCTTCTGAGTATGCGCTTATTCAGAACAAACAGATTGGCTTAGCGATTGTAGAAGACCAGTATGTTTTTCTTGTTTTTGAAGAAGAACGCTGGAACTTGTTATCTGAACGCCCATTTGAAACTGAGCCGTTACCAGAATATTTAACGTTAAGTTTAAACCTTGATGGGTTGCCGTGGCAGGAACAAAGCCTGTTAAGTGCCATAGAGTTTATTGATGAAGAAAAGTTAGAAGAAGAAACGGATTTAACACCGGCAGAAAAAAAACTCGCGTTTCCGCAAATATTTATTTTATCGTCGGGTGAAATATCGCCTTTTGAAATTGAAGTCACTTATCAGGATTTTGATGAAGAAGTGATGTTTTTGATTCGAGGCATGTTTAGTGCACCTGTTCGTTATTATGACCCTCTGCAACAAGAGGAACTTGAGCGATGAACTTAACCGCTAGATACAGCTTTACGAGCAATAATAGAGGTTTTACCTTAGTCGAGATGTTATTGGCATTAGCTATTTTTGCTTACGCGAGTGCGTCAATTTTGAAACTGCTAAGTCAAAGTGCCTCAAATATCGGTTATATCGAACAAATGACATTTGCTTCATGGGTGGCACAAAATAGACTGACGGAATTAGAAGTCGATGAAACGTGGCCGCCAAAGCATAATCACAAAGGCGAAGTGAAAATGGCTGGCTTAACTTGGTTCTGGACGCAAGAAGTTACAGAAACGGCTGACCCTGCCATGCGTGCTGTTACGGTTCATGTATTTAGTACACAAGACCGAGAAGATAGCATTTATCAGTTAGAAACCTTTTTAGTTCAATATAAGGCGAAATCGTAATGTTTGCCTTGTCCAATGCACTCTCCAATACAATGAACAGCACCTTCAGTTGTTATGAAGTTCATTGTATTAAACAAGGTCAGTACAAAAACAAGCGCCAGTTGGGTTTTACATTAATCGAAATGTTATTGTCGTTGGCTATTTTTGCAATGATTGGCATGGCAACCTACTCCGTTTTAAATACAACTATCTCCAGTAAAGACTCCATTGAAAACCAAGCTGATCAATTGAAAGACATGCAAAGGGCAATGTTGATTCTTGAGAATGACTTTCAGCAAATAACGCAACGTAAAATACGTTTAAATGGTGAGTCGCCACTAGATAATTTTTTTATAGCTGAGCCTTATTTATTAGACTCAGAGGAACTTGGATTTGCCTTTGTACGAGATGGTTGGACAAACCCTGTGATGATTTTGCCGCGAAGTGAAATGCAAGCGGTGGGTTATCGTTTAAAAGAAGGTAACTTAGAGCGTTTATACTTTAATTACGTTGATGCAGATTCAGCAACCGAACCGAGAATACAAATTCTTATCCGTGGAGTGACTGAACTGTCGTTGTCTTATTATTATGAAAAAGAATGGCAAGAAGAACTACCCGATAGCGGCTTGCCGTTGTTAATAAAGTTAATAGTAGTGACTGAAACGTATAAAGAGATAGAGCGCGTTTTTTCGTTGGTGTCGTTAACTGAAAAGATAAATGTGAGTGGGCAAGGTGCAAACCCCGGCACTGCACCAAATTCAATTCCGAATCAAAACCCAACAAGTAGTCCGCTAACACCAGGTCAACCAAAAAGGCCAGGCACATGACGGGAAATTTAAATCGCCGGTATATGGTTTCTTCTAATGCTCCTACAAAACAAAAAGGCATCGCGCTAATCTCTGTGATGTTAGTAGTGGCCTTATGCGTGATTATTGCAACACAGCTGGTTAATAAACAACGAATCGGCATTAGTCAGGCGGAGAATTTATTTAATCGTCAACAAGCTTTGTTCTATGCCAAGGGTTCTGAAAGTTTTGTAAAAGCATTACTGTCAAAGACTTTGAAAGATAGTAACGGTGTTGCTGAGTTGTCGCAAAGTTGGGCGACAGAAGGGATGAGTTTTCCAGTCTCTAATGGTGTCATTGAAGGTCAAATCACGGATGCGTATTCCTGTTTTAATGTAAATGGCCTTTGGAAGGCAGGGATAGATGACGCTGAGCGTAAAAAACGTCGCTCTATGTTTGTGCGGCTTTTAGAGTCTTTAGAAGTAAGTGCGGAAATTAGCAACGAAGACCTAGCCAACAATGTCTACGATTGGATTGACGAAGATGATTACGCGGTAGAAGCAATCGGTTATGATGGCGATATGTATGCATCGTTAACATTTCCATATTTAAGTGCCAATAGTGCTTTAGCCCATGAAAATGAGTTACGAGTAGTGTATGGTTTTGATCCAATAGTGTATAACCAAATTAAAAAGCATGTGTGTGCCATTCCCCAACATCATGAAATATTGATTAACGTAAATACGATTAAGGAAGACACGCCAGAATTTCTCATGGCCATGTTAGATGTTGATGAAGCGACAGCGGTGCAAATTATTTCTCAGCGTCCGCAAGAAGGCTTTAAAGATATAACCGAATTTTGGAATCTAAGTCAGGTTCAATCGGCGAAAAATGTCGCCAATATAGACAGAAGTAACTTTACCGTTTCGAGTAAAGTTTTTAGATTAATAACAAATGCAACGTATAACGACGTCAAATTTGCATTAACCAGCCTGATTCAATTTGATGATAGTTATCAGGCAAGCGTTATTGGGCGTCGATTTGGAGGGGAAGTTGAGCGAAAAGCTAATCCTGAGGATGAGCAGCCATAAAACTAATCCAGTACCTTGGTTAGTGTGGTCTGATTCAAATAACGAAGTTATTGTTTCAGGTGAATTAAATGATCAGTCAGAGTTATCGACATTGTCTCGATATGCTCAAGGTCGTGCTGTCACCGTCATTGGTAATAATGC
The DNA here is from genome assembly GCA_963925625.1 of uncultured Psychrosphaera sp. Lineage (GTDB taxonomy): Bacteria > Pseudomonadota > Gammaproteobacteria > Enterobacterales > Alteromonadaceae > Psychrosphaera. Next base: position 4,211 of record CAWUUQ010000144.1, read on the forward strand.
TGATATCCGTTTGTTAACACATTGGATGGCAATAAAGCCTTCTCGTCAAATGTTAAAAGCTTTGCCATATATGTTGGAAGATGAGCTAGCTGAAGATATCGACAAGCTTCACTTTGCGATTGAAGGCTCGGGTTTTGATAAAACCAAAGACCAGCATTTTGTTAATGTTGCGATTGTTAATAAGGCAACACTACAAGAGTGGATCGACACGCTTAGAGAAGTGGAGATCAACGTAAGCCATGTCCTGCCAGAAGTATTATGTTTACCTCAGCAAGAAGAAGGGCACTGTTCTTTGGTGGAACTTGCAGGCGGTTACATTATTCGTGAAGGGAACTGGCAGGGTTGTTTTATTGAAAAGGATTGGCTACCGCTTTATGTGCAGCAGCACCAAAATAAAACGATTCATTATTACACCGATTTGCCTGAGTCATTAAAAGACTTAAACGACAATGTTGAATTGGTTGCTGAAGATCCTGAATTGCCAATGTTAATGTTGGCGCAGAGCGCTTTAAAACAAAAATGGAATTTTCTACAAGGTGCGTTTGCGCCTAAAAAACAAGTCAGTAAATCGTGGCAGATATGGCGTCCAGTTGCCGTCATTGCGGGTTTGTTATTTGTTATTCAGTTGATAATGGGAGTGGCTGAGTGGCAGCAAAAAGAAACACGATTAGCACAAGCAAAGGCTGAACTTGCTGAATCTTATAAAGCCGCCTTCCCGAATGAAAAACTTCGCATTAATTTACTTAAACGTCAGCTAAAATCTAAAGTGGCAGCCCTTAAAGGTGACACAGGCAGTGTTAAAGTGGGTTATCTAGAATTAATGAATAAAATGACACCTGTTTTTGCAGAGTTTAGTGCCGTAAAAGTTGATAATTTGCGATTTGATGGCAAGCGAAGTGAGTTGCGATTAAATGCCATTGCGCCATCTTTCCAAGACTTTGAAAAATTCCGTGTCGCTATTAGCAATCTTGGTTTAACAGTAAAACCGGGCGCAGTGAATAATGAAGGTGATGTTGTGACCGGTTCGTTAAGTATTCAGGAGTCTAGTTAATGTCAGCAATTACAGAGTTTAAACAGAAGCTTGTTGCGCTTTATCAATCTAAATCAGAAAGTGAACAAAGGTTAATAGCAATACTGGGTATTTGTTTCGCCGCTTTTATTGTTGTTTCTATTTTTACGACTGTTATTGGTGGTAAAAATGAAGTGGCTGACAAGTTAAATAAACAGGTGGAGCTTAACGTTTGGGCTGCTCAACAGATTCAATTAATTAAGTCTAACGGTAACAGTGACAATGCAACTTCTAATCAAGGTTCAATGACTCAAATTATCAACAATACAGCACGCCAAAGTAGAATTACTTTAGCAAGACTTCAGCCTCAAACGACAGATGCGGTGAAAGTAGGGCTTGATGATATAGAATTTAATGTTTTGATGAATTGGTTGGCGGTATTAAAAAATAACTACGCGATAGAAGTTAATAATATTGATATTTCACGCACCGATAAAACTGGCATTGTGAGAGTAAGACGATTAGATTTGGAGAGAAGTTAAATGACAGTTAAGAAGTTGTCATTATTATTTATTGTGTCGGTTATGGTGTTTTCATTATTTTTAACGCCAATTGGACTTTTGTTAAAGGTGGTCGATCTTCCTGAAACGGTATCATATCAAGGTTTAACGGGCACATTATGGTCTGGCACTGCGCAAGTTGTGGAGATACATCAGGGCTTAGGTCAAAGCTCAGGTAATAATGCAGGCAAAAACATACAGCTCAAAAAATTCAGTTGGTCGTTAAATGGCTTACCGTTATTTATGGGCAAATTGTCGTTTGACGTTAAGTTTGGTAATGCTCGTGAAGCAGACGAAATGAGTGGCAAAGGGCGTTTAGCACTTGGTTTAAATTCTTTTAATGCAGATTCGTTTACATTCAGAGCGCCAGCGCACATGTTCAAGTCGCAAATTCCGTTTCCATTAGGTGATATTGGTGGCCGCATTATTTTGAATGCTCAAGAGTATAAAGTTGGTTTTAATACGAATGTAGATGCAAATGATGAAGTACAAAGTGACGGTCAACATTTATGCGATGTATTAACAGGCGACTTAATGTGGACCAACTCTGAGATCGACTTTGGTGGACCAGTTACATTTGGCACGATTGTTTCGTCATTATCGTGTAATGACCAAGCGATTAATGCTTTGTTTGATGGTGAAAATAAACTAGGACTGTCAGGCAACGCAATAATAGCGTCACCTAAATCTGTTAGGTTTGATGGGTTTATGAAACCAGACGCAGATTTACCGAGAGAAATCCATAATGGTTTAGGCATGTTTTCACGCTTAGACCCGCAAGGTCGATATCCAATAAAGCTGTAATATATTTGTTAATCGGCCTTGTTTAATTAAGAAAGTTTCTTAAATGAATAAATAATTACAGGGCTGATTAAAATTATGAACACTCCTCAGGAACGTTACGTAAGTGCACTAACCAAAGACACCATGGCGCTTATTTTGGCTGGTGGCCGAGGTAGTCGTTTAGAAGAACTAACGGCTTGGCGCGCTAAACCTTCTGTTTATTTTGGCGGCAAGTTTCGCATTATAGATTTTCCCCTTTCTAATTGTGTCAATTCAGGCATTCGCAAAATAGGTGTTTTAACACAATACAAAGCCCATTCGCTTATTCGCCATTTAATTAGCGGTTGGAGTCACTTTAAAAGAGAATTTGGTGAGACGGTAGAAATCATGCCTGCGTCTCAACGTTATTCAGAAAACTGGTACTTAGGTACGGCAGACGCCATTTATCAAAATATAGATATTATTAGAGGCATTGGCTGCAAATACATAATCATTCTGTCGGGCGATCATATTTATAAAATGGATTACGGCCCGATGATTGCGCAACATGTAGAGTCAGGCGCAAACATGACCGTAAGTTGTATCGAAACACCGATTGAGGAGGCCGCAGGCGCGTTTGGCGTAATGAAGGTCGATGATGCTAATAATGTACTCGAATTTGAGGAAAAGCCCGCTAATCCTGCTCCAGTGCCCGGTAATGAGTCGATGACCTTAGCTTCGATGGGTAATTACATTTTTGATACTGAATTTTTACTTAACTTAGTCGAAAGCGACGCTAATTCTCCTGACTCAAGTCATGACTTTGGCAAAGATATTATTCCGTCGTTAATTAAAGACAAAAAAGTAGTAGCCTATAAGTTTAGAGCGCCTAATCAAGATGAAAAAGCCTATTGGAGAGACGTAGGCACGTTAGATTCATTTTGGCAGGCCAACATGGAAATGATCGCCACAACACCGGCGTTAAATCTATATGATCAGTCGTGGCCTATCTGGACTTATCAAGCACAATTGCCATCAGCTAAATTTGTTTTTGATGATGATGAAAAATGCGGCATGGCGTTAGAGTCAGTTGTTTCTGCTGGATGTATTATCTCCGGTGCGAGAGTTAAACGTTCGTTATTATTCTCAAATGTTAAGGTAGAAATATTTTCAGATGTTGTGGACTCAGTCATTCTGCCAAATGTAACCATCGCAAAAAATTGTAAAATTAAAAAAGCAATTATCGATCGCGGCTGCCAAATCCCAGAAGGCATGGAAATAGGCTTAGATCATGATATTGATAGAAAAAATGGATTTAGAGTTACTGAGAAAGGCGTCGTTTTAGTGACTAGAACAATGCTTGGCGTTCCTCATGGATACTCTTTTGAAGATTAACTTTTAAAATTTGAACTATAGTTACTTCTGTCACGTAGAGTTCAGCAGGGGTAACAGATGCTACAGAATATTTTGTTTTTTCAGCTCATATGGTTCGGAAATATTTTGTTAGGCAATATTTTTATTGCCGTCGCGATGGTTCTTTTTTTATTGCATTTTAATTTTGTAAAATACACTGATGTTGATCTGAAAATAATGACGACATGTATGCTGCTTGGCATCACAATCGACAGTTTATTGATGTTAGTTGGCGTATTTTCATTTGGAAGCGGTTTAGTTTCTGACGTTATTATTCCCCCTTGGTTAATTGTTATTTGGGCCGCGTTTGGCATGACACTTAATCACAGTTTGTTTTATTTACAAGAACGACCATTAATGGCCTTTTTAATCGGTTGTATTGTTGGTCCGTTGTCTTATATCGGTGGTGCGAAACTCGGAGGCATTGAGTTGCATTACGCCTATTGGCCAACATTTGTAATATTTTCAATTATATGGGGGCCTTTGTTATGGGCACTCACGCAATGGGTTAAAACACTAAATTATGCTCACTTTCAAAAGCCTTATATTGATACTGAATTGGACACTTATAAGCCACTCATTAACTACACCAAAGATTTTGAGTGAAGGGGCTTTAGAATCGTTAAGTTATCAAGCAACAAAGCCTACGCTCGAAATATCAAATGGTGAGATATTTAAACAAACGGGCAATGCCTCCTTTTCCTATTTGTTCTGGGATGTTTATGACAGTGTTTTGTACACATCAAAAGGTGCATTTAGCAAAACCGAGCCGTGGCAGAAACAAGGTCCATTAATTCTAGAAATCCAGTACAAACGCGATATAGACGCTAACGATCTTATAGACAGCACAATTGAACAGTGGCGACACTTAAAATTCAATGAATCTCAATATTCCAAATATGTCCCTTGGTTCAAGGAAACATGGCCAAACCTTAAAAAAGGGGACCGTTTAGCCATATTAATGCACTCGGATTACAGTGTGTTTTTTTACAACAATAAATGGCTCGCCACTCAAAAAGACACTACGTTTGCCCACATTTTTTTAAGCATCTGGCTGGCGAAAGAAACTTCTGAACCCAAGTTACGTAATCAATTGCTCGGCTATAACTAGCCACAAACTGAATGACTTTACTGGAGTAAATTATGAATATTTTAATTACTCAATATCATTGAGCAACATGCGGTAATCCGTCACATTCACAAAACCATTGATTGGTACCGCGGCTTTTTTACTGTCAGGGTTGGCTACCGCCAACAAGTGCTTGATACCAAAATCTTTCGCCGAGTGTAAAATTCGTTCTGAGTCATCAACAAACAATGTAGTGTTTGGATCAAACTTAAGGTGCTCCTGGAGCTGAGTCCACAATGACTGACTTTCTTTGCTGGCACCAAATTGATGGCAGGAAATTAAATGATCGATATGAGCGTCTAACTTTGTTTGTTCTATCTTAAGGCTTAACGAATCTGGGTGGGCATTGGTTACTAACACAATGGTTTTTCCCGCCGCTTTAAGGGCATCCAAAAATGGGATGGTATCGTCTCTAAGTTGAATAAGATGCTGAATTTCACGCTTTAGCTCAACAATAGGCAACTGTAATTCACGTTGCCAATAATCCAAACAGTACCATTCCAATTGTCCATATACCGCATCATTTTGTGCTTTTAGAAAACCTCTTGCCTGATCCAGTGGCATGTTGTGTTTTTCAGCATAAGCTTTAGGCGTGTGTTCTAACCAAAAATGATTATCAAAATGAAGATCAAGCAAGGTGCCGTCCATATCGAGTAAAACGGTATTAATGTTCTTCCAATTAAGCATAGATTTCTTATTTATAGTCGTTATAGTTAGTTAAGTATTGAGGTAATTCTAGCAGAAGGCAGTTATGGCAGGTAATAAAAATGAAGCCAATTCACAGGCTCTGACATTGCCAACAATTCATCAACGTGAAGTTGTTGCACAGAGCAAGTTATTCAAGATTGAACAGATAAACCTAGAGTTTACTAACGGCGAAAGTCGAGTATATGAACGTATGCAAGGCTCAGGTCGTGGCGCGGTTATGGTTGTCCCGTGCATTTCAGATACAGAATTTATGTTGGTACGAGAATATGCAGCGGGCATTCATGCCTATGAATTAGGATTCCCGAAAGGCTTAATTGACCCAAACGAAACACCAGAAGAAGCAGCGAATCGAGAGCTAAAAGAAGAAATTGGTTTTGGTGCCAAGACCCTTGTGAAGTTAAAAACTGTTAGTACTGCACCAAGTTATTTTAGTGCACAAATGCATATTTTTTTGGCAACAGACTTATATGAAGCTGAGCTTGAAGGTGATGAACCTGAGCCGCTAGAAAAAGTAAGTTGGCAGTGGGATAACTGTTTAGAGTTACTCAATGAAGAAGATTTTAATGAAGCGCGAAGCGTGTCGGCTTTGTTTTTAGCACAAAGGGCATTTGAGAATAAATAATTAAAAAAAACTTTGCTGAATATTAAGCATTTGATAGTGTTTTTCGTTTTAATTATAGGCACATGGCGGTATCTTCAGCTATTCTAGACTTGATCTAAACCAATTGCCGTTTGGGGGCCCTAATGGACGAATCAATTAATACTTCACAGAATGAATCACCTAATATTCAGCAGAATAGTGACAACCTTATGTGTTTAATTGACGACGTTAAGGATATTGCTGAGCGTGCAGGCATCGCCATTCTTGATTTTTTTGAAGAAGGTGACTTTGAACAATTTAGTAAGTCAGATCAATCTCCGGTTACCAGTGCAGACTATGCCGCTAATGATATTGTCGTTTCCTCGTTAATGGCATTAACGCCACATATCCCTATTATGTCTGAAGAGACAGAAGCCTTACCATTAAATGATCGTAAGGGTTGGAACAAGTACTGGCTTGTTGATCCACTTGATGGAACGCAAGAGTTTGTTGCGGGTCGCCCAGACTTTGCAGTAAATATTGCATTGATTGTTAATAATCAGCCAGTTCTTGGCGTTATACATGCACCTGTTACGGGCGATATGTATTGGGCAATTAAAGGACAAGGGGCATTTAAAGAAGCTAAAGGTGTGGTACAACGATTAAAATCTAATTCCATTGATGCAAACGGCGCTTCGTTAAAGCTGGCAATTAGCCGAGTTCAAAAGCTTCAGTCAATTACCAAATATATTAAACCAGGCGTGGCGTTGGAATTCATTTCGCTGGGCAGTTGTGCGTTGAAGTCTTGTTTAATAGCCGAAGGCAAGGCGGATTTATATATTAGAGTTGGACCAACGGGAGAATGGGATACAGGCGCACCACAGGTCATTGTAGAAGAGGCTGGTGGTTGTATTATTGACTCAGAGTTTGCAGCCTTAAGTTATAACTTAAGAGAGTCGTTTCTTAATCCTGACTTTATTGTTGCGTCAGATAGCAACATGGATTGGTCTACCATGATCCTTCCTCACGGTTCGCGTCGCGACTAAATTCAGACGCCAGCATCAAGTTTACATTTTCATGTAATTCTGAGTAAACCAATACGATTTCTCCGACTTGCAGTTGTTTCAAAACTTGTTGTTTTTTGTCTTCAAAAGAAATTTCGACTTCGCCATAATCGGTGCCTTCTCGCATGACAAACTCTTCAATGATTGAATCTAATGCATCTTTACTTACTTCTTGCCATGGGATGATCATAGTTAGCCTAAGAAACTCTATTTAGTTGTTGCTGCATAATAAATTCTACAACGCGCTGTTCGGTCCAAAATATTGGCTTAAATGGGTTTAACCCTGAAATAAAACCAACATGACCACCATTATTGCTTAATTCCAATGTCACACTAGCAGACAACATGTCTTCTGTGGGAATGACTTCAGTAGACATAAACGGATCGTCCACAGCGTGAAGAATTAAAGTAGGTGTTGTAATGTCTTGTAGATATTGGTTGGAACTCGACTTTGCATAATAATCATCAGCACTGCTAAAACCATTAAGAGGTGCAGTAACCGTTTCGTCAAAGTCAGTCAGTTCAACAATGTCATCCAATTCTTGTGCGGTAATGTTAATAGGAAACTGATCTTTCATTAACGCCAGCTTTTCTTTAGTTTTATTTCTAAGCTTATCAACTAAATACTTTTGATACAGGCGTGAAAACCCTTTGCCAATAGAATTCGCGCATATACCTAAATCAAATGGGGCAGAAATTACGACAGAACCAGATAGTGGAGCAGAGTTCTGTTGCTCTCCTAAATATTTAGCCAGCATATTACCGCCTAACGAAAATCCAACGCTATATAGTGGATTATTAGGGAATTTTTTGACGATATAACGCATTAAGGCTGCAACGTCTTCCGTTTGTCCGCTGTGGTAACTTATGGCTTGGCGATTCTGTTTTTTACCACAACCTCGGAACTGCATTAATAAAGCGGTCCAGCCTTTTTGGTGCACTGCATTCATCATTCGTCGTGCATAAAAACTGTCGTAAGATCCTTCTAGGCCATGAAGAATGATGACAATTGGCGTGCCTTCTGCGATGTAAGCAGGAGAGCGGCTCCATACCAGTTCAACAAAGTCACCGTCCGGCAAATTAAACTCTTGTTCAAAAGGTCGGAAAATTTCCGGCACTTTATAAACACGTGGCACTATGGTTTGTAAATGGCGATTATTAAGCCACCATGCAGGTTTAAATTTTGACTCTTTTAACATCTGTTCCTCAAACTACAACCTCACCATGAGGGCGGACGATTTTATTGCATTGTACCCTTTAAATTCAAGCCCTCAAGCCTAATTTGGTTCTATTGCTTGCTTTCTTCTTGGCAGATGAATGCCAGCTAACATGCATCGAATAGATCCACCCGCTTGTTCTATCGCAGTAACGTCTAACGGTAAAAGAGTTACGTATTTGCTTAACGTTTGGATCTGCTGTGGAGTCAATGCTTCAAAGGCTGTCGTTGATATTGCAAGATATTTGGTGTTGTGACCATTGAGCTCCAAAACGTTACCGCAATATTGTTCTATCTGCTCTTCTGAGACAGAAATAATTTCTTTTCCCGAGTGTTTTAGCTGGGATAGAACTCTTTCTCTTTGCTCTTTATCGCGGATCATCTCATCTGAAATAATAACGTAATCATTGCCAATGCCCATAATGACATTAGTGTGATAAACATTTACCTCGTTTTTGTCCGTGGCATTAAACAGGACAGGTCGATAGCTTAATTGCTGACAATATTCAAAAAATAGCTGGTCGTTACAACGATTTGAACACACGGCATAGGCAACTCTTGCGTTGTGATCAATAACCATCGCGCCTGTTCCTTCTAAAAACAGGTTTTGTTTTTCATACGGTGAAAAGTCGATGACTTGGTTTGATTGATAATGCTCATTGATAAATTCAATGATATCCATACGCCTTTCTAATCGTCTGTTTTCCGGAAACATTGGGTACAGGCAAATCTTGCCTT
>CAWUUQ010000145.1:0-5116 GCA_963925625.1 uncultured Psychrosphaera sp.
ACCAGACCGAATAATTTCTTTTAAAGTTGAATGGCTTGATGATTGTGGCGAAACTCAACTTAACCGAGGTTGGCGAGTTCAGCAATCTAATCTAATTGGCCCTTATAAAGGCGGATTGCGTTTCCATCCTACAGTCAGTGAGTCGGTTGTTAAGTTTTTAGCATTTGAACAATGTTTTAAAAATGCACTAACCGGTTTACCTTTAGGAGGCGGCAAGGGCGGCTCTGATTTTAATCCGAAAGGTCGTAGCGACCAAGAGATCATGAGGTTTTGCCAAGCTTTTATGACTCAACTTTATAGGCATATTGGCGCAAACGTTGATGTACCTGCTGGAGATATCAATGTTGGTAGTCGAGAAATTGGCTATTTATATGGTCAATACCGAAAAATTAGAAATCAATTTAGTGGCGTCTTAACAGGCAAAGCCATTGGTATGGGCGGAAGTTTAGTAAGAACGGAAGCAACTGGTTACGGAACAATATATTTCCTACAGCATGTGCTGCAAAACAAAGGTATGCAATTAGAAGGCTTAACTTTAGCTATATCAGGTGCAGGCAATGTGGCATTAAATGCAGCTAAAAAAGCGATATCTCTTAATGCCAAAGTCATTACGCTTTCTAACTCTCGAGGCCTTTTATTAAAAGAGAATGGCTTTAGTTTGGATGACATTGAATGGCTCATCAAATATGACAATGTTAAAGAAAACACACTGGCCTCATTTGTAGAAGAACGCGAGGGAGATTATCGTCCGGGTGAAAAGCCTTGGTTACAAAAGTGTGATGTGGCCGTGCCTTGTGCAACTCAAAATGAAATGAATGGCGGTGATGCAAAACTATTAATTGATCAAGGCTGTAAAGTTGTTATTTGTGGCGCGAATATGCCGTGTACATCAGATGCGCTTGAATTAATCCATGACAGTAACGAGTGCACTTACATACCGGGTAAAGCATCTAATGCAGGGGGTGTTGCCGTATCAGGTTTAGAAATGTCTCAGAACGCTGGTTTTGAGAGCCAAAGCTTTGAGCTATTGGACTTACGACTACAAGAAATTATGAAACATATACATGATCAGTGTAAAGAGTATGGTAAATCAACGAGTAATGACATAGATTATGAACGTGGTGCAAGTGTCGCTGGATTTCATATTTTAGCAAAAGCTATGATCGCACAAGGGGTTTAAGCCTCTAAATGCTTGGTATAAAGCATAAAATATAAAAAAAAAGGCCCTTTTTTAACTTATTACTGAAACAGGTATTGAATTTTAGAAATAGGTTCCATAGGATAAGCCTTGTCTCAACTAAAGGATATAATAATGAACAAAAGTGAACTAATCGAAAAAATGGCACAAGGTGCTGACATGACTAAAGCTGATGCAGAGCGCGCATTAAACAGCTTGGTTTCTACAGTTACATCTGAACTTGCAAATGGCGGCGACGTTTCATTAGTAGGTTTTGGTACTTTTAAAGTTAACGATCGTGCAGCTCGCACTGGCCGTAACCCTCAAACTGGCGAAACAATTCAAATCGCTGCTGCTAAAGTTCCTGCATTTAAAGCTGGTAAAGCAATTAAAGACGCAGTTAACGCTTAGTCCGTTCGATAAGTTGACAAAAAAGCCTCTCTTAGTAGAGGCTTTTTTATTGCATGTTTAAAAAGTCTGGCAGTATTTGATTCTAAAATCCTTCCAATATATTCTAATAAGTCTATTATCTAATCTGCAACTGATAAATTGCCTAACAGCAATCGTGGAGTATTTAACGAATTAATATTCGTTCAAACTCTATTTTTTCAACTAATGTATAGAAAAAGTCTATCAAGTTTTGCTTACATTAAACCTGCACCTATGGTTTAAATCCGCTTCATCCCCTTGAGTTATTTTTTCTGCATAATAAAAAGTAAACAAACTATAAAGCAGCATATTGCTTAATGTTTTCAGGAGATATTATGTTTAAGGCTCAAAAGTCACTATTCACATTATTAATGTCGGCTTCGTTATCAACCTTGTTGTTATCTGGCTGCGGCGACTCTGAAAAGTCCAAAGAAAATGAACTTGAATTTTCTAGCTTCTCATTAGCAATCAGTGACGCGCCAGTCGATGATTTGTCTGAGGTGGTTATATGTTTTAGCCACATTGTATTGAAAGGCAATGGTGAAGACAAAACCTTTAACGTGGGCGTCGACTCAGGAGCAATTTCGGCCAACGAACAATGTTTAGATGATACTGGTAATGTTATTCCCAATACAGTAGGGCTAAATTTGTTGGAGTTTACGGGTACTCAATCAATACAACTAGTTGAAAATATGCAAATTGAAGCCGGTGAATATAGCCAATTAAGAATTCAAATGAGTGAGGGTTCTTATGGCGTTCATGCTGACACACTTGAGAAAATATTGGTAAGTGTTCCATCAAACGAGTTAAAGCTTGATGGTTTCACAGCAACAATTGGCAATGTCGTCGATTTTACTCTGGAGTTTGATTTACGCAAAGGGATGACAAATCCAGTAGGGCAATCTGGTTATTTCCTGAAACCTCGTGGTGTACGTTTAGTAAACAATAATGATGCAGGTCATTTAAAAGGCTCTGTATCTGAAACTTTCTTAAGTAATAATCAATGCTCTCCATTGGCTGATCCTGATAATAGCCCGGCAGCTTTATACTTATTCCCAGGTAGTAATTTAGCGTTAGAAAATTTAGCCGATAATGGTGGTGGTGAATCTAATGAGTCATTGGCCAGTGCTTCTGTAATTTATAACGCAGAAAATCTTATTTATGAGTATGAAATTGGTTTTATAAATTCAGGGGATTATAGTGTCGCTATTACATGTAACGTATTAGATGATCCTGATTTGGACGACGATATAATATTTATTGAATCTAAAAATGTCACAGTTGTAAGCGGTAATGCAGCAACGGAGATAAATTTCGGAAATTAGCACAGTAATTGAAATAAAGAGGCCTTAACTGACGTGCATAAGTTGACGCCTCTTTACACTGCACAATCTCCCTTATTAAAATTTGAATCATATTCAAAAACCAATTCACTAGAGCTAGCGTTAAATTCTAATTGTAAAACTTGGAATGAAAACGTTGCTCAAATTAATTCATTAAAATTCTAACTTTTCCTGTACATTTTTAATTGCTCCTTTAAAATAAATGAGAATAATTCTCAATTAGATTAACTAGCGGTTGTTTAGAAATAAATCTTGAACTTAATTTAGAAAAAACCAATGTAGAAAGAAGTGGAGAAGATAAAGATGAGTCGTTTGTTGTTATTAGCCATTCTGTCGTTAAATTTGATAGCTACCGATTTAAAAGCAAGTACAGAAACTGTCAACATATATTCTTTTAGACAGCCATTTTTAATAGAACCTATTCTGGCTAAATTTACTGAAGCGACGGGTATCGAAACAAAAGTAATTTTTGCAAAAAAAGGTTTGGTTGAGCGACTAAAGCGCGAAGGCAAGTTAAGTCCTGCGGATGTTGTACTAACCTCAGACTTCAACAAATTGCTTCAACTTAAGTCTGAAAATCTGACTCAAGACATCGAATTTTATAAAATAAACAACTTATTAAAAAATGTTCCTAGTCAATTTAGAGACACAGACTCACATTGGGTTGCACTAACAAAGCGTGCAAGAGGTCTGTATATCAGTAAATCTTCGTTAATTGACATCGATGTAATTGATTATGAAAATCTAGCTGACGATTCGTTTGTTGGTAAAGTGTGTACACGTAGTGGCAAACACCCATATAATTTAGGCTTAATTGCATCAATGATTGCGCATCATGGTGAGTTGGCGACAGAAAAGTGGCTTCAAGGAGTAAAGAAAAACTTAGCAAGAAAACCACAGGGCAATGATCGTGGACAAGTTAAAGCGATCAAAGAAGGGTTATGTGAAGTTTCATTAGGAAATAGTTATTACTATGGAAAAATGCTAACGGATGAGAATCAAAAGCCTTGGGCCAACGCAGTTAACTTTGTATTTCCAAATCAGCAAAATCGTGGGGCTCATATAAATGTTTCTGGTGCCGTTATTGCAAAGTTTGCACCGAACAAAAAAAATGCTCAGAAATTATTATCTTTCTTAGTTGATGAACAAGCCCAACAACAATACGCTTCGCTAAATATGGAATATCCAATTAATCCTGCGGTAAAACCATCGAAATTGGTATCAAGCTGGGGTACATTTAAAGAAGACATGATGCCATTATCTGAAGTCGCAAAACATCGTACTAGTGCATTAAAATTAGTAGATAAAGTTAAATTCGACCTATAAATTAAGCAGCCATCTAATGCGAACCAAACCAAATAGGCTGACCTTAGGGTCGGCCTTTTTAACTCTTTTAATTATATTGCCAATTCTTGCACTTATGCTGACTGCAATTGCAGATTCTGGCGACAGTTTTGAGCATATAAGAAATACGGTCTTAAATGACTATATTATCAATACCGCATTGTTGATGATTTTTGTTGCGACTCTAGCAACGTTAATTGGGGTGCCTCTAGCATGGTTAATCGCGTGTTGTAACTTTGCCGGAAAAAAAGCATTTTCATGGTTGCTGATTTTACCACTTGCGATGCCGGGTTATTTGATAGCTTACACATACACAGATCTTTTAGATTATGCAGGGCCTATACAGTCTACACTACGAACGGTATTTGGCTGGCAATCCCCACACGACTACTGGTTTTTTGATATTCGTTCCTTGGGTGGTGCAAGCGTTATGCTAGCGCTCGTGTTGTATCCATATGTTTATCTATTGGCAAAAGCTAACTTTCTTAATCAAAATGCGTCGTTAACGTTAGCGGCTCGTACGTTAGGACACACGCCATTAAAAAGTTTTTTAACCATATCTTTACCAATTGCCAAAAGAGCCCTTATTGCAGCGGCAACCTTAGTTATGATGGAAACAATGGCAGACTTCGCCACTGTACATTATTTTGCAGTCAGTACGCTTACTACTGCGGTTTATGACACTTGGTTAGGATATTATGACTTGGCAAGCGCCGCTAAATTATCCTCTTTAATGATTGTTGGAGTTTTATGCCTTATAACACTTGAACAATATACAAAAAAGCAAGGGCAGACAGCGAGTAGCTCTAAAACGGCGCATCAG
>CAWUUQ010000146.1:0-6415 GCA_963925625.1 uncultured Psychrosphaera sp.
ATTAAAATCGTATCGACGATAAACAACGTTTTAACTTCAACATTATTAATCTTCAACAAACGAGCGGTTTCTAACGCCGCTATACCACCCACAGAAAATCCAGCCAAATACACCGACTTATCTCCGCGTTCAATAATTTTATTGGCATAAAGCTCTGCCAGTTCTTTTGTTGAAAACGTTTCTATGTTTCCTGGCGGTTGCAACATATGAATGTCGCTTATCCCTTTCATGCAAGTAGCCAAAGCTTGAAAACGCAACATGTCGCCATTACCACTCGCGGCTATATATAAGCTCGCCTGCCTAGTTGTATCACCTAAACTGACCAATAACTGCGGGAGTTTAAGCTGCTGATTAATATTTTCTGCTAATAAAGCTACGGTAGGATTCGACACCAATTGAAATAACGAAATTTTCCTATTAATACTCCGTTCGATTTCATTTAATGCCATAACACCAGACAACGAATCCCCACCGACTTCAAAAAAGTGACTATTTACGTGAATATCGCGGTTATCTAAAAGTCTTTGCCATATCGCCAGTATGCTTTTTTCTAAACGTCCCACCGGTAGCCTTGCTGCTGTTGAGGTTTCATTTACGTTTATTTTAGGTAACTTGCCGTAATCGATTTTTGCATTAGCATTTACCGGTAAGGTAGCAAGTTGCATAATTTTTTCTGGGATCATGTAGTCAGGTAACATCGACGTTAATCGTGTGCGAACCGATGAAACGGTCAGGGAATCATTACTTGCATACCATGCATGTAACACTCGTCGTTCTTTGTCACCCACTAATTGAACTGCTGCTTGAGTTATGCCCGATATTGATAAAATAGTATTTTCAATTTCTGTTAACTCAATTCGGTAGCCTCTTAACTTTACCTGCCGGTCTATCCTGCCTGAAAAATGAAGCAAGCCATCACTGTCTAACCAACCTAAATCACCCGTTTTATATAATCGTTTTGATTCTGAATGGTTAAAACGTAGCGCCGTTTCCTGTTCATTGCCCACGTATCTTTTTGCCAAGCTTTCGCCGCCAATAAATATCTCACCCACAACACCAAACGGCATGATTTGCTGGTTGCTGTTTAATATATAAATTTGAGTATTTGCTAATGGTTTACCAATTGGCAGGCTTTTTCTGCTAAGCATTTTAGGATCAACTTCCCATGCCGTACAAAATATTGTTGCTTCAGTAGGCCCATATACGTTAAATAATCGAGCGCCCGTCGCTTTAATAAAACGACTCGCTATGTCTGCAGAAAGAACCTCTCCACCACAACAACATATTCGAAGGGATAATTCTTGCTCTAAATTTAATCCATCAATAAATCGCGTTAAGGTAGAAGGTACAAATGCCATTAACGTTGCTTTAAATTGATTAATGTAATTAGGCAACCATTCTGGCAATAATCGACCTGGTTTTGGGAAAGCAACACTACCGCCTGCCATTAATGGCGCCAATAGCTCTATTAATGCAGGATCAAAGTTGATTTGAGTCGCTTGCAGGGCACGATCTTCCGAAGTTAATCCCCAGCAATCTACTAACCAATTCAGCCTATTTTTTAGTGCTGAATGAGTTACCTCAACTCCTTTAGGTTGGCCAGTGCTACCCGAAGTAAACAATGTATAAGCGACACTAGTATGATCAAAATTTAACTGAGAAAGCTTCGCTGATTCATTTTTATCTGACTTCAACAGCATCGCTAAATCTATTATGAAGTGTTTGCCATTGATATCTGCGACGCGTAATGAGTCTTTGTTTAAGATTGAAACAGCACTCGATGTTTGTTGTTTAATATTCTCAATTCGAGCAGACGGCCATTCAATATCAATTGGTAAAAATGAAGCGCCAACCAAACTACAAGCTAACATTGAAATAACAACCTCAGGCCCACGGTGCAAGGCAAGAATGATGGTATCGCCTTTGGCCACTCCTAAGGCATTCAGTTCTTTGGAAACCAAAAGTGCTGAGTTAATTAATTGTTTATATGAAATTGAATAGTGTTCAGATAATAAGGCTATTTTTTTAGGTGAAACCTGCGCTTGATTAATGATGGTTTCAGCAAATGTTTCTTGATGGCTTGAGATGTCGATAATTCTATTATGTTTTGCCAACATTTTGGTTTCAACCGTTGTGCAAATAGATATCTGACCTAGTTGGTATTTGTCTCTCACCAGTTGTTTAGCAACCAACATTAAACGACCGCCCATCAACTCGGACTCTGCTTGAGAAAAGTAATTTCGACCACTTTCAATAAGCATCTCTGTATCGTTGTTATCAACAAAGTCACATAGGGTAATCGCTAAAGGAAAGCGGCTATACTTACTAAAAATTTGTTTTGTATCTATTAATTTAGCCTCTCCGAAACGAGCAGAGAACTCAAAACTTTCATAAGAAAACACAACATCAAATAATCGATTTCTACCAGCCTGAACTGCTTTTAATCGTTTCGAGTGGTCACTAAGCGGCAGCTTTGTATGACGGTAACTTAACTTAAGAGCTCGCCCTATTTGCAATATCAAGTCATCAAAATGCGTGTCGTCGTTAAGTAAAATGGTAATTGGTAAAACGGAAACAAACATACCTAAGGTATGTTTAAATTTATTCCCACCTCGATTAAGGCTTGGCACACCTATAACCAGCTCTTCTTTACCTTGGCTTTTATAAAGGTAGGTGGCCAAAATGGCTAAATAGACATGGAATGGAGTGGTTTTATTTTGATGGCAATACTCCGATATCGCCGTCACGATGTCAGGATTTACAAACTCTTCCGTAGCGTAAGAAAGTGGCAATTTACCAGTGCTGTAATCGCTTGTGTTGTGAAGATCCGACGCATATTTTTCAGTGAAAAGCGGATCAGGTAACTTTGGGAAAGCATCTGCCCAAAACTCTCTATCTTTCTGAATTTTGTTGCTAGTTTCGTAATCTACTGAGTCTTGAATAAAATCTGTATAGCTGGCTACAGTTCTTTCTTTTAAAGTAGTTTTTAAGTCAACTTTTAACTCAGCCTGAGCACGCCCTTCCACATGTTCACATTGTCTTGTATAACAGTCGCCCCACTTTTTAGCCGCTACCGATAAACTCCAGCCATCCATAATAATATGCATGCTGTAAATGGCGAGTACATAATGTGTGTTTGAAACTTTAATTGCGGTAAAACGAATTGGTGGCATTGAATCATTGGTAAATGGCTTGTTAATCCACTCTGATTGACACTCTGCAACCTTCTCTAACGGTGCACTTTCATTACTATAATCAATAAAGACTAGTTCTGGTTTATAGCTCTCTAATAGAGTTTGAGTCCCCAACTTATTAGGCACAAGCCTAAGACTATCATTTTCATCCGTTAACAACTGTAGTGAAGTTCGAAGTCTAGTTAAACAAAGTTCTCCAATCACGGTTGAATAGCCGCCAATATTTAGGTGTTCGGCACTCGACCACGAAACCCAATCGGTCCAAATTTCCTTTTGTGGCAAAGATAATGGCAGGCGTGTTGATGAAGAAAATGATGACTTAGGCATTCCGTTAACCAATTTGTTCTTTCAAAAAAGCGATCTGATCTTTGGTATACAAATAGCCAACTTCGATAATTTGCTCTGCTTTTTTATAGTCTAAGATTTTAAACTCCGATAAAGGCGGCTCAAAATAGATATCCGCCCCTCTTTTAGTTTGTTGTCGTTGTGACAAACCGCCAATATGCGCTACTTGCATAAGAATATCGACAATACCTGGCAGCGTTGTTTGTGACCGGCTAAAGTGTGATTTAACCTTTTTCCAAGGTGATAACTCTAAGGTGTCCATATCAACCGAAAAACGGCCTTTTACGTCTACGTCTATGGCGATGACTAAACCATTACCACGACGTCTTTCTAGCGGCGTACTGAGACGTTGTCGCATGGCTTTTACCGGTACATTTTCCAATATGGCGCCATCGACTAATAAATTTCCATCGCTGACTACAGGAGGAAATAGTCCGGCAGGAGAATTACTGGCTAATACGGCTTTCCAAACAGGGCCTTTGTCTAATACCATGGTTTCTGCATCCGTTAAATTACAAGCGGCTGCAAAATAAGGTATCCATAAATTTTCAATTTTTAAGTCTCCTAGTGCGTCTTGGAATGCCGAAGCTAGGTTTCTATTAGACATAATTGAAACTAATGGCAACGTTAATTTCATGCCGCCTTTTGAATGTTTCAATATTTCACTATGAATAGTTTCTCGTGGCATTCCTGTTACATAACTTGCACCAACCAATGCCCCCATACTATTGCCACCAATAATATCAATAGGAATATTGGCTTCTTCAAAGGCTTTTAAAACGCCTAAATGGGCAAAACCACGAGCGCCGCCGCCGCCTAAAACAAGCCCGATGGCCTTCTCTAATAAAAATCGGCTCAATCGTTCAAAGTCAGAGCTTTGCTCATATTTAATTGGATATACACGTTCAGTTTGACGATCTTTATTCCACTCACTTCGGTCTCCACAATAGACGGCACTATCTGGATAGATTAAGGCAAGATGGCGACGCATTAGAATAAAGTTTTCTTGTTCTTTTAGCCTATTTTCAATATCAGTTACTTTAGTAGATGCTAAACCATCTCCGACTATAATAAGCTGATCGGCGTGATCAAAATTAGCTTGCTCTTTTTTAGTAAAATCAACTGCGCCTTTAAATATTAAATAAGCATTAGAGGCTTCTTTTGCATCTAATTCTCGACCGTGTGTTTCAGGGTTGGGAAAATCGTAGGCATCTAAAATCTCACATTTTCCATGATGATTTAAAGCCATATATAGCTGTTCACAAAAGATATTGATATCAACCGAATCATGAATGGGCAGTACATAAAAGCTTTGGGCACGACGTCTTCTGTCTACCTGACGTTCATGGCGCAAATGACGATAAATTGCACTGGAAAAGGCTTTGTTTAACTCAAGCGGGAATTGCTTAACAAGCGATTCATAATTTTCATAATCAAGAATTGCAACCACAGACTCCCGAGTTGCTGTAATATCTGCCGTTCTATTTTGACGAAGAATCATACTGGTTTCACCAACACAATCGCCAGGCAAAACCTCATTGTACATTAAACGTTGACCGTTACCGACGGTACGGCTGACACGTAAACGTCCACTCACTAACAAAAACAAAGAGTTAGCTTCTGCGTCTTCTTTTATAAATTTTTCGCCGCCAGATATAGTTTCGATTCTTAAAGACTTAGCAAGCTCTAACAAAACGTCAGATGGTAAATCATGAAAATCATTACTAGCTTTTAACAGCTCAAACAACTCGCTAGTTGCCACCGTCATTTTCTATTCCCTGTGTTTACAATGCATTAAATGCGTTATTAATCATGGCAGAATAAAACCGATTTGTCGCGTAATGCCTGTTCCTGAAAACAAAAAACCTTGCTGATTCGCAAGGTTTTTTTTAGATTGAACAATTTATGACTTAGGTCATTTTAAGTTTTAGCTTTGTTTAACCAAATCTTGATTAATTTGTCCAAATATAGACTGGCCAGACTTATCAAACATTTCAATTTTAATGTTGTCACCAAATTGCATGAATGATGTTTTAGGTGCGCCATGATTAATTGTTTCAATCATACGAATTTCAGCTAAACAGCTATAACCAACACCACCTTCTGCAACAGGCTTTCCTGGGCCACCATCAAGTTTGTTTGAAACAGTACCTGAACCAATCACTGTACCCGCACATAAAGGACGAGTACGTGCAGCATGTGCAATCAATTGACCAAAGTTAAAGGTCATATCAACGCCAGCTTCTGGCTTACCAAACATGTCGCCATTAAGGTGAGAAACAAGTGGTAACGATAATTTACCGTCTTTCCATACGTCACCAAGTTGCTCTGGTGTAACACAAACTGGAGCAAAAGCACTTGAAGGCTTAGATTGGAAAAAGCCGAAACCTTTGCCTAATTCGTTCGGGATCAAACCACGTAATGAAACATCATTTACAATCATGATTAAACGAATATAACCAAGCGCATCTTCTGCACTTACGCCCATAGGTACATCATCAGTGATGATGGCTACTTCAGCTTCAAAATCAACACCAAAACCTTCAGTGGTAGGCATAACAATTGGCGACTGTGGCGCTAAGAAACTGTCTGAACCACCTTGATACATAAGTGGATCTGTCCAAAAACTTGCTGGCATTTCAGCATTACGCGCTTTACGTACTAGCTCTACGTGGTTTACGTATGCAGAACCGTCGGCCCATTGGTATGCACGAGGCAGAGGTGAGTGACAATCAGCTTGATTAAACGCTTCACCTGAAACTTCACCACTTTCTAACTTCGCAAAAAGAGCTTCTAATTTAGGCGATACTTCCGCCCAATTATCTAATGCAGACTGCATCGTAGGAGCAACGTCACTAGCAGAAACCATTTTTGTT
>CAWUUQ010000147.1:0-3963 GCA_963925625.1 uncultured Psychrosphaera sp.
CCGAAACCACCTGGCCATAAAGCAAATGCCACCATTGGTTTTAATGTAGATGAAGGCACTGTCGACAATAAATTCAGCGTAGATTTAGAAGAGTTAATTCGTTTTGCTAAGAACCCAATTAAACATTATTACCGTCAACAATTGGGTTTGAGTTTGGCGCTTGAAGACGCCGCTATTTCAGACGTTGAGGCTTTTGAACATCAAGGTTTAAAACGATATGAGTTTTTAGCTGACTTAATGAACTTGAGTCAAACGACTAACAGTACTCGGGAAGTGTCGATTGAGGAGTTAAAAGAAACCTTAATTTTAACCAAACAAGAAAACTGGATTAAGTCTGGTGCATATCCTCCAGGCTTGTGGGGCAACGACTTGTTTGATGACTATCTTGAGTCTGTGTTAGGCATGGAAGCAAACTTAATTTCTATTAAAAACAGCTACCGTTTAAATGCTGAAAAAGGCTCGGTTCTAACAAATAAACAAATAAAAATTGGTTTAAGCAAAAACGTATTTATCGACTGGGACGAACAGTTGAATAAAAACTTAGTAGCTAAGTTGAATGGAACCTTAAATATAGAGTCGGGCTTGTGTGTTGTTCGCCGATTATCAAAGAACGTTCGTGCCGATGACTTGTTAGAGGCTTGGTTAAAACATTTAGTTAGATTAGTAAGTTGTGACAATAAAGATTCTGGACCTGTTGTTTTAATATCTGAAAACAAACCCGATTTTATATCTTTTAAGACTATGAGCGCAGAGCAAGCACATGCGTATCTTAATGATTGGTTGCTCAGATATTATCAAAGCACGCAGCAGCAACCGTTAGTTTGGTACGGACGATTTGCAATGCCATTTGTTAAGTCGTTATTGACAGATACTCAATTTGATTCTGACGATTTTACGTTAGCGAGTTATAAAAAACCTTTTGAAGCCATAAAAGTTTTGGAATCAAATACTCACTTTATCGCAAAAAAAGCCCTTAAAAAAACAATGTTAGAAGAGTTGGAAGGAGAGCGTGCGCATCCTGATCCACATATTCAAAAACACTTTGCTGTGAATAAGCCGTTGCCTGAGTTGTTTGACGGACATTCGTTAAGGTTATTGTTACCGTTTTATAAACATGTTCACTTTGGAAAAATGAAAGGTATTGATACGTTTATGGAAGATTATTTTTCGAATGAGGACAGCAATTAATGAATATTTTAAATCCACTGACGCTGCCTTTAACTGAAAATGGGCTGATAGAGGCAAGTGCCGGAACAGGTAAAACCTACACCATAACGACATTATATTTACGCGCATTGTTGGGTTTACGCGACGATAGCTTTGAGTTGTCACCCCTTAATATTGATCAAATTCTGGTAGTAACATTTACCGAAGCGGCCACTCAAGAGTTAAGAGAACGTATTAGAGACAAACTTAAAGAAACCCAAGAGGCATTGCTGACGATTTTAGATAGCAATTCAACGTCTAAGGTGGATACAACATTAAAGTCGCTTATAACGCGCTACATTGATGTCTATTTAAAAAATAGTTGTGAAGAAGAGGTTTCCAAACAGGAGCCTATTTCTCAAACGCACGCAGCACTGTCGGCGTACCATCGTATACAAGATGCGCTTACCTTGATTGATGAGGCTGCGATTTTCACTATTCATGGATTCTGCCAACGTTGTTTGTCGCAATTTGCGTTTGAAACAAAAATGGCTTTTGAACAAAACTTTGAAATGGACAACAAACCTTATACAACCCAAGCGTTACACGATTTTTGGAGACAAAACGCGGTAAACCTCAAAGGCTTGGATTATTTATTGTTTAAGTCATTATGGCGTAACCCTAATGCGCTATTAAAAGATTTGTCGTCTATTTTGAGTAAAACGGTAGTCATAGATCCGAATATTGATGAGCAGCAGTATGACAAGTTAATGAGCAGTTTTAAGTCGTCGTTAGCAGCGCTTCATCAACAACTACAGACGTCAGACTTTATTTCAGCCATACGCGACAGTGGTGTAAAAGCAACAACATCACTAATTAAAAAGTTGCCAAATCTACAACGGTTTATCAGTGACGACTTTGGCTCAACCTTGTTGTCGATAGAAGAATTACGCACCTTCTCGACGGATAATTTAGCTAATGTTGTTAATTATAAGAAGGGTAATGCTCCAATAAGTCACCCAGTTTGTGAATATGTAGACCAAGTTTTGATCAGTGCGAATATGCTGTTAGATAGTCAGTTAACAGGATACTGGTTGGCAAAAGCAAAACAGTTTATTGAACAAAATTCTGTAATGATAAAACAAGAACATCAAGTGTTGACTCCAGATGACTTATTGTTACAACTTCGTCAGGCGCTGGTATCAGGAGATTCAACGCATCATCCATTACAAAATTCTATCGTTACCCGATATCCGCTGGCGTTTATTGATGAGTTTCAAGATACGGACCCTGTGCAATACGAGATTTTTGATACATTATATTCATCGCCAGCCTATTCACCATTGTCAGATGAAATTCGTGCAAATATGATTATGATTGGTGATCCGAAGCAGGCTATTTATAAGTTTCGTGGTGCAGACATATATACTTATATCAAGGCTAAACAGGCGTTACCAGAATCGCAACATTACACACTGTCTACTAACTGGCGTTCTCATCCAGACATGATCAAAGCCGTGAATCACTTCTTCTTTCAAAGTGAGCGCAAATTTGAAAATACGGCAATTCCATTTGTTCAAGTGGATGCAGGGCAGACAGACGCAGCGCAATTAGAAATTAATGATGAAAACGGCAGTATTAGTAACGTACCGCCCAAACTTAGCCTTTTTCACCTCACTGCAAATGAGACACAAGGTGGTTATTCAACCGCGGAAGCAAAAACAATCATGGCAAAACATTGCGCCTTGGATATTGCTGACTTGCTGGTTAAAGCTGACACAGGACAGGCGATGTTAGCTACTCCAAGTGGCGATGCAACCAAAGTGAAAGCAGGGGACATTGCTGTACTTGTACGCAAAGGTGATCATGCAAAAGCCATAAAAACCGCATTAAATGCACTTTCGATTCGTTCCGTGTTTATCAGTCGAGACAGCGTTTTTAGAAGCCAATTAGCTCCCGATTTACTTCGATTGATTGAAGCGATTCATAGCCCTACGCAGGAACGCAAGATCAAAGCCGCGGTGGCAACAGATTTTTTTGTCTATGACTTAACGGATTTAACTCAACTTCAGCAAAACAGCAAAGATTGGCATCGTCACTTGGTTTGTTTTCATCAAGCCCATGAGTTGTGGATAAAAGGCCAGATTGAACAATCAATAAAAATGGTTTTAGATTTTGCGAATACTTTTACAAAATGGCAAAACAATGATTTTGATTTTGAACGTTTTATTACTGATTACAGGCACCTATTAGAGTTAATACAACAGGAAGCATTAATTCAAAGTGGCTCAGAGAAATTATTAGTTTGGTTAAAACAAGCCATAACAGATGAAAACTCAATGGGTTCTGATGACACATCGATGCGATTAGAGTCAGATAGTAATTTGGTTCAAATCGTTACAATGCACAGTGCAAAAGGGCTCGAGTATCCTATAGTTTATATTCCCTTTGCGACGGATTTTAAAGAGCAGAAAGAAGCCTTGTACCATTCAGAGCGTCATCATGGTCTAAGTTTAAGAGTGGATAAACGTAAAATAGAAATGCAATTAGCGGAACGAGAGCGATTAGCTGAAGATATTCGACTTTTGTATGTCGCCATGACGAGAGCCAAACAAAGGTTAGTAATAGGGTGTTACAACTTGAAGACACGCTCTAACGCAAAAAACTCCAGTGTGGAATTAAGTGCATTTGGCCGTTTAGTATTGCGAGAGGGTCAAGTGCATCCTACTGAAGCCCAATGGCAACAGGCTATATTTGATTTGGTTGCGCCGCTTGCAGTCTCTACAACATTAGAAACATCATTTGCCAATGTTCAAG
>CAWUUQ010000148.1:0-3063 GCA_963925625.1 uncultured Psychrosphaera sp.
TGTATGCTAACTCTGCATTTATCGCCGGGTCTGAGCGTTGACCATTCTTGCCAACGGAACCTGTAAATAAGATTATCGACTCAGGATTCGTTTTCCAAATCAAAACCGCCTGAATCACTCTTGGCAAACTACACTGATCAATTTGTGCCACTAGCGGTAATAGAGGATCATCGCTGTGCTTACAACCTAATACGGCTATATATTTTATTGGAGATGGGTTATTTAAGAATTCATATTTTGGAATTGAAAATTCAATCGGTCTAATTAACAAGTGACTTGTTATCGGCAACGACAACACTAATAGCAATGTTAATGAAGCAAAAATAAGTTTTTTGGCAAGCGCTAAATTATCTTTCTTTATTAGAAGATGCGTCACTATAGTAAACACAAAAAACAACGGTAAAGGCATCAATAAATTACCGATAACTTTTTTAATTCCAAACAGAAATTCCATATTTTATTAGTTCATTATATAAAAATAGTTAGCTTTGTTTTTTTAGTTCTATTGCATCAAATTGAGTGGTTATTTTATCAAATAGTGCTTTAAATCCAATTGGTAACGTATCTTCAAAGCCCTTTCTTGGGATATAATAAGGCGCTCGTTTGCCATGATAATCTATTACTGGACCTATACTTTGAAAGTTAATACCAACTAACCTTAAGCTTCTTGCTAATCTTGGTTCCATCATTACAAAAACGTGATCGATGCCTTCCTTCATTACTACATTAGCCGCAGACAAATATAATCCTATTGCGATAAATGGAAAACACCGCAACTCTTGTTTAGAGTATACATCTGCGTTAATGACACCCGTGGCAGCACCATCAAATTTATCCGATTGACGTCTACGAAACTCAGCCGGAACGGCAAGCCGCGAAATCTCACAGATACTGTCTCTTGGGAAATTAGTTGGCTTTAACGTAGGGTGATCTATCGAGTCTAAACAATACTTTTCTAATGGCAATAACATGTCTTCATTTTGTGAGTATACAATTCGAACTGTACCTGCATGTTTTTTTGAAGATTTATGCTGAATTAAACAATGATGGGCATGGGCGTCAAATTCGTCTTTTTCAATTTTATCTTCATTCTCTGGTTCGAATTTTAACTCTTCACAATACACGTTATGTCGAATACCAAATACGGTATTTTTATGCTCCTTATTTACAGCGATATAAGGTTCTAAAAACTCAGAAAAATGCTTAGCAATCCTTCTAGCCTCTCTGTTAGCGACAAAGATAACAACAACTCTCGTCAACCGTGCAATTAGCGGTTTTTTAAGTAACCTTCTCAAGAACTTCATAAACTATCCTTTATTATTCCGCTCAATTATTCATTTATCGTTAAGGTTAGACTATAGTTTACAACTAAGTTACTGCGTATGGACAACTAAAACCATATATAAAACACCTTATTACAAAGCTTTTAACTTAGCTATCTTATTTGTTTCTGTAATAGATAATTTAGTTGTGTCGGATTTTTTAACAGTTCGCATTTATGATTTATTAATATCTCTATATTTCAACAACTTAAGTATGGGTACGTAAATTGCAAGTATTTGCCCATAATTGAAATTAATAGTTTGTTTTTCGTGCAGTGTTGATACAATTGCAGCAATGCACAAAATTACTGAAGGTAGGTTGTAAATATGGATTCGCAACAAGACAATAAAACTCAACAGCCAGCGACTTCAAGAAGGAAGTTCCTTACCACTGCTGCAAAAGTGGCACCTGTAATTACGACGATGGCTGCTATGCCTGTTTGGGCGACTTCACAGTCTTCAGGCCATCAATCTGGTGCTTCAATGAATCAAGTTGTGCAATCAAATGGATATAGTCCTGGCTACTATACTAGAAAATTCAAGGATAAAAATAACCGCCTTCCTTTAGAAGAGTATAAACGCCCATATGGTAAAGGAGCGGTCACTCGACAGGCTAAGAATCGTAGTTTGAACACAATGTCTGTTAGTTCTATGAGTGCAACTTCTAATAAAGAAAGAGATTTAGAAAGTGAAAGTAGCTTACCTGGTGTATTTACAGATTCTTTTATTGGACACCCAGTAGAAGTTGTATTAGATCCATCATTATGGCCATCTGATGGCTCAATAACACAAGTAGAGCGTTTTGCGTTAACCGCCTTTTATAATGCGGATCCGACAGTGGGCCCAGCTGATTTCCCTTATAACCAAGAACAAGTTATCGACTTTTACCATGCCTATATTCGTAACGAAATATCGCATAACGATGCGTTAACAATTCTTACAAATTTAGTGCATTGCGGAGCAGGAGACATGCCTTCTGGGATGTCGTGCAATTAAAAAAATCCGTTAAATATAAATCAGTGCCAGCATCTGGCACTTTTTTTTACCTGCCGTTCAGTTCAGAAACTATATTTTACCCAATTGATTCCGTTCATTTTTTTGATTTGCTTAGTGCAGGAGTGAATGATCCAAGGGAGCTAGCAACTATATTATTTTCGGAATACGAACTTTCAGAGCAAGAATCCTTGATTGCAGCTAATAATGCGATAACATCACTAAAAGAAAAAAGTCTATTAGATGAATTAGATAATTGAAAAAAGTTAAAGAACTAAACCCTTTTAAAATCGATGGACCGGTTACGATTGATGTTGGACCTTTTGTATTTTCAATTGAAGCGAATTCTCACCCTATTTGGAATGAGTTTATTAGCCTATATTCCGACTTTAATATTTCGTCACCTAATTCGTTTGTTGACTTTCCTGTCTCGATTGAACACTCAGATTCGCTTCTAAGAAGAGTCTTTCGACGCCAATCAAATTTTAAAATGGATAACTTCGCTCCTTTTATTCCTATGCCTTTTTACCATGCGTACCCAATGTTAGAATGGGGAATGAATTGGAGCATCTCAAGTTACGCTCACTCTTATTTGATTATTCACGCCGCGGTTATTACAAAAAACGACCGAACCATTATATTACCTGCACCACCTGGCTCTGGTAAAAGTACTTTAACGGCTTTGCTTGTTTATTCCGGTTGGCGATTATTGTCTGACGAGCTTGCATTGATTAATGTAAATACAAAG
>CAWUUQ010000149.1:0-8707 GCA_963925625.1 uncultured Psychrosphaera sp.
GTTCAATTTTGTCTATGCGGTGCTCAGATTTATCAATGCCAATGACTAAGGCGTTTGGATTTTGTGCCGCTAAATGCACTGTACTTTCACCAACTCCGCAACAAGAATCCAAAATAATAGAACGACTTTTATCTTCGTTTAAATACGCTTTTACTTTTGCGTCTAGTTCAGCAAAGGCACTGAGAGAAAACGGTGCAAAAGGCTTCTGAAAAACATGTAAAAGGTGTCTTTTTACAACACGTTCTAAGTCATCATGAACATCAGTTTGGTTCGTTGTTATTGAACGGGAATTTCCTGCGTCATTCATACTTTTTTAACAAACTTAGTTAAAATAACAATCTTTTGACCATTGACTCGGCCTTCAATGTGCTCTGGATTATTCGTCAATGAAATACCGCGTACCGTAGTGCCTTGTTTTGCGGTAAAACCTGCACCTTTAACTTGTAAGTCTTTAATCAAATATACGTTGTCACCGGCGTTTATACGGTCACCATTTGAATCAATATGCAGTTCGTCGCCACCCGATGTTCTATGCGCTAAACCTGATTCGGCCCATGCAGCTGTAACGTCTTCTAAATACATCATGTCTAACAAGTCTTGAGCCCATGTTTCGCCCTGCATTGTTAACATCTTTAATTGTTGCCAAGCCAACACTTGTACAGCAGGAACTTGACTCCACATGCTGTCATTTAAACAACGCCAATGAGTTACATCTAAGTCATCTGTACCCGTCAATTCGCCGTTACATTTATCACAAATGTAGACACAATCATCTGAGTTATCCCCTGATTTAGGTAATACAGCATAAACAGACGTTGCTGCATTGCCGCATAATTCACAACTTGAGTTGCTACGCTCTTGTAGGGTTGATTCAATAGACATTAATGTCTCCGACTTGGCTTTAAATTAGGGGCGGCATTATGCCTATTTTTTAGGATTATAAAAAGCTTAATTTCCCGGCGGACCTTTAACAACTTCGATAATTGATGAGACCCATTCGCCAATAATTGGGATAAACTCCATTTGTGATAAAACGTAGACTAAAAATGATAAAACCACGGTTGCACCTAAAACACTGCCTAAACCAACAGCAATGCCTTTTAATAGGCTGAACCAAATAAAGCGAGGCAATGAATTGTAAGTGTGTACCAACTTATGGTTGTTCAACATCATCAATTGCTCATTAATTTCTTTGGTTTGTTTATGCAGTTTATTCCACATGTCGTGCATGCTTAAGTCATCTGGAGCAACAGACTTGTTCTTCACATCCTGTGTTTTCTCGTCAACGTTCGATTCCGTCGTTTTTGAATTGTTTTCTTCTGACATAAATACCCCTCGGCTTCTAGGTTTACAGCTTAGTGCATTACGTAGATCAAAATAAAGCATTACTTTGTTATAAAAGCCCTAGACGTCTACCCATTTAGCAATCGATTAATTGACTAATTTTATTAATCCAATACAATTTATCCAAATATTTCGGCTTGATGCCGAAATTGTCATTATTTAGAAGTCATACAGAACAGGTGTAATATGGCCAAGTGGAATGGGGAATACATTCATCCCTACGCAGAACATGGAAAAAAAGCGGACAAAGTTAAAAAAGTCACCGTTTCAATTCCGCTAAACGTTTTGAAAGTACTAACAGATGAGCGTACTCGTCGACAAGTTGCAAATCTTCGTCATGCAACAAATAGTGAATTATTATGCGAAGCGTTTTTACATGCGTTTACTGGTCAACCTTTACCTGCTGATAACGATCTTAAAAAGGACAATCCGGAACATATTCCAGAAGAAGTTAGAGATATCCTGACGTCGATGGGTAAAGAAATTCCAGAGATAAAAGGTTAAAAATACAAGACCCCTCGCATGAGGGGTTTTTAGTAACGGTTTGCTGTAAATAGGCTTGGCGATAAGTAGGCTTAGCTTTTTATAGTCTCTAACAAGGAAATGGAAGTCGCGCAACGCCGCTTTCCACTGCAGCTCGAGAAACAGCCGTTGCTACTCGTTCTAATAATCGTGGATCCATTGGTTTTGGGATAATGTACTCGGCACCAAAGGTTAATGATTTCACTCCCGCCGCTTTTAGTACTGCCTCTGGAACTTCTTCCTTTGCAAGACTGCGTATTGCTTCAACCGCCGCTATTTTCATTTCATCATTTATTTCACTAGCACGCACATCTAATGCCCCACGGAAAATAAACGGGAAACACAATACGTTGTTCACTTGATTCGGATAATCAGAACGCCCTGTCGCCATAATTAAGTCATTACGTACTTCTAATGCTAACTCAGGCTTAATTTCAGGATCAGGATTTGAGCAGGCAAATACCACTGGATTTGGAGCCATCAGCTTTAACGCTTCCGCTGGTAACAAGTTAGGCCCTGAAACGCCAACAAATACATCAGCGCCATCGATGGCTTCTTCTAATGTTCTTTTGTCCGTATTATTGGCAAATAAGGCTTTATATTCGTTTAAGTCATCGCGACGTGTATGAATAACACCCTTTCTGTCTAACATATAAATGCGTTCACGTTGTGCGCCACATTTTATTAATAACTCCATACAAGCGACCGCTGCAGCGCCAGCGCCAAGGCATACTATTGTACAGTCTGGCAAAGACTTACCTTGAATCTCTAATGCATTTAACATTCCTGCAGCCGTTACAATTGCCGTTCCGTGTTGATCATCATGAAAGACTGGAATATTACAACGACGTTTTAACTCTCGTTCAATCTCAAAACACTCTGGGGCTTTAATGTCTTCTAAATTGATACCACCAAATGAGTCCGCAATGCTAGCGACCGTGTTAATAAACTCTTCAGGAGTGCGATGTGTCACTTCAATATCAAACGAATCTATGTTGGCAAAACGTTTAAAGAGCAATGCTTTTCCTTCCATAACAGGCTTTGACGCCAATGGGCCAAGGTTTCCTAGTCCTAAAATTGCTGTTCCGTTGCTAATTACTGCTACCGTGTTGCCTTTTGCTGTGTACTTGTAGGCATTTTCAGGATCTGCTGCAATCTCTCTAACTGGTTCTGCAACACCAGGACTATAAGCCAATGATAAGTCGTCAGCTGTTTCTGCAGCCGTAGTTAACGCAATACTAATTTTACCGGGAGAAGGTTGGCTATGATAATCGAGTGCACGTTGCTTAAAATCAGTCATTAAATACTTCCAGAAAGGTGAATAGACCGCGCTACTTTACTGGATTAAACCGTTGTAAAACACCATAAGTTCTAGGATTTCGAGAACTCATACCACTTGGTTATTTTATTACTTTTTTAGACTTTTATAGCGCTTTTCTAACAACTTCGTAGTTAGACGATATTAAATGATATTTAAGTAATTTAGCTTCTTTTTTATCTTAAGTAAGAATAGTTACAGATGAATCGATTTTCCGGTAACACAGGAATAAATGAGATTTTTGTAAGATAGTTACATATACACGCAAGAAGGATACTCGCAGTGAATGAACCAATGATGTTCTGCAGGCACAAAAAAAGCACCCTAAGGTGCTTTTTTCTAATGATAAGCAAAAATTATTTTTTGCCCAACATGCTGAAACGTTTCTTGAAGCGATCAACACGACCACCAGTATCAACATTACGTTGCTGACCTGTGTAGAACGGGTGACACGCAGAACAAACGTCTAAGTGTAAATCTTTACATACTGTAGAACGAGTTACGAACTTGTTGCCACATGAACAAGTAACATTAATCTCTTCGTACTTAGGGTGGATATCTTTTTGCATGGGATTACCTCATTGGGCCGTATCGCCATCCGGTCATTTATAAAAATAACTGCCGAATACCATACGAGATTATTTTAAATTAAGGGCGCGAATTATAATGAGTATCGAATAAAGATCAAGCGATAATTATTACTAAACCTGCTTATCGTACCGTATTTTTTCTACTCAGGCTGAGTTTTAAATTAAGGCTTATCTTCTTGCTTGTCTTAGCAGAGATTTTGTTTTGTCGATCACGGCGACTTGCTCAGGCGTTAAGTAAATACTACTACCCGGATAAGGCTGACCAAACTGATAATTCCAATTGGCGGGTTGGAACTCTGAAACGAGTCTATTTACACGATTACAAAGTTTATTTTTGGGGCGAAAACCAAGTTTTTTTTCATAGTTTTTAAGATATTCACTCTCTACTTGCTCAAACGCGAGAATGCAGTATCCTTCTGTAGAATATATTCTTGCTTCTTGGGCGTGACTGTATATTGAGAAGAAACTCACCCCACTCAATAGAAGAATAATACAAAAAGATTTACTATAAAAAAGACGCATTTTAACCTTACTTTACTCTGAAAGAGTTGCTCAAATATTTAAATGAGACCTCTAACTTAAACATTGCCAAGGTAAGTGATTGTTCACTTGTTGTCAATAGAAGCAAAGGCCTGCTATATACATGACGCTATTTTCAAACACAATTCTACATGTCGCGTTGCCGGTGCCATTAAGACGGTTATTCGATTACTTATTGCCTGTTCAGTTAGATAATAGAGAACAGCAACTAGATAATAGAGAGCAACAACAAAGCGTTAGACCTGGCCAACGAGTAATAGTTCCATTTGGACGTCAAACTCTTATTGGCGTCATCATTTCAGTCGATGAAAAGACCGACCAAAACGTCTCAAAATTAAAAGCAGCAAAACAAGTATTAGATATTGAGCCGACTTTTGACGACTCGTTGTTAGACTTACTAAATTGGGCCGCACAATATTACCAGCATCCCATTGGCGACGTTTTTTCTATGGCTATGCCTGGCGCCTTGCGTTCCACAAAAACCATCGACGAATTATTACCTAAGGTATTGGCTTCAACTGACCAATTACCTGAAAAAACTGAATTATCAAAAAACGCTAAACAACTGCATAAGCTTTACGCTCTAATATCGGAAATGCCCTACTCTAGAATTCAATTAACTGAATTAGGGGTTCCAAGCACAACAATCAAAAAGTTTGTGGATAACAAATGGGCTTCCTGGGAAAACAGTCTTGGTAAAAACAAGGCTAGTATTAACAGTGCTTCTAGAGCCAATGATCCTATAACAAATGTTTCTATACCAAGTATCAACCAAGAGCAAATCAACGAAGGCCTACAACTTAATAATGAGCAAGCCATTGCCGTCGCGTCCATTGACGCCATGGACCACCATCGCTGTTTCCTTATTGACGGAGTGACTGGTAGCGGGAAGACAGAAGTCTATTTACAATCCATAGCGACCCGATTGTTACAACAAAAACAAGTCTTGGTATGTGTTCCAGAAATAGGTTTGACACCACAGACAATCTCTCGTTTTAAACAACGCTTTAACGTAACTATTGCCTTATGGCACTCGGGTATGACTGATAAACAACGCTTTGATACTTGGCAACAATGTCGTTCGGGCGAAGCACGTGTTGTGATAGCGACTCGCTCCGGCATATTTTTACCCTTCAAAAACCTTGGCATGATCATCATTGATGAAGAACACGATGCGTCGTTTAAACAACAAGATGGATTTAAGTATCATTGCCGCAGCCTAGCATTGTATCGTGCTAAGCAACTGAATATTCCCGTCGTATTAGGGTCTGCAACTCCAAGCTTAGAAACGCTATATAATGTAGAACAAGAAAAATTTAGCTATTTACAACTAACAAGACGTGCTGGCAATAGCCAATTGCCAACCACCCATTTGCTCGATCTTAATCGCTGCCAAGTAAATGCATCCTTAGGCCAACCTCTTATTGATGAAATGAGAACTCAGTTGTCACTAAACCGGCAGGTCATGTTGTTTATTAATCGTCGTGGTTTTGCACCCGTTTTAATGTGTGAAGAATGTCATTGGCTTACGGAGTGCAGTCGTTGCAGCAGTTTTACTACCTATCACAGAGGTAGCAACCTCCTTATCTGCCATCATTGTGGCTTTCAACACCCAACATTACATCAATGTTTAGGGTGTGGTTCTACACGCATGGTGCCTGTTGGAGTTGGTACCGAACAAATTGAACATAGTCTTGCTGAACTATTTCCAGAAATTGATGTCATAAGATTGGATAGAGACAGCACCAGTAAAAAAGGTGAATTTGATAATAAACTGAATCAAATCAATAGCGGTAAGCCAATGATTGTCGTTGGTACACAAATGGTTGCTAAAGGACATCATTTCCCGAATGTCAGCCTAGTAGGCATTGTTGATGTTGATGGCGCTTTGTTTAGTAGTGACTTCAGAGCGGCAGAAAAACTATCGCAATTAGTGGTTCAAGTTTCAGGACGCGCTGGACGAGGCTCAGTAAAAGGCCAAGTTTGGTTGCAGACTAAATTCCCAGAACACCCGGTTATTCAAGACTTAGTTAACAATGAGTACAAAGATTTCGCTAAATTTGCCTTATCTGAACGTAAGATGCTTAACTTGCCACCCTACTCACATCAAGTCGTACTTAGGGCTGAATCAACATTTTCAGAGTTAGGCCAACAATGGTTATTTGATTTATCGAAGTACTTGAGTGATTATGAAGGCTTGTTAATGTTAGGGCCAACACCCGCACCGATGACAAAAAAAGCCGGTAAATTCCGTCATCTACTGATTATTCAGAGTCAATCGCGCCCATATTTACATAAATTGGTCAATTGGCTCCTAGAAAACTTGGATAGCATCCAAAAGGATAATAGAATTCGCTGGACCGTAGACGTCGATCCTATTGATTTAAGTTAACCCATTCATAAATGTATTAAGGCTCTTTGCCCAATGAAAAATAAAGATTATGTAAGTCAGAATAAACGCGCTAAAAAACAACAGTATGAAGCACCCGCTAAAAAGCCATTTCCACTTGTTAAACTTGCCGTTGTCGCCATCCTTATCGCCGGATTTGTTGGTGGTTTAATGTTTATACAGAGCGACTCTGATGATTTTACATCAACTCCAAAAGTCATCAAAAAAGCAACCAAGCCTAAAAAAGCGCTACCACCACCTCCTGAAGATGAAGAGTGGTCATTTATAGAAGAACTAGAAAACAAAGACGTTCCAGTAGAGTCCGTTGAACTAGAAGACAAAGGGCCATTTAAAATGCAATGTGCGAGTTTCAGAAATGAAGCAGATGCAGAACGCATGAAAGCCCAAATTGCTTTTGCCGGTTTTGAATCCGACGTTAAGTCAGCTCAAGGTACCAGTGGCATTTGGTATAAAGTGGTGCTTGGCCCATTTGAGCGCAAACGTGACGCTGAAAAAACACGTCATATTTTAAAGCGAAATGACATCACAGGTTGCCAGATCTGGTTATGGCGTTAGACCATTCAATTTATTGTTAAGGGTTCACTCTAAAGTGCCCTCTTGAATTCCTTATAAACACCCTTACATAAGCTAGACTTATCTATAATTTGGAGTGGATAGATCATGACCACAATCGTATCTGTACGACGCGGAGACCAAGTCGTACTTGGTGGTGACGGACAAGTGTCTTTAGGCAATACCGTAATGAAAGGTAATGCTGTGAAGGTTCGTCGATTATACAAAAACAAAGTTTTAGCCGGCTTTGCTGGCAGCACAGCCGATGCATTCACCTTATTTGAAAAGTTTGAAGCCAAACTTGAAATGCATCAAGGCCATTTAACTAAAGCTGCAGTAGAGTTAGCTAAAGACTGGCGTACCGACAAAATGCTGAGAAAATTAGAAGCACTGTTAGCGGTAGCGGATGAAACCGCGTCATTAATCATTTCTGGTAATGGCGACGTTATTCAACCAGAACACGACTTAATCGCTATTGGCTCGGGCGGCCCTTTTGCCCAAGCAGCAGCGACCGCATTAATTGAAAATACAGAATTGGGTGCCAAAGACATCGTAGAGAAAAGTCTTAATATTGCCGGTTCAATCTGTGTTTATACCAATACCAATTTAACCATCGAAGAATTATAGGAATTAAGGGTATTAAATGTCCGCTATGACCCCAAGAGAAATTGTTCACGAGTTGAACCAACATATAATCGGTCAAGACAATGCCAAGCGTGCCGTTGCAATAGCACTGAGAAACCGCTGGCGTCGTATGCAACTTGAACCAACATTACGAGCTGAAGTAACGCCTAAAAACATACTAATGATTGGCCCTACCGGTGTTGGTAAAACGGAGATCGCGCGCCGATTGGCTAAACTGGCCAATGCACCGTTTATAAAAGTAGAAGCAACTAAGTTCACAGAAGTGGGTTATGTTGGTAAAGAAGTTGAATCTATTATTCGTGACCTGACGGAAATTTCTGTAAAGCTTACTCGTGAAACAGCCGTAAAGAAAAATCAACATAAAGCAGAAGAAGCCGCTGAAGAACGTATCTTAGATGCGCTTGTACCACCTGCTCGTGACACATATGGCCAAGTTGTTGATAACGACCAGCCTGAAAGCTCTGCACGCCAAGTATTGCGTAAGCGCTTCCGACAAGGTGACTTAGACGATAAAGAAATTGAAATCGATATTGCACAGAAAGAAATTGGCGTTGAAATCATGGCTCCTCCAGGCATGGAAGAAATGACTTCTCAACTACAAGGCATGTTCCAAAACCTGTCAGGTGATAAACCTAAAACACGCAAACTAAAAGTAGCGGCCGCGTTCAAAATGATCGTAGATGAAGAAGCAAGTAAGCTTATCAATAACGATGATTTAAAAGAAATGGCCATTGAAGCTGTAGAACAAAACGGCATTGTTTTCATTGATGAAATCGACAAAATTTG
>CAWUUQ010000150.1:0-21151 GCA_963925625.1 uncultured Psychrosphaera sp.
CCTTTTACAATAGCCACCAGCAATGCAAATTCATGTGGCGCAAGGTCTGCCAGTCGTTGATTAAAATAAAACTTACTTGCTAATGAAAAGCCATGTACGCCTCGACTACCGTTTTGACCTAGATATATCTCATTAAAATAAGCTTCTAAAATAGCATCTTTGCTGAAGCGATAATCAAGAATTAAAGCAATTAAAGCCTCTTTGACCTTACGTATATATGACTTTCGGTTGTCATTTAATAATAAGTTTTTAGCCAATTGCTGCGTAATCGTGCTACCACCTTGAACCTTTCGACCAGCGGATATATTGGCAAACAAAGCACGCACAATAGCTAACGGAGCAACACCATGGTGGTGATAAAAATTTTTGTCTTCTACCACTAACAAAGCATCAACCATCCATTCAGGAATCGTTGAAATATCAAGTATTTCCCTATCTTCGTTACTATCGGTAGCTTGCCGTGAAATCAGCATAGGCTCTAATAAAACCATTGGCGTTAATTGCCAGCTTGCCGCACTTGGAGCAAGCACCTCTGTGGATGTTGAGGTTGAGTCGTCAATTTTGTAAGTTTCTAGTGCCGCAATACGGTTATTTTCAAACCCAACCCTAAGTCGTAATGGGTTTACCAACCCTTCATAACCAATAAAACTACGACGATAGACTTCTACAAATGAACGATTAACCACAAACTCGCCAGGAGTGTCTGGTGTTGATGTTACTTGTTTGTAATTTAAGAGGTGTAATTCATCAATGAGTTCTTGTTTTGGTAAGAATTTGTGCGAATACAGTGAAAGTGGCCGAGCAAACACCTGAACCGGCGTATCCCACTTTTGGCCTGTCATGCGCTTTTGAACCCAAGCATCTAAATACAGCATATAAAATGCTAAACAAATGGTGATAAATATAATCACCTTTAAGACTCGATAAGCGCCCTGATGTAAAACCTGATTAGGATCAACTGCTTGACTCATGTTTTTATTATTATTCTCATGGATTTAAAATCAAATTTCAGGCGTTAACCTTACCTTTATCAAGCGCCGAAATAAAGCGTGTTCTTATTGCTAATGTTATTGCTCATGTTTTCGCTTTAAGGAATGACCTGCTTTTTCATCTTCAGGTGAATCCGGCCATCTATGTTTGGGGTATCGACCCTTCATTTCTTTTTTTACGTCAACATACGCGTTTTTCCAAAAATGCGCTAAGTCTTGAGTTACTTGTAATGGCCGTTGTGCCGGTGATAGCAGTTCAATCAATAAAGGCTGCTGGTCATTGCATATGGTTGGCGACTTAGGCTCCCCAAACATTTCTTGAAGCCTTACCGAAATTTTTGGCGTAGGCGCAGACAATCCGTTTTGAGTTAAATATTCTATTCTAACTTTAGTTTTTGCCGGTGTTTCATAGTGTGATGGACACCATTTTTTTAACTGTTGTTGCTGTGGCCACTCTAATAAATTATTGAGTAGCGTTAACAAGTCCAGTTTTTGTAACTGTGCTACATTCCTTATCTGGCTTAAGTGCGGGGCTAACCACTCCGTTGTGTTCGTTAGCAAGTCAGAAGCCGTTATTAATGGCCATGAACCTTTACTCGTATTTCGATAAACAAAATCCATTTTGGCTAACCAAGTATGAATAATAAGTTGGTTTTTGCCAAAACTTTCTAATCCATGCTTTTCGACATAATCAAGCCACAAGTCTTGCCAGTCTTGATCGGAGAGTTCTATTTTAACCACATTTGATGACAACACGAGTTGATCAATTTGAGTTTGTTTTTGGGCTATCGGCGCTTTTTTGGTGTCAGACCAAGTCACCACATTTTTAGTAATAAGAAGTTCCGGCAAATACTCTTCAAGGTCAGTTAACTCTACTTCTGCATAATGCTGAATATAATGACCATATTTACTGGCGTTAAAATCGATAACAACAATGAGTTCGCTATGACTTAATTGCTCGGTATTTTGATGAAACTCGACGGCACCACCATTACTCATTTTCCAACGTTTTTGCTTGTTTTTAGCAATACGGTCAGGAAAAGCAACGGCCAATAATAATCCAATATAATCCGGCTCAATTTGAAAAGAGGCAGTGTACTTAGCTGTGGTGTTGTGAGGTGAAGCTTGATGAGATGCTGCAGATGATTCAACTTTTAACAGTCCCAAATATTTATTAAACCTTTGCTCCAATTGCAGACTCGGGTTTCTTCTCGATGAAGTGGAAAAAGAGTGTTGTAAATCATTGAGCCTAGTTGGAACATTGATGCTGTTGTCATTAAGTCCCATCTCAATCCAAGCTGCTAACCAAGCTGCGGTATCTATCAACTTTGGTTCATTAACGGCTGCAAAATCAAGCATCCGGGTCATGCGGGGATCGGCACCCATTTGTTGATAACGTTTTACTAATGCAGGCGAATCGCTATAGCCCAAAGCTTTTAGTCTTGCTCGCGATACCGCAAATAAGTTTTTATCTGGTTTGCTAGCCCAGAATAAGTCATTGAAATCTGCTCCCCATGCATCCACCTCTAATAACAGTTGTGATAAGTCACTGCGTTCAATTTCAGCAACATCAAATGCGGGTCTGCGATTCCAATGTTCAATATCGCCTAGTCGATAACACTTTCCTGGTCTTAACCGCCCTGCACGTCCAGCCCTTTGCACCGCAGCCGCTTTGGAAATACCTTGCGTTAATAACATATCGGTATTGAGCTTGGCTTGATATACGTTTATTTTTTCTTGGCCAGCATCAACCACTACATCAACATCTTCAATAGTTAAACTCGTTTGAGCAATATTGGTTGAAAGAACGACCTTTCGTTTAATGTCTGAGTTTTGCCCAAGCGGCTTAATCGCTTTAACTTGCTGTTCTATTGGTAATCCACCATACAATGGGTAAATACCGACGTTATTATCAACATAGGAAGATTGCGTTGATGATGAAGATGAGTGCTGCGCAGACAAAAACGATGACAATTGCGCTGCAACACGTTTGATTTCCGCCACCCCACTTAGAAATACCAGTATCGAACTATCACTTTCACGTAACGCACATTGAATCGCTTGAATGATGTCTTGAACGGTTGGAATTAACTCGCTTTTTACATACTTTATATCAACCGGAAATTGACGGCCGGCGGCCGATATTACTGGCGCATTAAGTTTTTCTGAAAGCAACTCAGTATCAATCGTTGCGGACATGATCAAAACAGATAGTGACTCATTTAAGGCTTGGCTATCTAATGTTAAGGCTAATGCGAGATCTGACTGTATTGCACGTTCATGGAATTCATCAAAAATGACTAATCCAATATTGGTTAATTCAGGATCATTTTGTAACCATTTAACAAGCACGCCATCTGTAATGACGTTTAGCTTGGTTTTATTACTGAATTTATTTTCGCCACGCATCACCAAACCGACCGTGTCGCCAACCTTTTCATTTAACTGACTTGCTAAATACGTCGCGATTTGTCTTGCTGCTACCCGTCTAGGCTCTAATATAACAATCTGGTTTTCTGTCGAAAAAGGGCCTTTTGCATTGCCACCTGAAGCTAATAATAACAAAGGTAATCGTGTTGATTTACCCGCTCCAGGCGCAGCTTGCAGAATTAAACGAGGTTGAGTTAGCAGTGAATGGTTTAGCTGGTCAAATATTGCATCGATTGGCAATGTCATACATTACGCCTTCTCGCAGCGCCACTGACACGACTTTTAATTGTTTGATTTCCAACGTTTGAAACGCCGC
Organism: uncultured Psychrosphaera sp.; assembly: GCA_963925625.1. Classification (GTDB taxonomy): domain Bacteria; phylum Pseudomonadota; class Gammaproteobacteria; order Enterobacterales; family Alteromonadaceae; genus Psychrosphaera. Next base: position 3,736 of record CAWUUQ010000150.1, read on the forward strand.
AATCATGATGGATAAGCCTGCTGCAAACACTTGTTTTCTATCTTCATTTTCTGGACCTAGCTCTAGGTCAGACACTACTGCTTTATCAATACAGTGTTCTTTTAGTGCCAATAAGTCATCTAAGGTAATGGCTTGATCGTACAAATTTACATTTCGTTGGTTTGCAATAACGCTCACCATGCTTTCCACTGAACCCGATGTACCAATGCACATGTCCCAGCCATGCTGTAAATAATTCGTTTTAACGATATTTAGATTGTTTACAGCAGAGTTTATGGCCGATTCAAAACGTTGCTCGGTAAATTCACCTGTACTAAAAAACTGCTGGGTATAACTCACACACCCCATATTAATACTGTGTTTAACATGTGAGTCTGCTCCGGTTCCAACAATAAATTCTGTGCTACCACCGCCAATATCAATAACAAGCGCTGTTTTAACGAGTCTTTTTACACACGCAACCGCTTTAAATATATATTCTGCTTCTTCTTCGCCCGATATAATATCAATAGGCGTTGCTAAAACGTCTTTTGCAGGTATTAAAAATTCTTTAATATTTGAGGCATTTCTTAATGCATAGGTGGCAACAATTTTTGTAACATCAGGTTCATAAAGTTCGATTTTAGATTTGATGTTTTTAAGCGCCAATAAACCACGGCTTATTGCTGAATCAGACAATACATTATCGGCCGACAGACCTTCCGCGAGTCTTACTTTCTGTTTTAATCGGTATAAAGTTTTTACACCGTCCGCTCTAACTTCGCCTACAACAAAGTGAAAACTATTAGAGCCAATATCGAGGACTGCGATTTTAGTGGTTTCACGTAAGGCAAAATCAACAGTTACCGGATTGGTTTTTTCCATTCGGTTTGTTCCAAAAGAATAGGATTAATCTTAATTAACTAGCAAAGATACCCATTTACTTTAGGGATGTCGATTTTTCTTGTTCTTGAATAGAAACAAAATGTTAATCCCCTTCTCCTTAGCAGAAGAAATAGGCAATTAACATCTTGCTTAAAGTAAGTTTAAGGTGCGTTTTGAGTAAGACTAAGTCAATACACAACGACTTCAAAGGTAGTGTAATCGATTAACCAAACTGGTTCATCGTATTGTCTTTGCCACCTGCTTTTAATGCAGCTTCACCTGCAAAATACTCCTTATGGTCATCACCCATATCCGAACCTGCCATGTTTTGATGTTTTACACAGGCTATTTTTTGGCGAATTTCTTGGCGTTGAACATTCTCAACATAACCTAACATTCCCGCATCACCGTAATATTCTTTTGCTAAGTTATCCGTTGATAACGCTGCAGTATGATACGTAGGCAAAGTAATTAAGTGATGGAAAATACCTGCTTGCTGAGCTGAGTCCACTTGGAATGTGCGAATTCGATCATCTGCTTCTTTCCCTAATTCCGTTTGGTCATAAACGGCGCTCATTAGCTCTTCACGTTCATAACCTGTTATGTCTTTTCCTGCTTCTAACCAAGCATCATAAACTTGCTGGCGGAAGTTTAATGTCCAATTAAAACTTGGGCTATTGTTGTATACGAGTTTTGCATTTGGAATAACTTCACGGATTTTATTTACCATTCCCGCTATTTGGCCAATATGCGGCTTTTCTGTTTCAATCCATAGCAAGTCTGCGCCGTTTTGTAGCGAAGTAATGCTATCTAATACACATCGCGCTTCGCCGGTTCCTGGTTTAAATTGAAATAGATTAGAGGCTAAACGTTTAGGTCTTAACAACTTACCATCGCGATTAAGCAATACATCGCCATTATTCAGATCCGCAGGATTAACCTCTTCACAATCAAGAAAACTATTGTACTGATCACCTAAGTCGCCTGGTTCGTGGGTTACGGCAATTTGTTTTGTTAAACCTGCACCCAATGAATCAGTTCGAGCAACAATAACACCATCATCAATGCCTAGCTCTAAAAAGGCATAACGAACGGCTCTAATTTTGGCTAAAAAGTCTTCGTGAGGCACCGTTACCTTGCCGTCTTGGTGGCCACATTGTTTTTCATCTGAAACTTGGTTTTCAATTTGAATACAACAAGCGCCAGCTTCAATCATTTGTTTGGCCATTAAGTAAGTGGCTTCAGCATTACCAAAACCCGCATCTATATCAGCAATAATAGGGACGACGTGAGTTTGATACTGATCAATTTCTTTTAGAAGCTTTTGCGCTAATATTTCATCTCCCGTTTGTCTGGCATTATCTAATTGTCTAAACAGACCACCGAGTTCACGCGCATCCGCTTGACGTAAAAATGTGTACAATTCTTTAATTAGCGAAGCCACTGAGGTTTTTTCATGCATTGACTGATCTGGCAAAGGGCCAAACTCAGAACGAAGAGCTGCTACCATCCAACCAGACAAATAAAGATATTTTTTGTCAGTATTATTAAAGTGTTTTTTAATAGAAATCATTTTTTGCTGGCCAATAAATCCATGCCAACAGCCCAGAGACTGTGTGTATAGAGTAGCGTCACGATCGTAGTCATCCATGTCTTGACGCATAATTGCAGCCGTATATTTGGCGATTTCGAGCCCCGTTTTAAATCGATTTTGCGTTTTCATACGCGCTGCGTACTCTGGGTCTATTGCCGCCCAACTTTTACCATAACGTGCTTTAATGTCTGTAAGTAGTTCGATTTCATTTGCATAGGCTGTCATAGCGATTCCCTTTTAATATATTGGATAAGTATTAGTTTCGGTTCTGATTTAGTTAGATCTGATTTAGTTAGCTTTGATTCATATCAATCTGATAGCTGTCTAAAATTTCTGCTGACAACTCTATGCTAGTTCCGTAAGATTCATAAAATTGATTATTTGCATACATGGAATTCACAACATGAATATTAGTAAGGTCGATCTCAATTTATTGGTATATCTCGATGTATTATTACGAGAAAAAAATGTAACTCGTTCGGCAGACCAACTTTCAATTACTCAACCGGCAATGAGCAACGGTCTTAAAAGACTTCGTGAAATGTTTTCAGATCCAATATTGGTGCGTACTTCAGAAGGAATGGTACCCACAGCGCGAGCACTAGAATTACAGCCAGTAGTTCGAGATGCCCTTTCAAAACTGGAAGCGAGCATTCAGCCTGAAGCGAATTTCTCTCCATTAAACTCCAATCGAACGTTTAGGATCATGGCAAGTGACTATGCGGAAACCACGTTACTCGCTAAAGTCATTGGTGAATTGCGAAACAAAGCGCCCGGTGTAACGCTCGATATTGTGACGCCATCGGATGTAAGTTTTCATGATGTTGAATTGGGCAAAGTCGACATGGCGATCAACCGGTTCGATGATTTGCCATTGTCATTTCACCAAAAAGCAATTTGGTACGATACCTTTTCTTGTATGGTCAGCGCTGATCACCCCTGTTCGGGACAGTTAGATCTTGCTGCCTATTTGAGTCATAAACATGTGTGGGTTAGTAAAACAGGCTTTGGTGTTGGTGTAGGCATTGATCCTAAAGAGGTTCAAAAGCTCGGCTGGGTTGATGTTGAGCTTGCAAAATTTGGTAAAAAACGAGACATCAGTGTATTTACACGTCACTACCACATGGCAATGTGGCTTGCTAAAGAACAAAAACTGATTGCAACATTACCAACAAAAGCAGCTGAATTATATGCCGACAATAAAGACATTATTATTATGGAACCGCCTTTTGATATCCCACCTATTGCCTTAAAAATGGCATGGTCTCCTTTGTTGCACCACGATACCGGGCATATTTGGTTACGTCGTTTAATTGTGGAAGTTGGCGCACGCTAGTTAACATTCACCAGGTGAATGACGAAAATAGTAAATGGCGCCTATTAATATATAGAGGTTGTTTATTAGAATGATTTTGTAAATATTAAATCACTGGACACTTACAGATGCCAAACCAAACGTTAGAAAATAGAAAAAACTGTAGCAATAACAATGTTATAAAACTTGAACGGTTGGACATAGATTCGTCTTTATTCGAATTTGTTAATGACAGTGTTTTAAAACAAATAGGTTTACAAAAAAATGAGTTTTGGTCTGGAGTTCAGTCACTATTAGAAAAGTATGTGCCGGTTAACAATCAATTATTAGCGCAACGCGTAGCCTTACAAAACCAGATTAATGAATATCATAAAGAACATTCACAGCAAGAACATTACTGTGAGTTTCTTTCAAAAATTGGCTACCTTAAAGCGGCTCCCGAACCATTTGAAATTACCAGCTCCAATGTCGACGACGAAATCGCTCTGCTCGCTGGGCCACAACTTGTTGTGCCGGTAATGAATGCACGTTATGCCTTAAATGCAGTTAATGCACGATGGGGGAGTTTATACGACGCGTTATATGGTACCGATGTCATTACCAACGAAGGCGAATCTAGTCGTGTTTCAGCTAAACTAGAAAACAATGGTTACAACGCTAAACGCGGTGCAAAAGTCATCCAGTATGGTCGAGAGTTTTTAAATAAACATCTACCTTTATCCGGCAGTTGGAATGACATTTCATCATTGAAGGTTGTTGAGGGAAAACTGAGTTTAGTCGCTACGGAAAATAATCAAACGTCGGATAAGAGTGATGACCAACCCAATGATGTCAACAACTTAAATAAATTGCACAGCCTTAATAACAGAACACCCATTGCGTTATTAAATCCACAACAGTTTGTTGGATACCAAGGCCAGGCTGAGTGTCCTTCAGGACTTATATTTAAACACCACCAGCTTCACATTATTATAAAAATTGATGCGAACGATCCGATAGGCCAGTCGGACCCCGCACATATCAAAGACATTGTTCTTGAATCGGCGCTGACAACCATCATGGACTGCGAAGACTCTGTGGCGGCCGTTGATGCTGAAGACAAAGTAATTGTTTATAAAAATTGGTTAGGTTTGATGCAAGGCGATTTAAGTGAATCTATTACCAAAAATGGTAAGACAAGCTTGCGAAGCATGAATCAAGACATACCGTTCACGGACACACAAGGCAACACGTCTCAGTTATCTGGCAGAGCTGTCATGTTTGTTCGTAATGTTGGTCATCTAATGACAAACCCCGCAATTCAGTTTGAAGGACAGGACATTCCGGAGGGCATCATGGACGGAATATTTACCGCTGCTATTGGTAAAATTGATGTACTTAAAACTGCTTTGTCGCCTAATCAGGCTGACAATAAATCGGTAAAAAATACAGTCATCAATTCTAAAAAAGGCTCTATTTACATTGTGAAGCCTAAAATGCACGGCCCTGAAGAAGTTTCATACTGTAATGACCTGTTTGACTCCATTGAGGATCTCATAAAGTTACCAAGACATACTTTAAAGGTCGGCATTATGGATGAAGAGCGTCGAACGTCAGTTAATTTACGCGCCTGTATTAAAGCCGCTAAAAACAGAGTGGTATTCATTAACACTGGCTTTTTAGATCGTACCGGCGACGAACTTCACACCAGTATGTTGGCAGGTCCATTTAAACCTAAAGCAGATTTAAAAGCGATGACCTGGCTTTCATCTTATGAAACATCAAATGTTAATAGTGGGTTATTATCTGGCTTCCACAATCATGCCCAAATAGGCAAAGGCATGTGGCCAATTCCCGATCAGATGGCGAATATGATGAAAGCCAAGATTGCTCATCCTCAGTCAGGCGCGAATACCGCGTGGGTTCCGTCACCTACCGCTGCAACTTTGCATGCGATGCACTATCATGATGTAGACGTTGCTGAAACGCAAAGGCAACAACTGCTAGAGTTAACCAATTGGTCTGAAACAGAGCAGCAGCTTCGCTCTGAAATACTACAAATCCCTCTTTTAGACAAAAACGAACCTCTAACGCCTGGGCAAATAAATCACGAGCTAGACAACAATGCACAGGGAATTTTGGGCTACGTTGTAAAATGGGTTAACAATGGCATCGGTTGTTCAAAAGTAGCGGATATAAATAATGTTGGATTAATGGAAGATCGGGCAACTTGTCGTATCTCAAGCCAACACATGGCTAATTGGTTAGTACATGGCATTTGCAGTAAAGAACGTATTATCGTTGTGATGAAAAAAATGGCAGCAGTAGTAGACCAACAAAACAAAGATGAAACAGATTATGAACCGATGGGGCCTGATTTTGATCGGTCTATTGCATTTAACGCCGCGCTTAACTTGGTATTAAAAGGCAATGAACAGCCAAATGGATATACGGAGCCTTTATTACATGAAGCCCGTTTAGCAAAAAAGGCGAGTTAACTGCAATAGCATCGTCGCCTTTCTATATAATTTACGAAGCCAGCTTAAGCTGGCTTTTATCTATCTAGCCGCACAATTACTTAACCACTATTAATCAACTGCTTATAAAAATAACAACGGATCTAGTTGGTCAGTTTGGCGTCAGTTTAGTCAGCTAATAAGTTCGCAATGGTTCTCACACCCATCGCCGTCGCACCTGCAGAGTATTTACCCGTCGCATTGTTGTTAAACGCACCAGCTAAATCCATATGTAACCAACCTGTACCGTCTTCATTCACAAAGCGCGATAAAAAGCCTGCAGCGTTTGACGCACCGCCCATGCCACCACCTTTTTGTGGTCGACTGTTTGCAGTATCCGCGTAGGCTGATGGACAATTATTTCTGTGAAATTTAGCAAGTGGTAATCGCCATGCACCCTCAAACTCTTGTTCAGCGGCCGACAAACCACGAGCAACCATTGCATCGTCTAATCCAAACATCGCATTGTAATCACTACCAACAGCCATCATTGCGGCGCCAGTTAATGTCGCAGCATCAATAATATTTTTAGCACCTAATTCAGTTGCGTGTAATAAACCGTCAGCTAATACTAAACGACCTTCCGCATCGGTATTTACTATTTCAACGCTTGTACCGTTTTTATAAGTGATCACATCGCCTAGTCGATAAGCATTACCTGCGATCATATTTTCCGCACAACATAATATTAAGCGAACACGTTTATTAAGGCCTCGCATAATAGCTAATCCTAATGCACCCGTCACTGTTGCTGCACCGCCCATGTCACATTTCATCGTTAACATGCCTTCAGATGACTTAATAGAATAACCACCACTGTCAAAAGTAATGCCTTTGCCCACTAATGCATATTCTATTGGTGCGTCGCTGTCACCCGTTGGGTTGTAATCTAGGCTTAATAAAACAGGTTTATGTTCACTGGCACGTCCAACAGAGTGGATGCCTATCCAACCTTCTTCTAATAATTCATCACCCACAATCATCGAAAAGGCGATATCGTCTTCTGCAATTTCTTTCAAAAAGGCAATCGCATTCTCAGCTAAGGCTTCTGGATACAAATCAGCTGGCGGAAGGTTAGTCATCTCACGCGTCCAATCAAAAGCGATTTGGCGAGCGTTTAGTTCATCAGTGTCCGCCTCTAACCATTCAACATCTTGACCGCCTTTTGCTGTCACTAAGCCTTGATAAAATGACCATTGTTGTTCGATATCCCAATCGCCTTTTACTATGACTTCATTTACGCCCATGCCTTGAATTTTGCGCGCCAATGTTTGGATAACAGGCAATGAGTCTCTAAGAGATAATTGATCAAGGTGAATAGTAAAGCCGTTTTCAGAAACGCTTAAATTGTTGTCTTCGCCCCATGCAGCCGCTGCTGGCTCGCGAGATAATTGAATCGTTAGTTTGGTTGTCATAAATGCCTGTCCTGTTAACTTGTAAATTTGGAATTTAATCATCGGTGTTAATCATTGATGTTAATCATCATAGAGAATTAATTCCGTTTCGTCAGGTATAAATGGGGGTAAATTCTTTTTAAACAACTGTTTATTTATACTCAATTCGTGCTTCAATAGAAAATTAACCCAATACTATTTTCCGGAGAATACCCTATGCCTTCAGCTAGCTTTTTTGCCCTTTTTGATGACATCGCTTTATTGCTTGATGATGTTGCAGCTATGACAAAGGTTGCTGCTAAAAAAACGGCCGGTGTATTAGGCGACGACTTAGCTGTAAATGCAGAACAAGTTAGTGGTGTTCGAGCAAGCCGCGAACTGCCCGTTGTTTGGGCCGTCGCTAAGGGAAGTTTTCTTAACAAATTTATATTGGTGCCCTCCGCATTATTAATCAGTGCGTTTTTGCCTTGGCTGATTGTGCCATTGTTAATTTTAGGTGGATTGTTTTTATGTTTTGAAGGAGACGAAAAAATAATTGAAATGGTCTCTGAAAAACGCGCAGCGGTTGCTGAGCTTGCTAATAACAGCAATGAAAATGCTCAGAGCAAGAGTAAAAAAGAGCAAAAACATGAAGAGTTATTAAATGCCGTTAAACAATCTCCTGAAGCTTTAATGGAGTTTGAAAAAGGTAAAATTAAAGGGGCGATTAGAACGGATTTTGTTTTGTCTGCTGAAATTATCATCATTGCGCTTGGTAGTTTTGCCGATGCACCCATTACCAACCAGATAATTGCCCTTTGTATTGTCGCTGTCGCGATGACGGTTGGTGTTTATGGTCTTGTTGCCTTAATCGTTCGTTTAGACGACGTTGGACTCAGATGGCAACTTGGTCAATCACAAAGCCCGACTCCAAGCCTATTTACGCGCTTTAAAGGAACAGTTGGTGGCGGATTGCTCATTTTTGCTCCTCGATTAATGCAAAGTCTTTCAGTAATTGGTTTAGTGGCGATGTTTTTAGTGGGCGGCGGCATGTTGACGCATAATATCGAGTTTGTGCACCATATTTCAGCGATCGTATTAGGCTTTCTTGATTCGAATTTGGGCGTAATAGGTTGGTTAAATACCTTAGTATCGATTTTATTAGATGGGGCTTATGGTGTGATTGCTGGATTGATGGTGGCTGGCGTGATTCATATTTTGCCTTTTCCTAAAGCTGCACATTCTTAAAAACCCAAATGCATATACACGACAATTTAATATGAAACATGACACCCTAAAACAAGCAACAATCATTAAGCGCTATAAAAGGTTTTTAGTGGATGTTGTTTTTGCTGATGAAAAACAAGACGGTACCATATACTGCGCAAATACTGGGGCAATGACAGGATGCGCAAATGCTGGCTTTATTGGCTATTACAGCACCAGCGACAACCCAAAACGTAAATATCAATATTCGCTTGAAAAAACGGTTAATGAGTTTGGTCATTTTATAGGTGTGAATACCCACATTGCTAACCATATTGTTAAAGAAGCCATCGAGCAACAAAAAGTACCCGAACTAATGGGTTATGACAACCTCCAGACAGAAGTAAAGTATGGAACTGAAAATAGTCGTATCGATTTGCTGTTAACCAGTAATAATAAGACCGCTTGTTATATAGAAATAAAATCCACCACTTTGTTACTCGACGAAAAAAGTGGACTAGGTGCCTTTCCAGATGCAAAAACCCTTCGCGGACAAAAACATTTACGGGAATTAATGCAAGTTGCAGAGTTAGGTCATCGTGCTGTTTTAATCTATTTAGTTCAACATGCTGGCATCAAAAAAGTCACGATTGCACGAGACATTGATCCTGTTTATGGAAACTTATTTGATGAAGCAATGCAAAAAGGGGTAGAAATTTTGGTACTTCATACCCATATAGACGCGCATCAAACATTTGTCACTCACTCTAGTCCAATTCAAGCCTAGTTTGTAAGCGACAATAATATTAATCGTCGCTTTTTGTTGTCAAACGCTGGTAATTTTGCTATATGTAGCCGCCGTTTTTGCATTAGGCACTGGTTGCTTATACGGAAAATAATAAAAATGTGCGCTAACCAGTTGAATTTAGGAGAATAACAACGCATGGCAGAAAAAAAATCATTGGGATTGCTAGCCTCAGCAGGCGTTGAGCCGTATCAAGAAAGCCCGAATGAAGAATATATGAGTGATGACCAACTGGTTCATTTTCGTAAAATTCTAGAAGCGTGGCGCAATCAATTACGTGAAGAAGTCGATCGTACTAAAAACCATATGCAGGATGAAGCCGCAAACTTCCCAGATCCTGTTGATCGTGCCTCTCAAGAAGAAGAGTTTGCTTTAGAATTACGTACTCGAGACCGTGAACGTAAACTAATCAAAAAAATCGAAAAGACGTTAGGTCTAATCGACAGCGATGACTTCGGTTTCTGTAAAACTTGTGGTATCGAAATTGGTATTCGCCGATTAGAAGCACGTCCTACAGCCGACCAATGTATCGACTGTAAAACGCTTTCTGAAATTAAAGAAAAACAACTAGGCGGCTAACGCTTAGTTCTTACTCAAGCGTTTTTGTTATAGATAAATAATCGGTTGGAGACTGACAGTGGACAATCCATTTTCTACTCAAATCGATTATTTAAATTCAAATAAACAAATTCGTGGACGTTTTGCACCCTCTCCCAGTGGACCATTACATTTAGGCTCATTATTATCTGCCGTTGGCAGTTATCTGCACGCCAAAAGTCATGATGGTTTATGGTTTGTCCGAATCGAAGACATCGATACCACTCGTGTACACCCTCATGCTAAAGAATTAATTTTAGAAAGTTTAGTCGCTTTTGGGCTTCATTGGGATCAGGATGATCTGTCTCAACTAGCGTCTCAGCCTAGTGGTGACGTTGGTATTTCGCATGGTACTTTATCTGGCATTACGCAAGGTGCAGCTACGCAAGGTGTAACTACGCAAACTGAACGACTGCACCGATACGAACAAGTCCTTAATTACCTTCAAGCAAAACAACTTGTATATGGCTGCGATTGTACTCGTAAACAAATAAAGCTAATGCCCAATGGTTACAATGGTCATTGCCAACATAGAGGTTTGTCACTTGATGATAAAACTCACGCTGTCCGATTTACGCCTGAATTTACCGTTAAAGGGTTTACTGATCTGCATTTTGGCGAGCAGCCCTCACTTCATGAACAGGTCCTTGAAAATTCTCAATTAAAAAACGAACATTACATCATCAAACGACGTGATGGCTTATTCAGCTATCAACTAGTTGTTGTTGTTGATGACATTGATCAAGGCATTACTCATATTGTACGAGGGGCTGATATTATGCCTCTGACTTCGCGACAAATTAGTTTGTATAAAACTTTTGGGGCTCCGGCACCAAAATTTTTACATTTACCGTTACTTTCTGCAAAACCAGGCTTTAAACTAAGTAAACAAAACCACGCTCCGGAAATTAACATTAAAAAACCACAGATAGAATTAGTAAAAGTCTTGAATTACTTAGCCTTGCCGGTAGAAAACGAAAAAAACTTAGTCAGCGCTTCCGTCTCAGAAATACTGAATTGGGCGATAGAAAACGTCGACTTTAGTAAATTATCTCAGCGTTCTGAAATTATTATCTAACTCTTCACTTCAATTATTTCTTATTTCCCTAATATTGCTGTAAAATACGCCGCTAATTATATAGGTTTATGTTTAAAGCATTATTTTTCGACTTTCATAGACTTAAACAATCGAATTTTACAAAAAACGGGTAAACAAATTAGTGGTTTTTAAAAAAGTAATTTCATGGTTCGGCAAGTCTTCTACCGACAAAAAAAGTGCACCAGTGGCTGATAAAAAACATCCTCCACGCGCTCATGCGCCAAAAAAATATCACCCTAAAAAACCACAAGCGCCGTTTTTGCCAAACAGTGCCACGGCGATACCTCGTGACAAGCACCCTATTTCTAGAAAACAAATTAGTCCTAATGCATTAAAAGTACTTTATCGTTTAAAAGACAACGGCTACGAAGCCTATTTAGTCGGTGGATGTATTCGAGACATTTTGTTAGGTCTTCAACCAAAAGACTTTGATGTAGTAACAAACGCTACGCCTGAACAAGTTAAGTCTTGTTTTAGTAATTGCCGTTTAATCGGACGTCGTTTTCGCCTTGCTCATATAATGTTTGGCCGAGAGTTAATTGAAGTAGCGACGATGCGTGGCCATCATGACTTTTCTGAATCAACTGCAACAGACAGTAATGCTCAAAATTCAGAAGAGAATGTGGCAATTAATACGGTAACTAATACTGAAGCCAATGAGTCTGCGAAAAACGCCGCGAAGAAGATCTCACGTCAAAGTGATGAAGGTCAGTTACTGCGTGACAATGTTTATGGCTCAATTGATGAAGATGCTGAGCGCCGCGACTTTACAATTAACGCCTTATATTATGATATCCGTAATTTTGAGATTTTGGACTTTGCGAACGGCATGGCTGATATTGAATCAGGTGTTATCGACCTTATTGGTGATCCTGAAACTCGTTATCGTGAAGATCCTGTTCGTATGTTACGTGCAATTCGATTCTCAACTAAGTTACGAATGAAAATTGCGGAACGCACTGAAAAACCAATTTATGAATTAGGTCACCTGTTAGTCAATATCCCACCAGCGCGTATTTTTGACGAATGCTTGAAGTTATTGCTTGCGGGTAAAGCGGAAGACAACGTTGCCGCGCTTCGCCATTACGGCATGTTTAAATATTTTTTCCCCGTTGCGGAACAAGTTTTAACCAATAACCCAGACGATAAAGAAGAACGTTTATTAAACGTGATGCTTCGTAATACAGACACAAGAATAAACGCAGAAAAAAGTATTTCTCCAGCGTTTGTTCTCGCGGCATTGTTTTGGTATCCGGTTGAGTCTTTAGCGGATGAATTAGAATTGGAAAGTGGCTTAACCTCTTATGATGCGTTCCAATTGGCGATGAACGAAATCTTAACCAAGGCCGTGCAAAATGTCGCTATTCCTAAACGTTTCACTGCAACTATGCGTGAAATTTGGAATTCTCAACATAGGCTGACCAAAACTCAAGGTAAACGTCCACTTCAAATGCTTGAAAATCCAAGATTTAGAGCTGCTTATGACTTCTTGTTAATTCGTGCAGAAGCTGAAGGTGGCGATCTAAAAGATACCGCACAATTTTGGACAGACTTGCAACAGAATGACGAAGCGAAACGTATTTTAAGTAATACCAGCAAACAACGTGCAGCCTCTCAACAACGTCGTTTTGATGATAAAAATAATCTTAATAGTGATGGCAAACCGAAAGGCAAACGCGGTAAATCTCGTAATGCTCGACGTCGCAGTAAAGATTAACCACTAAGAGCAAGAGCCGTGTCAGAGTTAGTCTATATTGGTCTAGGGGCCAATCTAAATGATCCCTATGAAACAATAAGATCTGCAATTTCTGCGTTGTCTGAATTGCCTTGTTGTGAGTTTGTAGCGCCATCTAGAATTTATAGCAGCAAACCCATGGGCCCTGTAAATCAGCCCGATTATGTTAATGCAGTGGTGTTATTAAAAACCTCTTTGTCTGCTCACGAAGTATTTCAATTAACTTGTGAGTTAGAACAAAAACATGGCCGTGTTCGTGATGGAGAACATTGGGGACCACGCACGCTAGATTTAGATATTCTATTATATGGCCAACATATTATTAAAGATGAGCAATTGACTGTTCCACATTATGGCCTTCAAGATCGTGAGTTTGTCGTTTTCCCATTATTAGACATCTCACCCGAGTTAGTATTACCCTGTGGTACAAGATTACAAAACGTAGCGAGTAAGTTATCGCTAAACGGTATGAATGCCCTTTAATTGGACAGGATTGTAAAATGACTAAAATTACTACTGCAGCCTTACTAAAGATGAAACAAGCCGGCGAAAAAATTGCGGCTATTACGGCTTATGACGCCAGTTTTGCAGGACTGTTTGATCAACAAGGTATTCACGTCATGTTAATTGGCGACTCTATGGGCATGGTTTTACATGGACAAGACAGTACCTTAGCTGTAACCAATGAACAAATTGCTTACCATACTAAAAGCGTCCGGGCCGGTACTGAAAAAGCCTTGGTGATAGCCGACATGCCGTTCATGACCTTTAGTTCTCCAGAAGTTGCCCTTAAAAACAGTCATGAGCTAATGGCTGCTGGTGCGAATATGGTGAAAATCGAAGGCGGAGCATGGTTATACAAAACCATAGAGCAGCTGACTCAGAATGGGGTTCCTGTTTGTGGTCATCTTGGTCTAACGCCACAATCAGTTAATGTTTTTGGTGGTTTCAAAATCCAAGGTCGAGATGCTGATAAAGCCAAAGAAATGATTGAACATGCGGTGGGACTTGAAAAAGCAGGTGCTCAATTATTGGTGCTTGAGTGTATTCCTGTTGATTTAGCCAATGCTATAACTGCAGCCGTTTCCATTCCGACCATTGGCATCGGTGCTGGCAATGGTACTGATGGTCAGATATTAGTTATGCACGATATATTAGGTATCAGTTCGGGCTACATCCCAAAATTTTCAAAAAATTACATAGATATTGCAGGCAACTTACAAGACGCTGTAAAACTCTATATTGATGAAGTACAAAGTGGCGCGTTTCCAGACGAGTCTCGTTGGTTTAAATAGAACGTTATTATGCACATTATTCAATCTTTAGTTGAGCTACGTGAGTGGCGTCAACGTTGTTATAAATCAGGACAATCTGTCGCTTTTGTACCAACAATGGGCAATCTACATGAAGGTCATATCAAGTTAGTAGAAACAGCTCGTCAACACGCAGATATTGTCATCACTTCTATTTTTGTTAACCCAATGCAATTTGGAGAGAACGAAGATTTGGATGCTTATCCGCGTACATTTGACGCCGATTGTGAAAAATTAACGGCGGTCGGTAATGAAATTGTATTTTATCCAACCGTCGCTGATATGTACCCTAATGGCTTAAAAACACAAACACGAGTAAGTGTTCCAAACAATAGTGATGAACTCTGTGCTGAAGCCACACAGCGCCCAGGACATTTTGACGGCGTAGCAACGGTAGTTACTAAGTTATTTAACATGGTGCAACCGGATGTTGCCTTGTTTGGTCAAAAAGATTACCAACAGGTGCGTCTGATTCAAACTTTAGTCGCAGACTTAAACTTGCCAATCACTATTGTTCCAGTCGATACCGTACGGGAATCATCTGGGTTGGCTAAAAGCTCTCGAAATGGTTATTTAACCGCGGATGAAAAAGCCGTCGCGCCTATAATCTATCAATCATTGTGTTTGTTAAAAGAGCAGCTAACAGGTACTGACGCTGCGATTCACAACATCGCTACACTGAAACAAGAGGCGTTAGATAAAATTGCTGCTGCAGGCTTAAAGCCTGACTACATTGAAGTCAGAGATGCGCAACGATTTGCAGATGTGAGCGTAGATACTAAAAAGGTTGTCATTTTAGTGGCAGCTTATTTGGGTAAAGCCCGCCTTATAGATAATATTACTTTCGATTTATAGGTGCAGTGCCTAAAGCTGCTGCACTTTATTTATGATGGCAGGAAGACTACGCCAGCTTTCCTTGGCAATTTCTTTCTGCTCATTTAATACGTCTTTTAAAATCTCTTTTGTTGTTAAAGGATTTGCAAGTACACATCTAAAAACAGTGATCGTTTGCCCATCATGCGCCTTTGGAGTCAAACGAGTTCGCGATACAAAGGACTTCCCTGACTCACGTTGTTTCTTTTGAATAAAGCGCGTTAAGTCATTTAACAGTTCATTAATCATTGTCTTCTCGTCCGCATTACAAGTCGCCATAAAGTCTTTTACCACTTTAGGAACGTAACGATAGGTAAGAATACAAAGTTCAGGTTCAGTCACTAACTCAAAGTCTTCATCTTGTTTAATTAATTCAGCAAAATACTTCGCAGTATCAATACTTCTGTCTATCAGCATTTCATAACCGCTGCGGCCCATTACTTTTAAACAGGCATACACTAACATCGACATACCAGGACGGCTGCCCTCTAAAGTATGCGAACCTAAATCTTTAGAACCTTTACGAAGAATATATTCGGCATGATGTTCAATAACATCCGTCGCATGCGCATCTTTGAATAACACCATGCCTGCCCCCATAGGGACATACATTTGTTTATGTGCGTCAACGGTAATTGAGTCGGCGCGTTCAATGCCTTTTAATAACGGCCGTTGATTTTCAGACAACATGGTTGCCCCGCCCCACGCCGCATCTACGTGAAAGTGAATTTTTTCTCGTTTAGCAATATCTGCCATTTTATCTAATGGATCAATATTGCCTGTTTCTGTCGTACCTGCGACGCCTACTAAGGCTAGAATACCGGCGTTTTCAGCTTTGAGCTCAGCAATACGTTGCTCTAAGTGTTTAATGTTAATTTTATTATTTTCGTCGGTTTTTACAGTCACAATATCTTGTCGGCCAATGCCTAAAACGTCAGCCGCTTTACCTAACGAATAATGTCCGCGCTCTGACACTAAAATAGCAAGCCGCTTGTAACCGTAATGGTCCATCGCTCGAAATAACCCTTCTTTAGAAACGCCTTTAAATTGGCCATTTGGCCCTAAGAGGGTGTTCCTAGCAATCCATAATGCACTTATATTGGCGACGGTTCCGCCAGAACAAAATGCGCCCAATGAAGCACCGGCACTGTGCATTAGCTTTTTATAGTATTCGTCGTTTTCAGGTTCTGACCGTGTTCTTCCGTAAGCAATACGGTGCATCATGCCAATAACTTGTCGTTCTAATGGCGTGAAGGCTTTTGATGTTTCAATTTTTACAAGGTTTTGATTCAGCCCTACCATCAATTTAGACAATGGTAATAAAAAATACGGCAATGCTGATGTCATGTGCCCAATAAAGCTTGGAGAAGAAGTATGAACGGATTGGGCGACAAGCTTTTCCAATAATTCATCGGCTAATGCAGAAACAAATTGCGGGTGCTCAGGAACGTTTGAATCTTGAAAATCTTGTTCAATTTCGGTTAACGGCTTTTCTACGGCAACAATGTTATCACGTAAAAAACCATCTAGATTTTGAGAAACTTCTTGCTCAATCCTTGCCAGTGTTGAATCTGGAGCTTCAGGAATGGTGAAGATTCTAAACAAGTTTTGTTCCGACGCTGCGGCCAATCTTTTATCTGACATTCTCGATAATTCTGAATTAAGGGTTTGAATTAGGGTTTATATTTTCGGTACTTTACGCGATGTTACTTATAAAGTCTGTACTTATGCAGACAAAAACCGATTCCACTACTCTGTAAACTGACACGTTAACTGAAAACTACTTTGACCACTTGCCCAATACTTTCGTTCAAAGGGTGTCATTGCCTGGTCACTTTTGTAATTTTCAACCTGCGGTTTTTCGCCAGTAATCTCTAGCGCTTGCGCGAACTCTTTTATATATATCAACCAATTGCTACGTACCGTTAACGTTTTGCCAATTTTGGGAATGCTGCTAAAAACCGCAGAACCATGCCAACGTCGTTGTAAATGTTTAGATTTAGGCCAAGGATTTGGATATAACAAATAATGATGTGCAACTGGCCAATCAGCATCAGCGATTAATCGCCATAAGTCATTAAGATCGCCGCGTATTAATACAAAGTTATTCACTTCATGCACTAAGTGATGTTCAATTTTGTCTATGC
>CAWUUQ010000151.1:0-5135 GCA_963925625.1 uncultured Psychrosphaera sp.
ATTTGGAGCAAAAACAGCAAACCGAGTGGCTTTAATTCCTGTTTCTAAGGTGATAACTTGAGCGCCAAGCTGCTGGTAGATATTAATTGGCGAAGACGCAACATGATGAACCGCATAATAGGCTTCTTGTTGAAACTGATACGGATCAACAACGGTGCTTACGCCGCCCTCTTTAGTCTTTATTCGTAGTCGATAGTTAAATGGCTTTTTACGAGACGGCAATTCACAGGTAAATAAACCACGTTTATCAATTAATACAAACTTTGCTAATTTTCGGTTACGTTTAAACTCAATAAGCTCAACGACATTGTCTGAGCCATGAGGCAACCAAACCGTTAGAGTAAACCCCTTTTTAGTTTCATTAGAACTGTTTTTATTAAGCCCTAAAACTGAAAAAGGATGCGTCATTGCCGCTTTTGACAAACTCGATGCTAACTCTAACGGCGTAAACATTGTGTGTTTCCTTTGTGTTGCCTATTGCCAATGAATAATGGCTAATGCTTATTGTTGAACTTTATACTAACCCATTCGAGCTTTAGTTAAATCATGTGTTAACTGGTTAACTTCTGGCATGCTAAATATATCTTCTAAATCAACAGACAACTTACGACGCCAATTTGGATATTCATCACTAGTACCAGGAATGTTAACCGGCATATCCATTTGCAACCAATCTTCTAGTTGCAAGCTTAACAATGCAGAAGAACCCTTTGCCATATGAACCTGTAAGCCATAATTCAACTCTTTAGTCATGCCCACAAAGTTTGCATCATTGCCAACTTCTTGAGGAATAGACTGGTGTCCATGTAGGCTATTTAAAATCTCTTGTTTTGAATTTAAACGGTCTGCATAAAGGCTCTTCAATAGAGCATCACCACTGTATAGGCCAATTTCTTGCCCTAACTCTAAATCTTTACAGTGCCAGTAGCCAATTAATGTTGGCATATCATGTGTCGTTAATGTTGCCATGGCTTGTTCGGTATAATGCTCTGGAGAGAAATAACCACCATCTTCAGCCTGTTCAAAAAAGAATACTTTATAAGAGTGGATACCGTTTTCTTGTAGTTTGCCAACAATATCATCAGGCACTGTGCCTAAATCTTCACCGATGATCGTACATTCATTTAAATGGCTTTCTAAAGCTAAAATCGCTAACAGATCATCGACTGGGTAATATACATAAGTGCCCGCTTTAGCAGTCTCTCCTTTTGGCACCCACCACAATCGTAACAACGCCATGACATGGTCGATTCTTAACGCTCCACAGGCATGCATATTAGAACGGAATAAATCAATAATAGGTTGGTAACCCTGTTGGTAAAGTTTGACCGGATCCATTGGCGGAAGCCCCCAATTTTGTCCCAACGGTCCAAGTACATCCGGCGGAGCACCAACAGAAGCATCCGTACAATATAGGTCTTTGTTTGCCCAAATTTCTGTACTTCCTTCACTAACACCCACCGCTAAATCGCGATACGTGCCCATCGCCATGCCTTTAGACTTGCTCAATGCATCAACGTCTTCAAGTTGTTGCAAGGCTACAAACTGAATATAAGCATAAAAATCTACGAGTTCAGCATTATCGTCGGCAAATTTTGCAACCGCTGGAGAGTTGTAGTCTTGAAGCTCTTGAGGCCATACCGGCCAACCCCAATTGTCACCAATATATTTGCCTTCAGACTTAAACTTATCTTGTATCGCATCAAAGGTTGCTAATTGTTTAAGGTTTTCACCACCGTTAGCTTTAAAGTCGCTAAACGCTTTTGCGTAATCAGACGTTGCCGCACCTTCATTTTTCAAAAAGAACTGGTACAAAGGTTTTAATGCTCGTAACTTAAGATCCATCACTGAACCATAGTCAACCTGTGTACTGCTTTTTGCAGCCATTAATTGCTGTTGAAACGCGTCGTCATTTACGATTGCTTGTGTCGTTTTGTCGGTTTCAAAACCTAACACTTTTTGAACGTCGATATAAATGACATTTAACCACCGTCTTGAAGACGGGCTATATGGGCTACAAGCGTCGGCATTATTAGGATACAAAGCGTGAATTGGGTTTAAACCTACAAAATCTGCGCCGCGGTCTGCTACTTTATCTATTAAATAAGCCAAGTCAGTGAAATCACCTACGCCCCAGTTATTTTTGCTTTTTACACAATAGAGCTGAACACTTGGGCCCCACAGTTTTTTACCTGCTTTGATTTCAGGCTGTTTATAACATTGTGCTGGAGCAATAATTAATCGTCCACTGCCTAAAGGCTCGTCGTTACCTTCTTCGAGTAATTCAAGTTGATAATAACCGATATCTAAATTTAACTGCTTTTCAACATCTAACTCAACAACATACTGTTGAATTTCAATGTCATTTATTTCTACACTACCAATTAATTCGTGATCCACAGGCGTGATCTTGACTGATTGCACTATTTTTTTAGAATCTGAAGTCGCGTCACTAATAATATTTAGAATGAGCTCATCGTTGACAAAATCAATCGGTAGCTTTATCAACAAGGCGGATGTACTGCCAATTCGAGCAACAGTGGCAGGTTCTAAGACCGTAAACCACTCTTGAGTAGCCTCGGCTTCTAGAGTTTCCATTAAAGCCGCTTCATCGCTTACAGGGTAACCCATCGCTGATAAAATTTGTTCTTGAGACTTTTGCTCAATAATAGCTTGGTTTCCCCAAGCGTCTGTATATTTTGATTCGATGCCTCTGGCTGCTACCAGTTGTTCGATCAGCGATGCATTCATGATAATTCCTTGCTGGAAAATAGCTGACTAAAAGATGAATAAAAGAATTCTGGGCGCTAACTATAATTGTCTTTTAAGTGCTTTGACTACTACATACGTTTGCAAAGATGACTCTTTGTTACTTAACGGTTAAAACATCACCGTTCACGCCTTTACATTTAGACCCATTTTATGTAATTTTATTACACTTTGGTAATAACAATTCACACATGCAGGTTTTGACATGACAATTAGGGTAGCAATCAACGGTTTTGGTCGTATAGGACGTAACATTCTTAGAGCTTTGTATGAATCAGAAAATAACTCACCTGGTAAATATGATTTAAAGATTGTTGCAATTAATGATCTCGGCGATGCGAGTATTAATGCTCATTTATTAAAATATGACACTGTGCATGGGCGCTTTAATGCAAAGGTCGAAAATACCGACAATACCATCACCGTAAATGGTGATGTCATTTCAGTGACCTCTGAGCGCGACCCTAATAATTTACCTTGGTCAGACTTAAACGTAGATGTTGTATTTGAATGCACAGGCTTGTTTACTTCTAAGTCCGCGGCGCAAGCACACATTAATGCTGGTGCAAAAAAGGTTATTATTTCAGCGCCAGGTAAAGATGTAGATGCCACTATTGTATATGGTGTTAATCATGACTTGATTACGCCTGACATGACAGTCATTTCAAATGCGTCGTGCACAACTAACTGCCTTGCACCTATGGCAAAGGTGCTAAATGAATCTGTTGGTATTGAGTCGGGATTAATGAATACGATTCATGCCTATACTAATGATCAGAAACTTAGCGATGTTTATCACGAAGATGTTCGCCGAGCACGTGCTGCGGCAATGTCAATGATCCCAACAAAAACAGGTGCTGCGGCTGCTGTAGGATTAGTGATTCCAGAATTGGCAGGTAAGGTTGACGGTTTAGCCGTTCGTGTTCCAACCATTAATGTATCTTTAGTTGATTTTACTTTTGTGGCAAAACGCGAAACGACGGTAGAAGAAATTAACCAACTGATGCGCGACGCAGTAAAAGAAGGTGGTCCTCTTGCCGATGTTTTATCTGTAAACGACGAGTTATTAGTTTCAGTGGACTTTAACCACATTCCATTCTCTTCTAACTTTGATGCAACAGAAACACGTGTCATGGGTAAACTTGTAAAAGTCATGAGTTGGTATGATAACGAATGGGGTTTTTCTAACCGTATGTTAGATAATGCTGTTTTGTTAATGAAATAGTTAGACGTAAAAATAATGTTATAACCTTTTAATATTGAGCTATATTCATTTGTTCCTATTAAAGTTATTTTTAAATTAAGAGACGGATTTATCCGTCTTTTTTTATAGTTTTTCACCTTAAGGCGTTAGATGAGAACACAGTACCTTTCCACACAGCTTATTGATGGACATAAAGAATATCTTATTAACCACCCTCTTTTTACTGCTAACATTAGTGAATTAGGCGGACAACTTACGTCCTTTGTAGATAAAAATAATGACCAATGGATTTGGCTTTCTGATTCTGCAGTAAGAGATGGTTCAAAGGCGATTCGTGGAGGCGTACCTTTATGTTGGCCGTGGTTTGGACCTTATAAAGGAGCTTCTATGCCACAACTTTCTATGCCACAACCTTCTTTACCACAACATGGCTACGCACGATTAGCGCCATGGAAACTAATCACCATTGATGAAAACGAAGAGCAGGTTTCTGTCCGATTCCAAGCTGATTTTTCTAACTTAGACATTTCTCCCGAACAACATTTAGAAACTGGCATACAAGCTTTATTGTCGTGCACCTTGTTTATTGAATATCAATTTTCAGATTCGCTTGTCATTAATTTACACACAGAAAATAGCTCTAACATTGCTATAAAAATGACACAAGCCATACATACTTATTTTAACCTGCCTACAGTTAGCGAGTTAGCTGTTCAAGGGCTATGCAATGTTGAGTATTATGACCAATTGCTTAGCCAAAATTTTGTTTCAGACACTCCCTTAGACATAGACAGAGCCTTAGATCGTATTTACAACAAAGGGTCGAGCGGTAAACATAAAAATATCGATACCGATGATAATCAGGTCAAGATTGTAAATAAACAATCAAATGAAGCACTTTTCACAATTAGTGGTAATAACCATGACTCTGTTGTTATTTGGAATCCTTGGCAAGAAGGGGCAAAAGGCTTAGCTGATTTTGAAGATCGAGGCTATTTAAATATGTTGTGTGTGGAAATGGCCAATACTAGACCTATTACTCTTAACCCTCATTCGTCTTATACATTAACGCAGTCGATAACGAGATAGTTACGAAATAGTTACGAGATAGTTACGAGATAGTTACGAGGAAGTAACTCACTGTTTTAATAAATCCCGAGCC
>CAWUUQ010000152.1:0-13091 GCA_963925625.1 uncultured Psychrosphaera sp.
AGTTCACTTGTAATGACCTGGTCTCGGCCAGAATCCTTTGCCTTGTATAACATCGCATCTGCATCTGCAATTAATTCTAAGTTATTGTATGCACAGTTTACGGAGTTACTAATGCCCATGCTTATAGAGACAATTGCCGAAACATCGGAATATTCGTGAGTAATAGCCAACTTCTCTAAACTGTTTTGAATTTTCTCAGCGAACTTTAACGCGCCCGCCGTAGAAGTATTGTATAAAATAACAGAAAACTCCTCGCCGCCTACTCTGAAGGCAAAATCTGAAGGCCGTCGACATTCTGTTTTAATACATTGTGCAACGGCTTTTAAACATCTGTCTCCTGCAGGATGACCATAATTATCGTTAAAGGTTTTGAAGTAATCGATGTCTAAGGTTAATAACGAAATCGGTACACCTTCACGTTGTGCACGTTTTATCTCAACCTCAAATTGTTCATCAAAAGCACGGCGATTTCCAAGCTCTGTTAGGGCATCCACCTTTGCATAATAAGACAGTAGTTTGGATTTTCGAAGTTGTTGCAGTTGCACGTTAATACGAGCTTTTAGAACTAAAGCGTTAACAGGTTTATAAATGTAATCGTTAGCACCTACCGACAAACCTTCAGCTTCTTGTTCATTAGAATGATGGCTTGTCATAAAAATAATACTTAAATTATCGTTAAACTCGTTCATAGAACGAATGTCGCGACAAATATCTATGCCATTTCCATCGGGTAAATTAATGTCTAGTAAAACAAGGTCGAT
Organism: uncultured Psychrosphaera sp.; assembly: GCA_963925625.1. Taxonomy (GTDB): domain Bacteria; phylum Pseudomonadota; class Gammaproteobacteria; order Enterobacterales; family Alteromonadaceae; genus Psychrosphaera. The sequence continues at coordinate 762 of CAWUUQ010000152.1, forward strand.
ATCATTGTTCGCTAAGACTTTAAAAGCATCTTTGCGTGTTTTAGCGATAAACATTTGGTTGTCGTCGGAATCAAGGTGACTCACGACAATTTTTAACTGAGTTGGGTCATCATCAACCACGAGTATTTTAGCAATGTTTGTTTTTATCATTATGGCCAGCGCTTAAACTACATACTTTTAAACACAATACGGTGACAATTATTTCAATGCAATATTTAACTGAGCGTTTAGCTCGTTTTAAGACTATGATTGAGTTTAGAATTTACCCAAAAATACTGTTTTTTATTTTTAGACATTAATTAATAACAATAATTTGAAAAAGACTTGGGGGATTGATGGCTAAGTATTTATTGCTAATTTTATTTGTTTCAATTAGCTCATTTAGCAAAGAAGCAATAATAATAGGCTTAGACGCTGACCTATCTGCTGTTGCTAAAGGTGGTGGAATAGCAATTCAGCGCGGTGCTGAAATTGCAATCAATGAGATTAATGAAAATGGTGGTGTTTTAGGAAGACCATTAGAACTTATAAGTCGAGATCACCGTGGCAATCCTGCACGAGGCAAGCATAATATAAAAGCGCTGGCGAAAAACCCCAATTTAGCCGCAATTATTGGTGGCGTACATACCCCGGTTGTACTCCAAGAACTCGAATTAATCCATCAGAATAAAATTCCCTTTTTAATTCCTTGGGCTGCAGGAACACCTATTGTTGATAATGGTTATGAGCCTAATTATGTATTTCGTGTGTCGGTACGGGACGCAGAAGCTGCGCAAGTACTTTTAAAATCGGCAAAAGAAGCAGGACATAAAAACATCGCCTTGTTGTTAGAACAAACAGGATGGGGGCGCTCAAATCAAAAATCGATGCAAAAAACCAGTGTTGATTTGGGTTTAAACATTACCTATGTAGGCTGGTTTAATTGGCGACAACATTCAATGAAAAGTGAGCTAAGCCGAATTAAAGACAGTGGAGCAACAGCAATTTTATTAGTAGCGAACGCACCAGAAGGCGCGACCATAGTGAAAGAAGTGGCAAGTTCAGACGGGTTTGAAAACATGGCTATTTTTTCCCATTGGGGCATCGCCAGTGGACTATTTACAGATAAAGTTGGTGTTGAGGCCTTACAACAAGTCGACTTGTCGGTATTGCAAACCTTTAGTTTTTTAAGTCCAAGAAATAAAACAATAAATGACTATGTTTTAGCTTCATATAAACGTAATTTTGATGATACTGTAACAGCAGAGACAATACCTAGTGCCGTAGGGGTAGCTCATGCTTATGATTTGGTTCACCTTTTGGCTAACTCAATTACCAAAGCAAATACCTTAGATAAAGAAGTGGTTCGAAGTTACTTAGAAAAAACGGAACCGTATAGCGGGTTAGTAAAAACATATTCCCCTGCTTTTACAAAAGATAAACATGATGCGTTGCTCGCGAATGACTACTTTATGGCAACGTATAATGAACAGGGCTATTTAGTACCAAAGCTTAATGCAAAAAAATAAACCACTATTTAAAATTCTGATTCAGCAAGCCATGCCTAAAGTGATGGCAATGGCTTCTATCGTGTCTATTATTCTATTTATAAGCTTTTTCTTATTTATAGAAGATCAGTTGAACAATCGCCATAAGTCGCAGCTTGAACAAATCGAAAAAGTTGCGGTAACTAATATCAACAACATCGCTTCTCAAATTAGTAATCTTGCCAAAAATGACCTTATCATCAATAGCTTAATTGACTTTGAACAACGCGAAAATTATCTATCAGTATTTTTCCAATCCCTAAAAATTACCGATTCTAATGAAGTTGCCATTGGATTCTTAAATTTTGCCGCTGAGCCAATCGTGGTTAAAAATTGGGAAATCTTTGAGCAAAATAGTGAATACTTTAATTGGCGAAATGAAGTGTTTGAACAAGGTAAGCTAAACGTTGACGTGTCTAAAAATGGTGTGTTAATTGCGGCGCCGGTTATGTACGGAGATTCGCCGGAAGGCGCTATTGTTATTTACATAAAATCAATTCAAGACATATTGTCGTTTTCTTCAAGCCTTGGTGTTCAGGTTTTAGTTGATGAAGAATACAAAGTTATGTTCAGCACGCACCCAAACAAAATTCCAGTTGGAAGTACGGTTGGGCGTCAAATGTTATCAAGTTCATTTTCAGTTCAATCGGATGGAAAATGGTGGAAGGCTTTTAGTATTGAAAGCTTAACCAAGGCTTATCAAGACGTACTGCAACTCTTTATCATGGTGTTTTTTCTACTAATGGTCGTAATTTTTGCGACAAATTACAGCGCGCGAATATCAGCACGTATTGCCAGCCAAGCATTAAAAACACTGCGTGACAGTATCAGTGACGCGAGTAAAGGTCGTAGTCCAATTAATCAACCTGTATCAAGACGTGAACCGAGTGAAGTTGTCGCAATTAAATCTTCGTTTAATTACCTTTTGCACGACTTATTAAGCACCTCATTGTCGCGTGATCGTTTTGAAAGTGTTATTAATTCGATGTCTGAACCATTGTTGGTACTAGATCATAAATTTAACGTAGTCCTGCAAAATCAAAGTATGTTTGAGTTAGGGTTACAATATCGACTGTCGTTGCCTGACGACTTTGACGCATTATTTCCGAGCGATACATGGGAAACATTACTGCACTCAAAACGACTAGAAATTGATTATACGTTTTATCGATCCCTCACCTCAAAGCCATTGATTTTAGAGTGGCGCCTTAATAAATACATTAGCGATGGCGAAGAAATTGGTTATGTTCTTACGGCAACAGACTTAACGCGACACAAAAGCATGGCCTTTGAATTGCAGATGAAAAACAAAGCAATAGATGAAGCCAGTACAGCAATTATCATCACTGACATGACCAAAAGTAATCATCCAATTGTTTATGTAAACAAAGCCTTTATTGATCTAACGGGTTACTCATTTAAAGAAATTATTGGCAAAAACTGTCGTTTTTTACAAGGCCCTAAAACCAGTCAGAATAAAGTAGCGCTGATCCGCGAGGCAATTGAAAACCATGCAACATTAGATGTGACATTATTAAACTACCGAAAAGACCAAACTATATTTTCTAATAACCTAACGTTAAGCCCAATTTTTAATGAGACTAATACATTAACTCACTATATTGGTTTTCAGCATGATGTTACTGAGCAACAAAAAACAGCGGCTTATTTAAAACAGGCAAAAGAACGAGCTGAACAATCGGCTAAAATGAAGTCTGAATTTTTGGCAAGTATGAGCCACGAAATAAGAACTCCAATGAATGGCGTTATTGGCACTATAAGCTTAATGCTAAAAGATCACCTAGATGAACAACAACGTGAATATGCACTCATTGCCAAAGACAGTGCAGAATCACTACTGTCGCTTATTAATGACATTTTAGATTTCTCAAAAATTGAAGCCGGTAAAATGGCCATTGATAACTATGAGATTGATATTGAGTCACTAACGCGTTCCGTGCACCGGTCATTTAAACCGAACGCAGATTCAAAAGGTATCACGCTAGAGTTAGATATGACGAATATCAAGACACCATTTTTGATTGGTGATGCTAGTCGTTTAAGACAAATCATGAATAACATTATTGGCAACGCAATTAAATTTACCGAAGCCGGTGAGGTAGCCATAGCAGTTGAAACAAAAGAACTAGACAATAAAAAAGTAGAATGTACTTGGCACATTAAAGATTCCGGCATTGGCATTAAAAAAAGCCGTGTGAATTCTATATTTGATTCATTTACACAGGAAGACTCGTCAACCACAAGAGAATTTGGTGGCACTGGACTTGGGCTGTCCATCTCTCGTCAGCTTTGTAAGTTAATGGGTGGAGACATTGCGATTCAAAGCGTGCAAGGCAAAGGCAGTACATTCTCATTTAACGTGATATTAACGGCGAGCAATGATGCTAATAAATCACTATCTGATAAGAATGATGAAAAAGTAACTTTCGAAAAAGTTCCATTAAAGGCCTTGTTAGCAGAAGACAATATGGTAAATCAAATGGTCGCCAAAAAGATGCTAACAGAGTTTGGCTTAACGGTTGAGGTGTGTGCAAACGGAGCCTTAGCGTTAGAGAGGCTTAAAAGTTCAGAGAAAGAAGATTTTGATATCGTCTTTATGGACTGTCATATGCCAGTATTAGATGGTTATGATGCCACGAAGGCGATTCGTAATGGAGAAGTTGGTGAACATTTTAAAACTATTCCAATTGTCGCTATGACCGCTAACGCGATGAAGGGTGATAAGGAAAAGTGCATTGAGGCAGGTATGAATGATTACACCGCCAAACCAATTGATCAGAAAGTTCTTAAGCGTCTACTTTCGGATTGGTACCAAAAAATAAAACTATAAACGATAAACTTCAAACCAATAATCTTCGTTATTGGGCAAATGGGTTTCTGGCTATTTGCCATTCTATTGCTATAAATATAAGTACATCTTTTAATTATGTAGATTATTTGGATTTATGATAGAAACCTTGTTTTCAAACGAATTTATGCCTCATGGCATGTGTTATATGTGGCGCCCGGAGCTTTTGTGGTTACACGTAATTTCAGATGCATTTATCTTTTTGGCTTATATGTGCATTCCCGCAACGCTCATCTATATTCTCAGCATCCGTAAAGACCTCATTTTTTCAAAGGTAATGGCCTTATTTGGAGCCTTTGTCTTGTTATGCGGATTTACCCACTTGTTAGCCGTTTGGAACGTATGGAATGGCACTTATTGGTTAAGCGGTTGGGTGAAGGCTTTGGCTGCAGTAGTCTCTGTTGCAACCGCTTATATGCTTTGGAAATTAATCCCCACACTTAAAAATATACCTACCGTTGAAAAGCTTCAAATAGAAGTGGATAAACGGGAGGCTGCTGAAGCTGAGTTATATAAAAAAGCAGAACGTTTAGCTATCGAGTCTAAGCGATTAAGCAATTCGAACGATGAGCTCCAAGCGTATGCATACGCCTCTTCACATGATTTAAAATCGCCTCTACGTGGTATTAAACAGCTGGCGAGTTGGATCGAAGAAGACTTTGAGAGCGACAATATTGAATTGCCTGGTGATTCAGCAGAACATTTCGCCCTAATGAAATCGAGAATATCTAGGATGGAACACCTTCTAGATGACTTACTCGAATATTCTAAAGTAGGTCATATTTCTGGCGAGCCAATTGAGGTAAATATAAAAGAAATGTGTGAAGGCGTATTTGAAATGTTAAGCACAAACTCAGAAATGGAACTGCATATTGATAAAAGTATTGAGAGTTTTAAAACATTAGAAGCACCACTTAATTTAGTACTCAGAAACTTGTTTGATAATGCAATAAAACATAACGGAGCCGGTAAGGGTAACATTTGGCTGACTGTAGTTGAAAAAGCAAATTACTATGAGTTTAACGTTAAGGATGATGGTCCCGGTGTTGATCCGGTTAACTTCGAAAGAATGACCAGAATTTTTACCACCCTTAAATCAAGAGATGAAGTTGAAGGGAGTGGCATAGGCTTGGCGATAATCCAAAAAATAGTTAATAAATTTGAGGGAGAATTGAGATTTGAAAGTACCGTTGGCGAAGGATTAACCGTGACGTTTGATTGGCCAAAAGAAAGTCGGTTAAAAATGTTAATGGAACCAACACACTAAGAATTTGGAGTACCTATTTATGGAAAAAAAGTATAACGAAGTTACTATTTTATTAGTAGATGATGATGAAGTTGACGTCATGGGAATATTGCGTGCGTTTAAAAAAATGCGAATTGCAAACCCTGTTGTGCGAGTTAAGCATGGAGCAGAAGCCCTAGAAAAACTGAGAGGTCCATTAGCGGATGTCCCTGTCATAGTATTATTGGATTTAAACATGCCAATCATGAACGGCTTTGAGTTTCTTGAAGTCTTGAGGGATGATCCTGAACTTATTGGCACAGTTGTTTTTGTATTAACGACCTCAAAATCAGATGAAGATCTATTGGCAGCTTATAATAAAAGCATTGCTGGTTACGTTGTTAAATCGGACTTAGATACATCATTTCAGAACCTGACGGAATTACTGACGTCTTATTGGCGAGTCATTGAATTCCCGCATTCTAAGTCGGGCGCTAAATCTGACACTAAACCGAAAACACAAGGCTAAGTATGAAGCTTTTACTAGTTGAAGACGATCAAGTTGACTTAATGGCCACCAAAAGGCTATTAAAGAAGTCAAAGTTAGAACTTGAAATAAAGGTGGCGGGTACAGGCAAAGATGCTATCAACGCAATGCAACGAGAAAACTTTGCTTTGGTATTAATGGATTACAATTTACCAGACTTAAATGGCTTAGAGGTTTTGCATCAATTGAAGAAAGACGGTTTGGGAAACACGGCTATTGTTTTTTTATTTTGTTTTGAAAATGAAGCCTTAGCGTTGGAATGTCTAGAAGCCGGTGCACAAGACTTTTTATCAAAACAGGAAATGAATTCAAGCCACTTAAATAAAGCCATTACACACTCCAAGCTTCGACATGAAAATGAACTGAAGCTAGATACAAACCGTCAGGCGATGCAAGATTTAGCGGAGCACGATCAATTAACCTGTCTACTAAATCGATATGCTTTTGAAGTAAAAATTGATCAAACAAAAGCAATACGAACTAGGCAGCATATAGAGCTCAGCTTAATGTTGCTAGATTTAGATAATTTTAAGTGGATAAACGATACTCATGGTCATTTATTAGGTGATCAAGTCTTGATTGAAGTGGCGCTACGACTGTCAGAAGTTTGTCGAGATGAGGACTTTTTATGCCGATTAGGTGGCGATGAATTTGCAATTGCCCTAATGTACAACGACAAAGACCAGTCCTTTGTTGTTGCGGAGCGTATTTTTGAATCATTTAAAAAACCACTTCAACTCCAAGGAGTTGAAATTAACTTAGCCTGTAGTATTGGCATTGCTGACTTTACTAATCATGATGATGAGTTAAAAGACGTTCTAAAAAAAGCTGATCTTGCAATGTATCGGGCAAAGTCAGATGGCAAAAATCGTTTTCACTACTTTAATGACAATTTGCAGGAAACTGCAGAACGCAGAATATGTATCGAAACCGAACTTAGAAATGCCATAAAAAACAAAGAGTTTGTGGTTTTTTATCAACCACAAATTTGTACCAGAACGAGAAAGTTAATTGGTGTTGAAGCCTTAGTGCGATGGGAGCATCCCACTCGTGGATTATTAGGCCCTAACGAGTTTTTAGATATCGCAGAAGAAACAGGCTTAATTGAATATATCGATCATTTAGTCATCAACCAAGCATGCAGTCAGCGGGTGTATTGGTGTGATATGTTTGAGAATAACGACTTTAAAGTGGCGATAAATCTGTCGGCAAGGCATCTAAAAAGTGACAAAATCATTGCCTATATAACAGAAGCCTTAAATGAAATAAAAATTCCAGCGCACCTTATTGAGTTAGAAATTGTTGAAAGTGAACTGGTACAGGACTTTTCCACAGCGGTAGCAGTCATAGATAAATTAAAAGCGTTAGGCATAGAAATTGCCATTGATGACTTTGGTACTGGGTATTCGTCACTGAGTTATTTAAAACATCTGAACGTACAAACGTTAAAAGTAGACCGTTCCTTTATACTCGACGTACCTAGAAATGAAGCAGATTGTAGATTGATGAAAGGCTTGATTAACCTTGGTAAATCTATGGAATTGCAAGTGATTGTAGAAGGTGTTGAAGACTTAGGGCAGTTAGCAAAATGTGAAGAATATTTTGCTGATGTTGTTCAGGGGTATCACTTTTCGAAACCATTGACCGCCAATGATTTTGAAAATTATTATGCCAATTATTTGGAATTGGAACCCGCATAGTTAATGGTTCAACCCCGACAGTTGTGTTATATTTTTTTATCATGACTAGGGGTAATATAATGGATAACAAGCAGGAACAACGACAGAAACTGATCACCATCTTTTCTGACGTTGATGTTGTTATTGAAGACGAGCTTCGCTTCAAAAAAGAGCTGTATATCGGTGAAAATGCTTATAAGTCAATGAAGGCTAAAAAAGCCACCATGGATATTATCGACTTCGGTTCTGGCGTATTAACAGGTGCTGGCATTGCCAGCTCTAGTTTTGTAGCAGGTACCTTCTTTTCCGGTAGCAGCTTATTAACTATGTTTGGTTTAACCACAGCAGTAACCCCGATTGGTTGGGTGATAGCGGCAGGCGCAGTCAGTGGTGGCATCGCACTTGCGATTAATAAAAAGATGCGTCAGCCCGGCTCTGCCGTCGATATAGTGCCTAAATTTATTAATACTCAAATTGACGTATTAGCGGCAAAACTTTATGAGCAGTTTATTCCCATTGCCATCTACATTGCTCAAGATGCATTAGAAGAAGATCCGCTTAAATCAAATCCAGAAAAGTCATTATTACAAAGCAATAGCGCCATTCAAATAAAACAGTTCTTTCGCCAAGAGTGGGGTTACTCAAAAGAGTATACAGATGCCGCGTTTAAAGGGCTGTTTGAACAACGTGATCAAATTAAAATAGACACAGCCTGTCATAGTTTATTAGCCTATCAGCAATCTAACCCAGACTGTAATGAGTTGGAAATGACGAATAATTTCATTAATTTTTTAGGTAAAATCACGTCAAATACAGAGCAAAGCCAACAACGATTTGAACAGGTCAAAACCCTCTTAAGTCGAGGTAAAGCGACGGAATGGCCATATCGGGCACTACAAGGGTTTGGACGTTTTAGAAAGAAACAAAACTAATCGCGCGAAAGTAACTTAACAATCCGCCCATAAACCACATTCGCTACCGTGAGCGTATTGTCGCCCACCGTATTTACAAACTGCACCACAACAGTGTCATTGTCTTTGCCATTTAAATTGTGCATCCGCGCAATACTGTAATAACCAAGAACCCAACCCGTGTGCTCATACTCATAAATTGAAGAATAAATCTGTTTCTCTTTGGTCGTAAACAAAGCCTGTTCTGCCGAAGGGTCCGCGTTTAAGGCTCGAAGAAATATCCCAACCTCTTCCGCAGTGGCTACAAATCCTTGATCAAGCGCCTTAAAGTCATGCTCATAACCAACGTAATAACCACTCATTAGCTCGTCTTGATTAACGTCACTTATAGACAAAAAGGTACGTGATAGACCTAGCGGCACTAATATTTGAGCTTTTATAAACTCTCTATGATCGTAGCCTAGAACACGGCTCATAATTTTACCAAGCAACAAATAGTTAGTATTTGAGTAACCATAATCGGTACCAGGCTCAAAGTCTGCAGACGAATCTATAACGAGGTTTAAGTTTTTTTCACCACCAATAATGCTTTCTGACCAAGAAAAGTCTGCGTGATCAGTATAATTTGGAATGCCACTGCGGTGTTGAACCAACATTCTTAAGGTAATTTTATCGGCAAACTCAATTCGCCGATGTAATTCAGGTAAGTATTCCGCAAGTGTTTTATCTAAAACTAAATCACCACTAGCCACCAACTTTGCAACCGCAGCAGCGTTATATAACTTTCCAATACTGGCTATTTTAAACAAGGCATTCGGGTCCGCAGGTATTTTATGCTCTCTATTATGCCAACCACTGACAAACCACTCAGGTTCTTTACCTTGTTGATGTGTATAAACAACGATGCCGTCTATACCTAAACTTGTTGCCTCATCCACCTGTGCTTGCACGCTCACAGGCAATGGCGATAAATACAGAACACCCGCTCGCCAAGGCGCGAACAGCACGATGCAACTAACCGTTACGATGGCGGCCAGCACTCTTGATATAAAAATGGTTTGCGGCTTTGTTTGCGTTTTCATGCTGGCTCAGTAATGCAAGGCTTTATTGGTTTTTAGCAGAGTATCAAATATTAGAGCCGTTGGAACCATAGACGAACAGATTTAGATTATTCCATAAAACCTTTCATCTAGGAAGGAGAGCTATAGTTGTAATAATCGACAGTGTAATCGATTTTATAAGAGTATGATCTGGAACTAAGGCAATGAAATTTTTCAAACTCGGAAGATTGTGATTTATCTAAATATACATATTGGAAAGTTGTAATTGGGATATCTAGAGTAGGCATTAAAGAAATCAGTCCAACAACAATCCCGAATGTTGATTTTGAAGTATTCTGTTTCTTTAAAGTTTGAATCTGTCCCAATTGTTTTTGTAAATGCTCTAATATCGGAGTTACGTTGCCGTCTAAAGCACCTAAAATGGTGTTAAAAAAGTCTTTGGTGACTCCACCCGCGGTGCCAGTTCCATTCATTTTTTTGTTTGCGGCTGACGTCATCCCCATCCCATCAATTGAGTTCATCGCTTTTGTCATGGCCAGTTGATCCAAGATAAATAAGCCACCGGCAATATCTTTCTCGTCTTTTTTCTTAACAGACTCTGTTATTTCTGCTGAGATAGCCAATGCTGCTTCATATTTTTGCGTAACGTTAACTTTAATTGCGTGTGGCCATTCGTTTTTAATAAACGTGAATAATTGAACTGACCCCACTGCAATCAACCACTTTCCTGAATCAGTGGAAGTGACTGTGTAATTCATTTTTTTACTCATAATAATTCATCCATTTTTGTTGCAATCGGATGAGGGGCGCAGATTTGCGCCCCTGACTATAAATATAAATTTGTCTTTTTAAGTAGGCAAAATATAGTTGTAATTAGCGACTGTGTAATCGACTTTGTAGGTATATGAGGTAGAACTAAAACAAAGAATTTTTTCAAATTCAGTTGATTGTGATTTATCCAAAAAGACATATTGGAAGGACGTTACGGGGATACCTAAACCTGGCATCAGAGAAATCAGTCCAACCACAATTCCAAAGGTAGTCTCTGTTGTTTCTTTCTTTTTCTGGGCTTGAACATCTCCCAATTGTGTTTGTAAGTATTTCAGCATGGGCGCCACATCACCACCCAACGCACCTAAAACAGAGTTAAAGAAATCTTGGGTAATACCTTCTGCTTTTTCATCTCCAGCCATATGTTTTTTGGCCGCGGCCGTCATCCCCATGCCATCGATTGAATTCATTGCTTTTGTCATAGCCTTTTGATCCAAAAGGTACAGCCCATTAACTACATCTTGACTAGAAGTCTTTTTGACTGCGGCTTTTATTTTGCTGGACATAGGTAAAGCATCTGAAAAGGCCTTTCCTAAGGCTTTTTTATCACTAGCGGACATGTTGGCTGGTTCGTACGCAAAGATGAAATCGGAACTTGGGGCATGTAACCAGCTTCCACTGGATGTTGTGAGAACTCTTTGTGGCGTATTTATTATATCTTTCATTTTTAGTCCTTTCTTAGTTTAGCCGCCTCTTCAGACAAAAACTACGGGAACAACTAAAATCTAGGCGGAAAGCTCCATTGATACATTTGGAGCGTGATGGAGTTTTATACAAATTTACAATTCAAGAACGAATTGTTTAAGGAAGGTAAAGCACGGTTCCTTTTGACCTAATGCCACCCTAACAGTAGACCACAAACTCTTACTGTCAATTTTTATCCGCTTTATTTGCGACTTTTATTCGTACCGTACTTTTAACATTGTTGAAACATGAACATATAGGTTCGGAGCCTTAGGGTAAGTTGTTGTTTCTCAACAAAGCAGAGTCACATATTACATTTATTACCGCCTTAATGGAAAACGGGTAAATTTTAAACTTGGCACCTCACCAAATATTACACCACAACAAGCCAGAGACTTAACAAAACAAAAATTAGGTGAAGTAGCTAACGGCGTCAACGTTCAAGCCGAAAAAAAAGAAAAGCGTTTTCGAATTTAATAGATATGAGTGAATACAGCTAATCAATGTGAGAATAGTATGATTGAAAGGGTATTTATGTGGGTTTAAGGAAGAACTTGAATGGAACTTACTGTATTATTAATGGGAACGTGTTTAATAATATTAAAAACACCTAACATTGAACACACATTTATTAAGTATACCGTCGTAGTGTAGTGGTCAACAGTTTTTGGCCACGGTTTTATAGTTTAGCCAATACCTTTTCTCTGACTCGTTTGGTGCCAAACCGCCATTATGCTGATGCGGCCTAACTTGGCTATAATAGCCAATAATATATTTCGTAATATCTAACTTAGCTTCGTTAAAACTTCGGTAACCTATTGTTGGTATCCATTCCGTCTTTAAACTTCTAAAGAAACGCTCCATCGGTGCATTATCCCAGCAATTTCCCCGGCGACTCATGCTTTGCGTTATTTGATAACGCCATAATCTTTGCCTGAATTTACGGCTTGTGTAATGGCTACCTTGGTCGCTATGAAACATAACGTTTTCAGGACGC
>CAWUUQ010000153.1:0-5923 GCA_963925625.1 uncultured Psychrosphaera sp.
TCATTAATTTTTTTGAAAAAATCTAAATCTATAATTGCAATGGTAAAAGGTTCACGTGTTCGTTTTGACAATTGAAATTGACGTTCTGCGTGTTCAAGAATTGCTCTGCGATTTGGCGCTTAAAGATCACTTAACGGGAGCGCCAAATCGCAGAGCAATTCTTGAACACGCAGAACGTCAATTTCAATTGTCAAAACGAACACGTGAACCTTTTACCATTGCAATTATAGATTTAGATTTTTTCAAAAAAATTAATGACACCTACGGCCATGACATTGGTGATGAAGTGTTAAAAATCTTTGCCAACGCATTAAATGGCTCTATTCGAAATCAAGACCGTTTTGGTCGATACGGTGGTGAAGAATGGTTATTAGTGCTGACCAATACACCAGTTGAAGACGTTCAAATTATATTCGACCGCGTATCAGATGGTCTTAAAACAATAGAGTTGCCTGATGTGCCAGAAGACTTCAAAGTAACGTTCAGCTTAGGTGCAACTCAACTTCAACGTTCAGACATTAGCCTTAATACAATTATCAAGCGCGCTGATGAAAACTTATATAAAGCGAAAGAATCTGGACGTAATAAATTTGTGATCTGATAATTTTTAAAAACTCTCATGTTAGGAAGACATTTTATGAACGTTAAAACGCTATTTTCACCCTTTATCAGCAAATACGTTTACAAAACTGTTTTGTTACTCTGTATTGTTTTTAATGTAAACGCCGTTGCTCAAATTAAAATCGATGCCGACAGCAGTCAAACAAAAGAGCATTCTACAAAGATCAACGGCAAAAAAATCCGTTACACTACTACCATGGGCACCCAACCTGTTTGGGATAAAGAAGGCAATGCAACTGCTACCCTCTTTTACACTTATTACCAACGAACAGACGTTAAAGACAAAAGTTCTCGACCACTACTGATTTCCTTTAACGGCGGTCCAGGCTCTGCGTCAGTCTGGATGCATTTGGCTTATACTGGACCAAAAGTATTAAATGTTGATTCAGAAGGTTATCCACTACAACCTTATGGTACAAAATCTAACCCATACTCCGTATTAGACGTTGCGGATATCGTCTATGTAAATCCAGTAAATACAGGGTTCTCTCGTGTATTGCCGGATAAAGATGGAAAAATGCCGTCAAAAGATAAACAAAAAGCGATGTTTTTTGGCGTAAATGCCGATGTTAAATATCTGGCTGAATGGATATCAACGTTTGTTTCTCGTCAGTCTCGCTGGCGTTCACCTAAATACTTAATTGGCGAAAGCTATGGTACCACTCGCGTGTCCGGCTTAGCGTTAGAGTTACAAAGCCGACAATGGATGTATATTAATGGCGTTATTTTAGTATCTCCGACGGATATTGGTATTAAACGAGATGGTCCTGTGAAGTCAGCAAATCGTCTTCCATACTTTGCGGCAGCAGCTTGGTATCACAATGCCCTAAGTGCTTCTCTTCAATCAAAAGACTTAACAACGTTATTACCTGAAGTAGAAGAGTTTACGATCAACAAATACATTCCAGCTCTTGCAAAAGGTGGCTTTATTTCAGATGAAGAAAAATCATCTATTGCCAAACAAGTCGCCTTATATTCAGGTTTATCTGAAAAAGTGGTTTTACAAAATAATCTTGATATTGCGACGTCTTACTTTTGGAAAGAATTATTAAGAGATCAAAGCAAAACCATTGGTCGACTCGATTCAAGATATTTAGGCATTGATAAAAAAGATGTTGGTTCTCGCCCAGATTTTAACGCCGAACTAACTTCTTGGTTGCACAGTTTTACACCAGCGATTAATTACTACCTTCGAGATGAGTTAGGTTATAAAACAGATATAAAGTACAACATGTTTGGTTCTGTTCATCCATGGGATAGAAGTAACAACAACACAGGCGACAATCTAAGCTCTGCTATGGCTCAAAATCCTTATTTGAATGTTATGATTCAAGCTGGTTATTTTGATGGCGCTACTAACTACTTTGATGCGAAATATACAATGTGGCAATTAGACCCAAGTGGTCGAATGAAAGATAGACTTTCATTTAAAGGTTATCGAAGTGGCCATATGATGTATTTACGCCATGACGATTTGAGAAAGTCGAATGACGACGTAAGAGAGTTTATTCTAAATAGCTTACCTGCGAGCGACAAGCCTGCTAAATATTAAGGCAAAAATTGCAACGCAAATATAGGTATATGATTTCTGATTCAAAATGTTTGGTTTTCAAGCATTGCTTAACATGCGGTGTCGAATAACTCTGAGATGGTAAAAGAACAATACGTTTTTTGGGGAATGACTGGGCTTTGAAAAACAATGTGGCCTGAATCGGCCACTATAAAGAGCTAAAACTTTGAGCGTATTATAACGCTACGATGTTTTCAGCTTGAGGTCCTTTAGGACCAGTGGTAACAGTAAACTCTACCTGTTGACCTTCTGCTAACGTTTTGAATCCAGTGCTAGCAATAGCGCTGAAATGAGCGAAAACGTCTGGACCAGACTCTTGCTCAATAAAACCAAAACCTTTTGCTTCGTTGAACCATTTAACGGTTCCTTTAGTTGTAGACATAATTTTTCCCAATATTTAAATAAAATCAGCTGTAAATAGCTAAAACGGACTATATCTCAGACTTATTGACCCGTCTATCAAAAAGTGATTCTTTTTTAACCAAACACGCGGTAATAGCTAAAAACGGTACTAATTATAAGATAAGAAGCGTTTTTGTGTCCGCAATAAAAAGTAATAAGCTCTGTATTAATTTGTATAACCATTAGGTGTTGCCTACACTAAAGATCGTAACAAGGTTGTTGTATCAAAACTGGACCAGATTGTAGTTATTCAATTAAGTATATTCTTTGGATTATCTCATTCGGCCGTACCAAAAAATAAGGATAAATCTAGTTCCATATTAAATGAATAAAGGAGCTAGTAATGAAACAAATAATTAAACATTTAACGATCATTTCTATTTTTGCGTTGCTGATTCAGCATGCAGTTGCAAATCCCAATCAATTCCACCAATTTGGTATTCCAATATCAAACATAGATAAAAGCGAGGTGATTCATCTCAAGGCCGCATTTGCTGCCGAAGCTAATGATTTACCCACTGCCGCACGCAAAATTTTCGATCGCTTACTCGAAAAAAATCCTCGAATCGTAATGGCAAAAATTGGACAGATAATCACAGCGACGTCAAACGACGAATATAACGCATTGGTAATTCAAGCCCAAAAAATGACAGGCGTAACCCCAGGTGAAGCAATGTTATTACAAACCTATGTAGCGTTCATAAAGCGAGATTTGGAGCAATATTTAGCGACTTCGAAAACACTTTCTGAAACATACCCTAACAGTAGTTGGGCATGGCGAGTGCGAGGTTCAGCATTGGGCACGGCCAAACAAATAGACGCTTCTCGTAATGCTAATGACAAGGCTATAAATGCTGTAAAAGGTGATACTTTGGCTTTTAAACAGGCCGCCAATAACTATATTTTCTTTGAGCCTAAGAACTACGACAAGGCACAAATGTATATGGAAGAGGCAATAGAAACTCAGCCAGCTAATTCAAGTCTCTATATAACGTTGGGTGATGTTTTTCGCGCAAAAAACAATCTTAATGCTGCAAAACAAAATTACCAGGTCGCCGCTACATTGTCTCCCCAAAACTCTGTTGCATTCTCTAAACAAGGACATGCCAATACGTTTCTTGGATTCTACAATGAGGCACGCGAAAACTATCTTTCGGCATTAAGTGCTGGCGACAAAGAGTACAACATGGGATTTGGTAATTTCCATGCATACACATATCTATATGAAGGTAAGCCTAAAAAAGCGATTAGTGATATGAAGAAGTGGATCAAACAAGTTGGTAAAAGCGAAATGACCGAATCAGCTAAACAGGATGCGAAACTTCAATTCTACAATGATATGGCGTTATCAGCGCTTAAGTACAATATGTTGTCTGAGGCTGAATATGCTGTATTAAGCTACAAATCCATTTATGAAAAACAAATGAAAGGGTTGACTGATACAAACGATAAAAACGCCTTCTCTGCTTATTTAAACTTCCTCCAAGGGATGGTCGCTTTAAAATCAGGTGATCCGGCCAAGGCTACATTACATGCAGAAACGATTATGACGTTGATGGAGCCTATGAACAACACCCGAAAACATGAGCTCTACCACAATTTAGTCGGTCAAGTTGAGCTACATAATAAAAACTATTCAATGTCCTTAGAACACCTAAAACAAGCGGATCAGGCAGATATGAATGTTAAATACCATATCGCAATGTTGATGGATAAAATGGGTAAAAATGAGGTTGCTAAATCAATGTATAACGAAATAGTTAATTTTAACTTTAACGATATCGATTACGCATTAATAAGAAATGATGCATTAAAATTTAATTAAAGCTTTTACGGAAGAATGCCTCAGACGCCTTGGTAAAACCAAACAGTCTGAGTTTTTTTTGTTTTGAATTGGTCGGACTGACTGGATTCGAACCAGCGACCCCTGCTCCCCCAGAGCAGTGCGCTACCAAGCTGCGCTACAGTCCGACTATAAAGGAACAGGCTTGATAATATAAAACCCTGATTTTATTGCAACTATATTATTCTTATTGTCTATCAAGTGTTGAATTATCAAGCATCAAGTCGCGGTTGTGTTTGTAAACTTCTTGCAACCAACGCATATGTTCAATAAACGGCCTTGGTTTAGAATACAAATAGCCTTGCCCTACCGGACAGCCAAATTCAATTAATTTTTGAGCAACATGTTCATTTTCAATACCTTCTGCAACAGCATTAACCCCTAGGCGCTTTGCTAACGATAACGTAACTTCGGTGATCGTACAGTTGCGTTCTGATACATCAATATTCATAAAACAACGGTCAATTTTTAATTCGTGGAAAGGTAATTGGCTAAGGTAATCTAAACTTGAGTATCCCGTACCAAAGTCATCAATCGCAATTTTAAAGCCTTCATCATAGAGCTCAGTTAATACTTCTTTTACTTGTTTTGGATCGTCAGCGGTAGCCGATTCAGTGACTTCAAATGTAACGGTTTTAGGGTCAATGTCGTAACGGGCAGATGTAGTTAGAATATGAGCCACTAAGCCGTTGTCGTTAAAGTCTTTACCCGAAATGTTAATTGAAACATTTGTGCCTAAGCCTAACTTGCAAAGCTTTGAATGTTGTTGCAGGCCTTTTTCAATAACCCATTCCGTAAGTTGGTGTATTACCCCGGTTTCTTCTGCAATATCTATTAATTTTGACGGGTCAATAAAACCATCTACAGGATGCATCCACCTTAATAACAACTCACTGCCATATACTTGATTATGCAGCATATTAATCTGAGGTTGGTGATACAACTCTAAGTCGTCATTTTCAATAGCTTTCTGCAAGTCTGCAGCCAATCTAAATCGCTGTTGAATATCAATGCTTTGTTGTTCGTTATATCTGGCCCACTTCTTATCTGCTTTGCGGCCAATGATCAACGCTTGGACCGCTGCGCTAATTAGCTTTTCGTGTTCAACATTTTCGTTCGGGTACGTTGCAACACCAGCATGGCAGCTGACTGACATTGTGATGTCATTAATAGTAACAAACGTAGACACGGCATCTTTGATAGTGCTGATATTAAATTCAATTTCATCGTCGGTTAGCTCTCCAATAAACAAGACGCCCAAACGAGATTCGTCCAGTCGCACCGTATGAAAACGTTTATTTGTTTCGTCATTATCAAAGCCATATACGCCTTTTAAACCCTTCGCAAATATTTCAACATTATTAAATAAAGTATCAAAAAACTTATTCGCCGATTCCAACCCAAGTGCGGGGATGACATCTTTTGCCTGAGGAATATCAAATATCGCTAAGTGCATTTTTTTCTTTTGTTGGCCGTTTTTTCTAATC
>CAWUUQ010000154.1:0-22673 GCA_963925625.1 uncultured Psychrosphaera sp.
CACTGTCAACATTGTCTGTTGTTTGAATATTTCCAACCGCTTTAATACGCTGACCAGGAACAAGGTATTCAACACCAAGTTGAAAAGCGCCTCGATTAATGATCTTGGTTTGCTCTGAAATTAATAACGGAGCATGTTTAAGTGGTTGACGATGAGGCGCATCAGAATCTAGCGCTAAACCTGATATAAGTAGTTGGTCACCATCATTATCAGTACCTGACTTTTTATGCTGCGTAATCATACCTTTAAAACCGTCTTTTCCAGCCCAAGGTAAACTGCTTCCTGATAAGACTTTAGTAGCGACATAAGTGACACCATCTGTTGCTGCTCCACTGACAGCATCTGTCATTTTAATCTGGCCAAAAACGACAACAGGCTCTGAACCTATACTGCCCGTAAGTACTGTCACCGCATCTTCAAGGCTTAATATTTCACCATTAATCTCAAATTGGGTTTTGTCATTTAATTGCAAGTCGAAGTGACCAAAGTCACCTTGCTTTTTACGCATAGGTTTAATGTTAAGACTAATAATGGGTGTTGCCGTATCTTCATTGTTTATGGCAGTAATGACACCCCGTAATCGATGTTCTCGCTCTTCATCTAATGCTGCACTCGCAATTACCACGGGCTCTACTTCCACCAGTGCGGGTTCAAAAGAGACGATCGTATTTGATGCGGATAAGTCTAAATCTAATGTTAAGTGACTAAAACGAGTTGCCGAGACTTCTAAACCACCATCGGCGACTAAATCAAGTGATACTTGGAATTCATTAAGAGGCTCACCAGCCAAATTTTGGGCTGTGGCATTAAACGAATCGCCAGCTTCATTTTGAATAATGATAGTGGCGTTGCTGTAATCAAGCGTCATATCAATAGAGTCATAACGCCCGACTGGCACTTTTATTACGCTAAACAATTCAGTAACTTGTTGATAATCAACAAAGTCGACAGCGGTTATAGTCGGTAACACTTCAACTTGGTCGCCGTTTTGTTTAGTAAAAAGTATCGACTTAATATCGATAGTATAAGAAAGAAAGTCTTCTTCGGCGTCGGTAATGGCCAACATTACTGAGCCTGTTGCAGCGGATGTTTCGGTTGTAGCTGTTTCAGCCACAGACGCTAAAGATACTCCACTATCAACCTTAGAGTCTCCGCACCCTGCCATCAACAATGCTGCAAATAACATTGATGGTAACTTAACTGAAAACAGGGCGGAGCCGCTTAACGTCTGATTACGTTTTTTATTTTGATTTGTCTTATTCATATTCGAATCCTTTTTAGATTGTTCACTTACTAAAACAATCCAAAATGGATTCGGTTGACATCAAGTTGATTTATTTCATTCTGCTAGCTTGAATACTCAAACCTTCAGATATGGATTTAAAAGCGTCAGCCGTCACCAACGGTAAATGCGGTAACATGGCCTTAATTTCTTGCTGAACCACCGGTGATAAACTCATACCGCCAGTAATAAATAATATTTCTGGCTGTACTTCAGTTTTATCGAGACACTCTTTAACTAAGCCTTTAACTCGCGCCATCCAAGCTAACATCGATCTTTTAAGATCGGCTTCCGTTAATTCAACTTGAAATTCCGGATCAACATATTTGAGTGGTAAAACAATATGATTTTTCTCAGACAACATTTCTTTTGCCATGCGCGACGAGTTAACTAATCGAGCCGACAATTTTTCTTCCTGAACAATAAGCAGCTTCTCTAGTTTTTCTGGTTCTTTCGCAACTGATTTTGTTTGTGCAATTTCAAGACCCATGTCATCAGAGAAAAACTTATTCAGACGAGGAATGTCATCTACCGCAACCATATCATTGTAATAAAGTGGGGGAATAGGAATGCCATTTGTCGTTTCGGTACCAAGTCCCATCGAAGGAGCGATGCACTTAAGAATAAGATTTTTATCACAT
Organism: uncultured Psychrosphaera sp.; assembly: GCA_963925625.1. Classification (GTDB taxonomy): domain Bacteria; phylum Pseudomonadota; class Gammaproteobacteria; order Enterobacterales; family Alteromonadaceae; genus Psychrosphaera. The sequence goes on from CAWUUQ010000154.1 coordinate 1,924, forward strand.
TCCATACCACCAAGACGTGTCCCTGTTACAGAATATACATCTTGCTGGCGGTCATAATCACTTTGCTTTTGTGTACCTAAACGAATCACACAAATGTCAGTTGTACCACCACCAATATCAACAACTAACGCAACTTTTTCGCTATCGAGTTGTTGTTCAATTCTGTATGCGGCGGCAATAGGTTCTTCTAAGAAATCAATTTTTTCAAACCCGGCCATTTCAGCGGCAAGCGTCATAATTCGTATCGCTTGTTGATTACCATCTTCACCGCGGGTGCCATGGTATTTTACCGGACGTCCTACAACAACTCCTGATACCGTTTGACCCAATTGTTTTTCAGCAGACTCTTTAAAAAACTGTAGCTGTTTTGAAATTAAGCCAACAAAAGCATCTTGCTGACCTGACAACAAGTTAGCGCCAAGGAAGTTTTTAGGAGAATAAATCAAACGTCCTTTTTCTGGTGTTTTTAGATACTGTTTAAATCCAGCTTCACCAAATAAAAACTCGCCAGTTTCAACCATTTTATGCAAAGGTAAGTCGTCAACCGATTGGTTTTTAAGTAATTCGTTTATCGCACGACGCTGTAATTTAGGCGTATTATGAAACTCGCCACGTAACTGATCAATTTGAGTTAAGTAACGACGTTGATCGGCAGGCGTTGTTGCTTCTGAATATTTGTCTTTTGCTTTATCCAATTGCATTTGAATAGAATTTTTAAGTCTTTGAACTTTTTCTTCAATCACTTCTACAGGAGGCAACGGTAAATCGTCTTCATAATAAATGAAAACTGATGAACGAATTTTGAATGGGGTCTTCGAATCTTTGTCTAACTCAATATAGTGATGCTGGTTGCCGTCAAACCAAACCACTTCTGAATTCGAAGTACCGTAATCGATGCCAATAGTGACCATGAAAAAACTTCTCCTTAAAAAAATCAGTAGGCGATTCTATCGGAGTCCTCCAAAAACTCCAGTCGTTTTTGAATTTTTACTACTTTTAAGGTAAAACGTCTTATACAGTAAGGGCTATTAATTGCTTTTTTAATTTACATCAGACAACGGAGGTCTATATGCGTACAATTCTAAAAAACGGTTTTTCTTTTGCAATATTTGCACATATTGCTGTGCTCACAGGTTGTGCTTCAACGGCTAAAGAAGAAATAATATCAAAGCCGAATTTGGGCCATTTACAAAGTTTAATATTCAAAAACAGTCCACCACCACAAATTGAAACCGTTGAACAAATATTTAGTGTTTCACCTGAAATGAAGCAATATGTCAGTCGTCGGTTTGACAAGGTTCCAGACGCGAACAAGCGAGTAGACATATTAGCCAAGGACTTCTTTTCATCAGAACAACTTAATCTTAGTTATGTTCACAATGCAAATTTGACCGCGGCAGAAACCTTTCAATCTAAAACGGCCAACTGCGTATCTTTAAGTATATTGGCTTATGTTTTAAGCACAGAAGCGCGGCTAGAACCTCAATTTAAATACGTAGACGTACCGGAAAACTGGGTTTATAAAGATGGTATTTCTATGTTGAATGAACATGTAAATGTAACAATTACTAGCTTAAAGAGTGATCGCATAGCTGAAATTCCGCTGAAATTGACAATCGACTTTTTTAAACAAGAAACCTCTGACGTCATTAACACGTTTTCATTAAATAAAAATGAAATGACGGCTTTGTATTACAACAATAAAGGTGCAGATGCATTAATAAATAGAAATAACCAATTAGCATTTTGGTATTTCAAAAAAGCCATTGAGTTTGGTCCCGCTTTTTCATCGCCTTGGGTAAACCTTGGCGTGTTACTAAGACGTTTTAATCTGCAAAAAGAGGCAGAAACTGCATTCAAATATGCCATTGCAATTGATGACAAAAATTCTAACGCTCTAGAAAATCTTGCGTTTCTTTACAAAGACAATGATAAAAAATTTGAAGCAAGAAAAATCATGGCTCAACTGCAAAAAGTGCGCGAAAAGAATCCTTATTATCATGCCATGTTAGGCGAACTGTATTACGAACAAAAAAAATATCAACGTTCTATTGATGCATTTAATAAAGCCTTAGAAATGAAGCCTGACGTAGATAGTTTTAAAAAAGGGTTGGTAAAAAGCTATAAGGCATTCCTTTACGAAAAAAATTCTGAGCAAATATCTAATTCCATAAATTTAGAAAGGCCAGTGATTAATAGCGCTCAATTAGATTAGATTATAAACAAATGCCACAAATTTCTTATGATTTGAAAGAAACCTGACAATCGTAAAAAAATAGATTTGAGTATGGCCAAAGTGACGCGAAGTTCGTCAATTGGCCAATATTGAACTATCATTACAGTTCCAATCCCGATTTAAACAGGCTCAATAACTTTTGGTGTAATTTGAGTTTAGGGGGAACTGATGAAATGCGTAACGAGAACTTTTCGACTGTTCATTTTGCTTACAACTGCCCTATTTTTAGCGGGCTGCGTATCATCTTTGGGATCGAAAAGTAATCAAGAACCAAACGTACTCCCCTTTTCCTCATTTTTTAAAGGTGTAATACCCTCACAGATAGAAAGCCCACAAGACCTTTTTTCCTTAACACCTGAACTGAAGACTTATGTAACTCAACGATTGTTAATAATCGACGATCCTTATGACCGTGCGCAAACGCTCAGGCAGGACTTATTTGATCAACAACAACTCAACCTTGAGTATGTAAGCAATGCCAATCAAACCGCAACTCAGGTTATTAAAAATAGACAAGCGAACTGTTTAAGTTTAACTATTTTAGTTTGGGCGATAGCAAACGAGGCACATTTATCAACCACGGTGAAAAAAATTGATGTAGTAGAAAACTGGATTTATACGTCCGGTATTACTTTGCTAAATGACCACGTAAACATCACAGTTAACGATTTATCCAAAGATGGCTTTTTCGGTAAATCAAAACGCAGTTTAACAATCGACTTTTTTCCGCTTCTTCGAAGCCAGGTTAGACGCACAACTCACTTAACAAAAAGCCAAGTTGTCGCTCTGTTTTATAATAACAAAGGTGCCGATGCGCTTATTGCCCGCAATAATTCACTCGCTTATCGTTATTTTGAAGAGGCACTAAAATTTGGTCCGGAATTAGCGGCTTCATGGGTGAACATGGGCGTATTATACCGTCGGTTTGGCTTAGAACGTGAAGCAGAAAAAGCGTTTAATTTCGCAATATCATTAGACTTTAACAATTTAAACGCGATGGAAAATTTGGCGAACTTGTATAAGGCCACTGGCCGTAAATCACAATCCGACGCCATCATGTCAAAAATTACTAAAAGCAGAATGGCCAACCCTTATTTTCATGCATTATTAGGGGATTTATATTTTGCTGAACAACGTTATGTTCATTCATTAAGAATGTTTAAACGAGCAGTAAAGATGAATCCCGGCGAATATCTTTTTCATTTAGGCTTATATAAAAACTACCTTGCACTAAACCGTCTTGAGAAAGCGAAAAAGAGCAAAAGAACCGCTTTAAAGATCCAAAAACAAACCTTGCCTTATTTAGTGAAGGAACTATGACCTAATTTACGATGAGCCGCCGTCTTGAAGGGTTAAAACGGTGTTTTTCTTGATAAATCTTTGTTACTCTAACGGGCTAAACTTAGTACTTAGAACGCCAGATTCTGGGCTAAACTTAACCAGCAAAAATGAATAGGAAAACGTGGTAACATTATGAAAAATCGTCATTTTAGACGTTTGTTGACCCTTGCATTTGCGATCACTGTCAGTGCGACAGCGTCAGCAAGTGCCGTTAAGCAAACAAAAGGGGACTTCGAAGACAAGTTCCGTCAAATGGAAGAAATTCTTCCAACTCCAAATGCATATCGTGCCGCGACGGGTGAACCAGGTGAGAACTACTGGCAACAACAAGTCGATTATAAAATTAAAGTTAAACTAAACGAAGACAAACGTCGTTTAGATGCAACTCAAACGATTAACTATAAAAACAACTCTCCGTATACGCTTAAATATTTATGGTTGCAGTTAGAGCAAAATAAATATCATGAAGATTCAATTGCCGAAGCAGGAACTGCATTTGCAGGCATTGGTCGCCGTGGTCCAGCAACGTCTGCTGGTGGCGCTGATAAACCAGCAAAGCTAAGCCTAGGTGAATTACGTCGTCAACAATTCTTAGAAGATAATGAATTAGGCTATGACGTTTTAAATGTAAAAGACAGCAAAGGCCGTGCACTTAAAGCAACGGTTGTAGGTACTAACTTACGTGTTGACTTAGCAAGTCCTCTTAAGCCTGGTAAATCAATTGAATTCCAAATGGATTTCGGATTTAACATCGTTGAAGAAGACGCTGTATCTGCTCGTGCAGGTTATGAACACTTCCCTGATGACGCACGTGAAGGCGGCAACGACATCTTCCTATTAGCACAGTGGTTCCCGCGTTTACACGCATTCACTGACTACGAAGGATGGCACAATAAAGAATTCATCGGTCGTGGTGAATTTACGCTTGAGTTTGGTGACTACGAAGTAGAAATTACCGTTCCAGCTGACCACATTGTTTCTGCAACGGGTGAATTAGACAATCCTAAAGACGTATTAACAAGTACTCAGCGTAAGCGTTTTGAAGAAGCGAAAACTGCGAAACGCCCGGTATTTATCGTTACTGAAGAAGAAGCATTAGAAAACGAAAAAGAAGGCACAACAAAATCTAAGACTTGGAAATTTGAAGCTGAAAACGTTCGTGACTTTGCTTGGGCTTCATCACGTAAATTTATGTGGGACGCTAAAGGTTACAACCAGGGCGGAAAAGACCAACCATTAGTAATGGCAATGTCTTTTTATCCTAAAGAAGGCGGCGATCTTTGGAAAAAATACTCGACTGAAGCCGTTGTCCACACAATGGAAGTTTATTCTCGTTTCTCTTTTGATTACCCATACCCAACTGCACAGTCAGTAAATGGTCCTGTTGGCGGCATGGAATATCCGATGATTACGTTTAACGGTCCTCGTACTAAGTTACAAGATGACGGTTCACGTACTTATACTCAAGCTGAAAAACGTTTCCTTATTGGTGTTGTTATTCACGAAATTGGTCACATTTACTTCCCAATGATCGTTAACTCTGATGAGCGTCAATGGACTTGGATGGACGAAGGTCTTAACAGTTTCTTAGATGCAGTAGCCTGTCGCGAATGGGATCCTACGATTCCTTGGGGTGTTGAACCTCGTTACATCACTAGCTACATGAAGAGCAACGTACAAGTTCCTATTATGACGCAATCTGACAGCGTTTTACGTTTAGGTCCAAATGCTTACTCTAAACCTGCTGCAGCGTTAAACATTCTTCGTGAAGTTGTATTAGGTCGTGACTTGTTTGACTTCGCATTCCGTGAGTATTCACAACGTTGGAAGTATAAGCGCCCTACTCCGTCTGACTTTTTCCGTACAATGGAAGAAGCCTCTGGTGTTGATTTAGATTGGTTCTGGACTGGTTGGTTCTATACAACTGATCACGTAGATATTTCAGTTGATGCTGTTTATAAATTACGTTTAGACACTAAAAACCCTGATATTGATTACGGACGCCTTCGTGACATCGAAATGGAAAAACCAATGTCTATGTTTGTTAAGAAAAACAACGAAGCGGGCATGAAGACTTGGGTAGAGACTAACAAAGATGTTACTGATTTTTACGACGAAAACGATCGTTTTACCGTAACGAATAAAGAACGTAACAAATACAACTCTTGGGTTAAGAAATTAGACCCATGGGAAAAACGTGTATTTGAGCGCGCTGTTGCAGAAGACAAAAACTATTATGTTATCGACTTCTCTAACCTTGGTGGCCTAGTCATGCCAATTCTTTTACAACTTGAATTTGCTGACGGCACAAAAGAAGATCGTTACATTCCAGCTGAAATCTGGAGACGTTCTCCTAAAGACGTTAAAAAACTAGTTGTTACTGAAAAAGACAAAGAGTTAGTAAGTGTTCACGTTGACCCTTCTTGGGAAACAGCTGACGTAAACAATGAAAACAACATGTACCCACGTCGTATCATTCCTTCACGTGTTGAGACGTTTAAGTCTAAACCACGTACAGGTCATGTTAACCGTGACATCATGCAAGACATTAAGACTGAATTAAAATCTGACGAAGACAAAAAAGATTCAAAAGAATCTAAAGAAGAGTCTGAAACAGAAGCTTAATTATTAATTAACTGTTAATCACAGTATTCGACAAAGGCGTGCTTTACGTGCGCCAATAAATCGATAGAATAAATGCCCGAATTCATTCGGGTATTTTTTTACTTAAAACTAGGAGTGGAACATTTTGTTTCGTACTACCATCGCAAGCTTTATGATCATTGCTGCACTTGTTATTTCCACAAGTTCGCCATCTGTAAATGCACATAAAATGAAATCGGCGTTTACCATCATTCTTTTTAACGAACGCACAAGCAATATTGAAGTCATGCATAGATTTATGCTACATGATGCTGAGGAAGCTGCCTGGAAGTTATTTGATGCTAAGGCTGATATTGTTGCAGACGAACAAACTCAAGCTAAATTTACCGCATACGTTGAAGCTCAGTTCGAAGTAAAAGATCAAAACAACAAAACGCTACCGCTAGAATTGGTTGGGTTTCAAAACGACGCGGGTTACTTTTGGGTTTATCAAGAAATCAGAATACCTAAAGACATAGTAGAACTAAAAATAAGACATGACTCATTAAGAGAGGTTTGGACCGAGCAATTTAATATTGTGAATGTTGAAGGACGAGGACCTGCAAAAAGCGTGCAATTTAATGGTTCAGATGTTTGGCAAACAGTGACGTTGACGCCAATCAACTAACCTTTTCAATAAGTTTTGTACAAACTTTATTAACCGATTACCGCAGCAACTTGTGCTCTTAAAGTTTTGCGGTTAATTAGGTGAGAACTAATTACTAACGCACTGCCTAAAACCGTAAACAAGGTTTCAATACTGTGTGCATTCATCGCACCAACGACTAACGTTAGAACACCAGCAGCAGCAAGGTAAGCCGGTAAAGGATTGCGGTGTGATAAGTATGATTTTGGTAAGCTAATCGCTAAAATAACAACAATAGGGGCGATAAGTGCAACATGAAGCCACTCATCATGGATAGATTCTATAAATTCATGAACGCCAAAACTGGCGCCTAAAGACAACAACAAGATCGGTAAAGAGCAATGCAGAACGCATAAAACAGATAACCATGCTCCTAAAATGTCTCTCATTTGACTTGCCTTCTAAAAATTCAGTTTTGATATAATATAACATTACATTTTTATCGGCCAGTTTTTTTTAATTAAACTTTAAACTCTCCTAATAACTCATCCATTTCATTAGCTAGTCGGCCTAATTTATCGGCCGCTAACTTCGTGTCTCTAGCGTGAGCATTATTTCTGCTACTTGAGCTAGATATCTCATTGATATCCTTAGCGATACTCTCAGAGACTGTATTTTGTTCATTAGCAGTACGTGAAACTTCATCATTGAGGTAGCTAATTTCTTTCATCGCATTCAATACATTTAAGAAAGCTTGATTCGCTTGTTCTGTATACATGACATTGTTTTCAGCTTCTTCAACAACGTAAGGCTGCTTTGTACTCGCTCACCCATAATTTCATCTGTAACATCAAGAGTAGAGGTTATTTCCTCAATTATTGAGGTTGTTTTTTCCTCTATAACCTTCTGCACAATTTCTTTGGTTTCAAGCCATGTTATTGAAATTCTTAAAATAGAAAAAATGGTTACAAATCCAATCAAAGCCATGAAAAACTTTTTTTGTATCGACATAAAATCCTCTGAGAATGAAATTCTAATTTGGCAACGCCTGTCGATTTAAAGTATAGACATGACTTTAAATTTTATTACTCAAATTACTTAACTATTTCCTAACCACTCTTTTGTATTCGCCATCAACAAATAGTTTACCGGCACTAATAACAAGGTAATAAAGGTCGCAAATAAAATACCAAAGCCTAATGAAACTGCCATCGGTATTAAAAACTGTGCTTGCGTAGACTTCTCAAATAACAACGGCATTAACCCAATAAACGTGGTTAAACTGGTTAACATGACAGGCCTAAAGCGAGCACTGCCGGCGATTAACACGGCCTCTTTAACTTCCATGCCCTCTTCCCGCTTTTTATTAATAAAGTCGACCAATACTAACGAGTCATTCACCACTACACCAATTAATGCCAGCATGCCTAACAAACTCATAATAGTTAAGTCCATGCCCATGATCCAATGGCCCATGACTGCGCCAATCATGCCAAAAGGAATAATACTCATAACAATTAATGGTTGCGCATAAGACTTAAATGGAATCGCTAATAAGGCATAAATGATAAAGAATACAAAAACTAATGCCCAACCTAACGAACTAAAGGACTCTCGTTGTTCCTTCGCTTCACCTTCTAAAGAATGCGACACGTCAGGATACTGAGAAACCAACTGATCTAAATAATCTTTTAAATCAGCCTGTAGAATCGTCATATTAGTATTGGCTTTATCAATGTCTGCCGTCACATTAACCGTTCTAAATCGATCGATTCGTATAATAGCGGACGGACTTTGACCAGCCTTAACCGTTGCCACGTGGGAGAATGGAGCTTGACCACCTTGTGGCGTAGAAATCATAATATTTTGTAGCTGTGAAATAGAGTTTCGTTCAGCTAAAGGTAAGCGAACCATAACTCGAACATCATCCCGGCCACGTTGAACACGCTGCACTTCTGCGCCAAAAAATGCGTTACGAATTTGGCGAGACACTTCTAAACGCGTTAAGCCTAGTGCAATTCCTTGTTGAGTTAATTCAATCTGTAACTCTTGTTTACCGTCAGACAGCGAGTCGGCAATATCAAACACCGTTGGGTAAGTTGCCAAACGTTGCTTAACTTTATCAGCAAGATCTTTTAACGTCTCTAACGATGTGCCAGATAATTGCACATCTATTGGATCGGAACTGCGACCAATTTCTGATCTAAAAGTAACGCTTTCGGCACCAGGAATTGGGCCGATTAACTTACGCCATTCTCGTGCTAAGTCATTTGCCGAAACCGTTGATGCTCGTTGCTCAGGAGGAATGATCTCAAAACGAACACCACCTTGATTTGAAACGCCACCACGGCCACCGGTAGTTGCTAGTATATTCATTATCACGCTGTCACCCGTGACGTTATCAACATACTTGTCTTGTAATACTCGGGCCTTATCCGCCATATCTACGATGTATTTATTAGTCACTTCAAATGGCGTTCCCGCTGGCATTGAAATATTGACTCGCACCGTTTCACTAGGAATACGTGGGAAAAAGATAAACTTAGTCCAACCACTCATAATAAGCGCCAGTATGATTAAAAATACTGAAGCAAATGCGCTGACTGTCGTTAACTTATTACGCAAAGCAACTTTAAGAACCGGTTGGTAGTACTTTAAGATGAGTGTTTCAAATCCATCGGCAAAACGATGTTGGAAAGCTTCTAATTTAGACACCTTGTCTTTTTCATGACGCAGTTTTAAGTTTTTTAAATGTGAAGGTAAAACAAATTTAGACTCCACCAGCGACATTAATAAAATTGGAATAACAATCACAGGGATTTGTGCGAACAATGCACCTCGCGCACCGTCAATAAAGGCCAAAGGTAAAAATGCAGCAACCGTTGTTAAAATACCAAAAGTGACAGGCGTAGCCACTTCTTGCGTGCCTCTTATAACGGCATCAACGCCAGATTGGGATTTACCCAAATGCGTATAAATGTTTTCTCCGGTAACGATGGCGTCATCCACCACTATCCCCAGAACCAATATGAAACCAAACAGGCTCATCACGTTCAAAGAAATATCAAACCAAGGCATAACAATAAACGCGCCCATAAATGAAACTGGAATACCGATAAAAACCCAGAATGCGATGGCAGGTCTTAAAAACAACGTTAATAACAACAGTACTAATATACCGCCCTGCATGGCACTGGTTGTTAATGTAGATATACGATTTTTAACAATCTGTGAGTCATCATCCCAATAACTTAACTCGTACCCATTTGGTAAAGTTAATTGCTGCGCTTTAATATAATCCTTTACCTTGTCAGCAACTTCAATAGCACTTTGCTGACCAATGCGATACACATCTAAAAAGGCCGCTTGATTGCCATTAAAACGCGTTCTAATGGGTGTTTCTTCAAAGTCATCTAGAATGCTCGCTATATCTGACAACCTAATAATTGTGCCATCAGGGTTGGTTTTAATAGGAATACGAGCAAACTCATCTTGACGATAAGCCTGGCCTTTTGAGCGGAGCAAAATATCGCCACCCGTCGTTTTTAACGTACCTGCGGAAATATCAATACTTGAGTTTGCAATCGCCGAGGACACCTGACTTAATGACAGGCCATATTGGCGAAGTTTGTCTGTAGAAATTTCCACAGCAATTTCATAATTACGAACACCGCTTAAATCAATTTGTGTGACACCAGGAATCTTTAATAAGTCATTGCGAACTTGTTCTGCGTATTCATGTAATTCTTTTTCACCATAAATACTCGACAATGCTACCGCAATGACTTCACGCTTTCTTTCTGCTAACGCGACAACTGGCTTTTCTGCATCGGCAGGAAACGTGTTAATGGCGTCAACTCGACTTTTTATGTCAGCCAACATTTCGCGCGGATCATAGCCATTCTCAACTTCAATATTAACCGATGCAGACCCTTCTGTAGAACGACTCGTTATACGTTCAACACCTTCTAAGTCTTGCACTGCTTCCTCAATTCTAATCGCTATGCCTTGTTCAGTATCTTCAGGTGTTGCACCACGAAGCGATACACTGACACTAATACGATCTGTCGCAAAAGAAGGAAACACTTCAAAGGGAATACGGTTAAAAAGGCTAAACAAACCTGTGATCAGGATAGTGAACATTAATAAATTGGCCGCTACCCCATTTCGAGCAAACCATGCAATCATTTATCTGCTCCTTTATTAGAAGCGGCAGGACGATTACCTTCTGAGCGCTTTCCTTCAGGGCGTTTTCCAAAAGGCCGTTTGGGCTTCTCTTGGGAGTCCATTTTCTGTTCTTGTCCTAAAATAGATACCGCTGTTCCTGAGCTCACTTGACCAAGCGACGTCGTCACTAACCATTCACCTTCTTTTAAACCAGATTTTATAATGGCTTCTTCAGCATTTTGCCACTGCACTTCAATGTTTTGACGTCTTAACAAACCATCAACCACGACATAAACATAACTGCCTTGATAAATTGATTTATTAGGGATCACAATGGCATTTTTAATTGTGTCACCTTGAATTTCTGCCGTTACATATTGACCAATTTTAATGGCTACATTTGATGTTTTATTAGCGTCGCTGCGCTCTTTGGCATTTGGCGTTTTGGCACTTGCTTTTTTGTTGAAGGGATCATTTATTTGGCCTACCACATAAAGTTGTTGAGAAGATTCATCAATGGCGCCTTCCGTTCTGATAATTTTTCCTAGCCAATGCTGGTTTCCAACTAAGTCAGACTTAAACAAAACGTCATTCTTGTGACTATTGCCTAAGCGAGTGCTTGCGCTATTGTTTAAATTGTCACTTGAGCGATATTCTTCAGGTAAAGTAATTAAAGTCAGGTCTTTATTTTTGATTGGTAACCTAATTTCAACGTAATCCGTTGCATAGATATCTGCTACTTTAGTATTACCATTAACAACCTGGCCTAAATCCACCGACTTAGCCAAAATTCTTCCTGCAAATGGTGCGCGAATTTTGGTACGTTCTAATGCTAGTTTTGCTTTGTCTAATTGTGCTTCCGCTGATAACAATTTTGCTTTTGCAGAATCTAATTGAGGCTTTCGCAGTACTAAATCACTTGGTTTGGAACCATTGCCAAGTCGTTTCCAATCCGTAGCTGCTTGCTCTGCCTTTGCTTGTTCTTCTAACAAAACTTGTTGAGCAGACAAATAACCAGCTTTCGCGATATTCACTTCGGCTAAATAATCGCGTTCATCTACCGCTAATAGAATATCGCCTTTTTCAATAAAGCCACCTTCTCGAAATTGATCGCTAACGTAGTTTATTTGACCACTAACTTGTGAAACTAACGCACTTTTTGTTCGCGGTTGCACCGTGCCATAACTTTCAATAACTACAGGATAATTAATTGAATCCAGTTTTACGGCTTCAACTGTCATAACCGGCGCTTTAGACGCGCCTCTTCGTTGAGCTTCAGGTGGGTTTGACATAATAAAATTATATACAAACAAAGTGCCTAAAATGACCACGACAGGAATGAGAATTTTTTTAAAGTTTGTCATTGTTATTAATTACCAGTTTTTGTTTGAATATTAGAAAAAGAGCCACCAAGTAGTACTTGTAGGTTAACTTGGTTGGATACTCTTTGTTTTTTTATTTGAATTAATGAACTCTGTGCATCAAACGCTCTGCTTTGAGCATCTAATACCGTTGTGTAACTTACTAAGCCACTTTGATATTGTTCAAACGCTAGTTGTTCCGCAGCAATAGCGTTTACTGCGGCCTTTTCTACAGCAATAATTCGTTGTTCTAAACTTTGTTGAAGTGCTAAACCGTTTTCTACATTTTCAACGGCTTTATAAACATCTTCCATAAACTGCAGCTCCTGTTGTTGCAGTTGATATTCAGCAAGTTTTTCATTTGCTTTTAACCGACCACCGTCAAAAATAGGGCCAGTTAAACTTCCAAGGAGTGACCATGCTAAACCCGAAGCGCTAAACAACTTAGAAAATCGCTCAGAAGAGTCTCCTAGTGTTCCTGACAATTCAAAACTTGGAAAACGTTGACGATGCGCAAAGGCTAAACCTGCATCCTTTGCCATTAGTTGGTACCAACTAGACTTTAGATCAGGCTTGCGTGTCAATAACTCTGAAGGTACTCCATATACTAAATTAGTCATCGCTGAGGACGTTAATTCAGGAATTTCCGCCGACACGTCTAGAGCACCGTGCGGGTATTCACCCACTAACCTTTCTAATTCTCTTATTGTTGTAGATAAGATTAACTGTTGTTGAGACTGCCGAGATATTTCGCTGTTTAGTTCATTTCGCGCCAAATATACATCTAGTGCGCCGTTTAAACCTTGTTGATAACCAGATTCAATAATAGCTAAATTTTGTTTAGCATTGTCTAACCGTTTATTAAACAATGACAACAGCTGTTTTGCTTCTATAACGTCTAACCAAGTAGACACAACATTAGCCACTAAGTTTTGAGTGGACTGTTCAAGATTAGCTTGTTCCGCCATGTACTCAAGATTAGCTTTCTGATTGCCAGCCGATAGTTTTTGCCACAAGTCTACTTCATATTTAAACGACAAATTTGCATCAAACTTGTCAATAATACTTAAATTATTATCAGTTCGTCTGGCTGACAAACCTGCGCTTAAACTCGGCCAAAGTTGACTACCAGAAACTATTAATGACTGCTCTTTAATCTGAACATTCAACGCTTGTTGCTGCAGTGCACGGTTATTGGCTAAAGATTTTGCGACCATTTTTTCTAAATTTATATTATTAAAAATCTTATAGTCGATTAGATTTGAGATTTTAGTTACATCGGATTCAGTGGATCGAGCCAAAACGCCTGACCAGTTTTCAGGTAACTCACCGCGACTCATTTGAGGCTTGTCTGCATCATAATCTGGCGAACTACTGAGCGTACTGCAGCCGCTAAGACCGAATGCGATAACCAGCATTGTTATTATTTTAGGTTTGGCATTTCTAATATATTTTCCAACTATTACATTTTGTTGCACTTTAATGTCCTATGGGGCCTGAACTTACACACCTTGCTTTGATTGTTTATACGAGGAAAGTTCATTAACAACCAGTGTATTTAGGTGCTTTTTAACGACTTTTAGACAAGTTACAGGAATTCGGCGCTAAATGACCGATTAAAAGTAAAACTGCTTTTTATTAGTTGCTGAGCTATCTTTAATTCATACCTACAATTCATACCAGCAAAATGACATTTATAATACAGGCGCTTAGGTACAGATCATGAAAAAAAAGTTGCAGTGCAAACCCCATTTAAATACTTCTTGTATAGATTTACCTAAACGCAATACATTAAAGTCCATTGCGTCGACCGCCATAGTTAGTTCAATTGCCCTAAAAGCTCCTTATGTATTTTCCCGTACTAAAACCGTCGTTCGCATACTTGGTACTCACGTTACCTTACAAGAAGAACTCAGAAAACAAGCCATGGCAGACTTAGGCATTGAACTACAGTTTTCACCAAAAGGTAGCGCTGCAGTATTACAAAAAGCCTCAACTTCGCCAACGTCATTTGATTTGTATGAACAATGGTCCAATAGTATTCGAGTTTTATGGTCTTCCGGCTCTATTCAACCCATCGACAAAAAACGTATTAAAAATTGGTCAGAAATAAATAATTTAACTAAAACAGGAAAGCTAAATGCTCAGTCTAATTTAGGCCAGGGTGATGCCCCTTACAAGATATTGCATGTTCAAGATGATGGAGAATTAGGAACTCAACATACTGATCAAATCAGCTTTTTACCTTATGTTCATAATGTTGATTCTTTTGGTTATAACACTGATCACATTAAACAAGGGGTTCCCTATGAAACTGAAAGTTGGGGTTGGTTATTAGATGAAAAACACAAAGGAAAAGTAGGCATTGTTAATGCGCCTACCATTGGCATATTTGATCTAGCTTTAGCGGTACAAGCCAAAGGACTAATGAAATTTAACGATATTGGGGCCATGACTAAGCTAGAACTCGATTCGCTTTTTGACATTTTAATCAACTTAAAACGTCAAGGTCACTTTAATGGATTTTGGACTTCAGTGCCTGAATCAATTCAGTTTATGAAAAGTGGGCGAGTGCAAATTCAAAGTATGTTTTCACCAGCCGTTTCAAGTTTAAAAGGCCAAGGTATGCCAATTACTTATGCCGCTCCAAAAGAGGGCTACCGAGGTTGGCACGGCGTTATGTGCTTGTCAGCCGCAACACAGGGAAAAGTTAAAGATGCCGCCTACGATTATATGAATTGGTGGTTATCTGGTTGGGCGGGTGCTTTTATTGCACGACAAGGATATTACATTAGTAACCCTGAACGTTCTGCCAAATTCTTAAGTCAGTCTGAATGGGACTACTGGTACTTAGGCAAGCCTGCTAGTGAAAATCTTTTAGGTACAGATGGAAAAATTTCTGTTACAAAAGGAGAAGTACGCAGTGGTGGCAGCTATGAAAAACGCTTTAGTAATGTTGCAGTTTGGAATTCTGTTATGCCTACTTACGATTATAGTTTGCAAAAGTGGTATGAATTTCTTAACTCATAAATTGGCTGACTAATGTTTAAAACAATAAAATCTCAATTATTTATGGTGCTATTTATATTAATAGCGCTATTGCTGTTAGAAATATTGTTATTTCAATCAACATTTAACATTTTTAAGAATGGCTTGAACCTGACTCAAAAAACCGTAAATGAGGTGAAGATCGTAAGTGACTTGGAGCGAGAGCTTTTAGACTTACAACGAAATGTTTTGATCTATAAAGAAACAGAAAGCCAAACGGTTTTGGCCCGCACGAATGAAATTATCACAGGCATAGATGTTGCCATCAATGAGTTTGAGTCTATGTTGTTAAGTAACGAGGTAGATGAAGGGTTAGATGACTCTTTTAATGAGCAAGAACGTCAAATTAAATTAGAGTACATATTAAGACTCCGAAGCCACCTTAAAGATTATCAAGAAAACTTTAAAGAAGTTCAGTCAGGACGCGCTGCTAGATCGGTTTTATTTAATCAGCAAATAGAACAACGTATAAATCAAATAAATACTAGTATTTCTGATTTGCCACCTAGCCTTGTTTTAAGCGAAGCTAAAGAACACATATTAAATGCTCATATCACAGCCATTAAGTACCTGCTGTCTTCTGACTATACCCACATAGAAACATTTAAGGTCCATAGCAAAGCGTTTAGAAACATCATTCAAAACGATTCCGAGTTAGAAGACTCCATTAAAGAGTCATTTTTAACAAACATACGACTGTTAGAAACTGAATTTAATCGTTTGACCCAAGTAACTCGAGGATATGTATATCTCGTTAATGTTGTTATGTCAGGTGCTGCCAATGAGTTTTTATATATCACTCAAGAATTAACGAAGTTAGTTAATAAAGAACTAGGCCACAACAATGAGCTTGTTGCCTCTGACATAAATACTTTTAGCTACTATACCAACGCCTTTTTTATCATCACAATTATCATCGCCCTGTTTACCGCTTTATATTTTATCTATCGAATTATTTCACCTATACAACGCATAACGTCTGTTTTTGAAAGGCTCAGTTTGGGGAAACAAGTCAATACCATTCCTGCTCAAGATCGAATCGACGAAATTGGTCAGCTTGCAACTGCAGCAAACGTATTTAGAGACACCAATAATCGTACCAGAGAACTACTAAAAGCCGCTGAGCTTAATAACGAGCAACAACTTGTTACTAATACAGCGCTAAATATTGAGAAACAAAAAGCTGAACAAGCAACCGTCGCCAAAAGTATGTTTTTAGCAAACATGAGCCATGAAATAAGAACACCAATGAATGGTATTATTGGATTTGTTGACCTATTGTCACTCACACCACTGGATGAGTCACAGAAACAATATTTGGAACGCATTGATTATTCGAGCAAAATCATGATGAGTGTAATTAATGACATTCTTGATTTTTCCAAAATTGAAGCTGGTAAATTCACCATAGAAGAAGTTGAATTTTCGAGCTCTGAACTCTTTGAGTCAATTACTAATACTTTAACCGCTCGTGCACTAGAAAAGTCTTTAAATTTACGTTCTTATATCACCGCAGGCTTGCCTGAAAAGTTAGTGGGTGATCCAACTAGAATAAGCCAGGTTTTATTAAATCTTTGTAATAACGCTATCAAATTTACTGACTCAGGTTCCGTTGAAATCATTGTTGATTATGTTGGCGGTGACAAACCGTCGTTAAGTATCTCAGTTACCGATACTGGCGTTGGCATGACGGAAAAACAACAATCACAGATTTTTGATTCATTTACTCAAGCTGATGGTTCTACTAGCCGAAAATTTGGCGGTACAGGACTCGGACTTACTATTGTTAATAGCATTGTAGGATTGATGCAAGGCACTATTACTACAGACTCTGAGTTAGATAAAGGCAGTAAGTTTACTGTTACGCTGCCCGTTAAATTAACGTCACTTCATGTTAATAAACGAGTTCCACATTTAAGCTTCTATTATTTCACTAACTCTTCATCATTATTAATGCCAGAACGTTATTGGAATGAATTAGGCGTGTCGTTAACAATATTAAATAGAGATGACCTAGACACTGTGTTGCCTAAATTATCAAATACAGACATTGCCGTATTTGATGTTAATTCGGATCAACAAATTAAACAATCTGAAGAGCTAATTTTAGCTTTAAAAGATATCGTACGAGTCGGTGTAATCGGCGAGTCATTAATCAATGTTTCGGTAAAAGAGTTGGCCAACAAACATTCTATTCCTCAATTGTGTCACCCAATATCGCCCACTGACCTTCAAACATTTATTAAACAGATTCAGAAATCCGATGTTAAAGCACTTAGAATAGATAAAGCCAAGTCCGATAAAATTTCAAAATACAAAGGCCATGTTTTATTAGTTGAAGATAATAAAATTAACCAAATGGTGTGTTCTAAAATGTTGTCGTTATTAGGCTTAACTTTTGATTTAGCTGAGAACGGACAAGTAGCCGTTGATATGGTTGCAGAGTCTCATTACGACCTGATTTTGATGGACGTACAAATGCCAGTACTTGACGGATATGAAGCCACTAAAGCCATTCGAGAAAATGGCTTTCACGATGTTCAAATCTGTGGTTTGTCGGCAAATGCGATGAAAAATGATTATGACGTTGCCATTCAAGCGGGCATGGATGATTATCTGACCAAGCCTCTAAAACTTGAAGATCTTAACGATTACTTTTGTAAGATTTTACCCTTATCTGAGACTGAATAATCAGTTCGACAGTTCATATGTCATGCCTACGGAGATTTACCAAAACCAGCATTAATAATTGTTGTTGTAATATAAAAATAAATGTTGCAAATAACCATTTTCAAGAGTAAAACGCTGTCCAATAATTACCCACCGTAATGACTCTATACATAAGTATTACGTTTGGATCCGAAACATCACTCCTTTGCTGGAACGACAAATGCTAACTACACTTTTTGTTGTAGATACTGATAGCCCCTTAACCAAATCTCTTGGTGTTACCTATTTTAATAACTATTTACGTGACTATCCAAAACTAGGTGAACAAAAAACACGAGTCATCAACCTCTGTGATACAGAACGATACTTAAGCCAAGGTTACTATTGTTCGTTACTTGCTGAGGCTCGTGGTCATTCTGTTTTTCCAAGCGTTAAGGTTATTAATGCATTGAGAACAAATAATTCTTTTTTATGGTTCGAGGGTGAAAAGCTCAAGCCACAAGAGAACGCATCAACGACAAAAGAACTGTCTATTTTATTGTGCATGGGCGAAGTTATATCAAGTACAAATGTTGATTTTAGAGACATTGCACGTCGAGTCTTTCAGGAGTTACCTGCGCCTCTTTTAAACGTGACATTAATGCCAGAGAAAAAAGGCATTCGTGTAAAGGTAAACAGCGCAAATTTAAGTGATGTTCCTGATTCATCTTTACAAGCTTGTTTAGATATTTTAGCCACGAGCTCAAAGTCTCAGCTTAACCGTAGTCGTGGTGAGAAAAAATATCGTTGGGACCTAGCTATTTTAGTGAATGAAAACGAACAGGTTCCACCAAGTAATAAAGGCGCGTTAACTCGATTTGTAAAAGCCGGTGAAAAGCTAGGGATTCGTACTCAATTGGTTAGCGCCGATGAGCTCGTAAATTTAAGCAAGTTTGATGGCCTTTTTATTCGTGAAACAACGGCCATTGATCACCACACTTATCGTTTGGCTTACCAAGCGGAAGAGTTAGGTATTGTTGTTATCGATGACACCGACTCTATTTTACGCTGTTGTAATAAAGTGTTTTTACATGATGCGTTTAATTACCACAAAGTACCGAGCCTAAAAACTGAATTCATCAGTGACTCGTCACCAGAAACGCTCGAAAAGTTAATCAAGAACTTTGGATTTCCTATGGTTCTTAAATTACCTGAGAGCTCTTTTTCTAAAGGTGTGTTTAAAGTTAAAGAGGCCGAACAACTCAAAAACTTAGTGGATGAGCTGCTTGCAGATTCAGCGTTGGTATTGGCACAAGAATACTTGTTTACTGATTATGACTGGCGAATTGGTGTACTAAATGGCCGTGCACTTTATGCATGTCGTTATTACATGGCTCGTAATCATTGGCAAATATACAATCATGGTTCGTCTCGCAACTTTTCTGGCGGATTTGATGCGTTGCCCACCTTTGAAGTCCCTCGTCACGTTCTTCAGGCTGCTTTAAAAGCAGCAGCGGTTGTTGGTAGTGGCTTGTATGGCATTGATGTTAAAGAACTGGATGGAAAAGCATTTGTGCTTGAGGTGAACGACAACCCCAACATTGATCATGGTATTGAAGATGCCTATTTAGGCGAAGAGACTTACATGCAAGTGATGTCGGAGTTTCTAAGACGTTTTGAACTTAGAGGTCACTAGTTAATGACACTTGTTTATCAGCCAAGGTTTGCTGAGCTAGCAGACTTAGAGGGATTACTTCGACTAGAGCATGCGTCGTTTTTGAGTGACCGCTTGAGTAAACGAAGTTTTCGGCACCATATCCAATCTAGCCATAGCGACTTAATGCTTATCACTGCGGAAGACGGGGCCGTTATGGCTTACGGTTTAGTGTTAAAGCGACAAGGAACTCGTTTAGCCCGTTTATACTCTTTGGCTGTTGCTCAAGAAGCACGAGGCAAAGGTTTAGGGAAGTCTCTTTTATCAGAGCTGGAAAAGATCGCCGCGACCGATGAACGTCATTATATGCGTTTAGAGGTTGCTAAAAATAATCCTAATGCCATCGCATTATATGAAGCCTGTGGGTATCGAAAATTTGGTGAATACGCTGACTATTATGAAGACCACTCAGATGCGTTACGCATGCATAAACGTATTCGTAAAATGGCTGACAATGGCGTTCAAAAACAAACCCCTTGGTTAGCACAAAGTACAGAGTTTACCTGTGGCCCAACCTCATTAATGATGGCGATGGCTAGCCTAGATTCCAACGTCGATTGTTCTCTAAAAATGGAATTGGATATATGGCGAGAAGCCACCACCATTTTTATGACTTCTGGACTGGGCGGCTGCCATCCTTTTGGTTTAGCTTTAGCGGCTCAACAGCGAGGCTTTACCAGTACGATTTGGATAAACACCGATCAGCCTTTGTTTGTTGATGGCGTGCGTTCGGAACACAAAAAAAGCATTATGATTTCAGTGCATGAACAGTTTTTAACAGAGTGTCATGAGCAACATGTTGTCATCAATAACCAAGCCATTGCGACAAACGACATACATGAGCTTTTAACCCAAGGTGATGCCGTACTCATTCTTATCAGCACATACCGATTAGATGAAAAAAAGGCACCACATTGGGTAGTAGTAACGGGTATCGACGATAATTGTTTGTTCGTTCATGACCCCGACAACGACAATATAGAATTAGAGCAATCGGCGCTCGAT
>CAWUUQ010000155.1:0-8790 GCA_963925625.1 uncultured Psychrosphaera sp.
GCGGAAATACTCTGAAAATTTAACAGTGGTGAATTAACCAGTAACATAAATGCCAGCAGCACAATGCCCATAGCAATATTCACTTTACTGAGTGTTTCTAACCATGCGTCTCGTTTTTTAATAATGCCAATTAAATAGCCAACAGAAAAAACACCCAACATCAAACAAATTAATATGCCCCAACAGCGCGAAATACTAAGGCCATACTGGTCAATACGAAGCCATAAACCATAGGCAGATATGAACGTGTAAACCGGTAGTAAAGCAACACCAATAAAAATTAGGCGATGCAAAAATAGTGGGTAAGGGCGTTGTTCGGCACTTTCCTGATAGACGGTGTTGATGAAAAAGAGAGTAAGCGCTTGGAGCCACAACACCAATAAGCTACCATTGCCAGTGCCCCATAATTTATCCAAGCCCGTAAATGGTAAAGTAATAATAAACCCTAAAGATACAACGGTAATGATGGGCAGCAAAAACTTTATAAGGGTTTGTAATATTTTAGCAATGGTGTCGACGGTATGAATGATATTTCTGAAAATTAGTATCGCAAAGCCAAAGGCCAACGTTAGAGTAGGAATGACAAACCAATCCTTTTTTAATAAATCTGCAAAAATTGAGATATCCAATACGGCAAATAAACTGGCTCCCAAGTGCAAAATGCCCCAGAAAATAAGTACAAATAACCAAGCTTCGGCAAAGATAATGAAGTTTCGCCATGAATATTTAAACAAAGAACTATAACTAACTTTATTACCGCTATTATATTGTTGTATGTACATAAGTACTTTAAAGCTAGCTATTAGTGAGGTCATTATGAAAGTGAAAATACTGTATGAGCTATAGTTGTGCTCAATAGGCTGCATTTGAAAGCCTATATAAGCTCCTAGTAAAGCCAAAAGAATTGAAAATGGTAGCAAGAATGTTACGGTTTTTTTGATATTACTTTTGTTAACAGACAACAAGGTTAGTAAAGGAAAGCTCATAACAAAGGTTGTTATTGCCATAAACCAAACAAGATCAGAACCTGGCCATGTTTGATTGTCGATACTGCGATATAAAAAAGTGAGCAGTAAACCTTGAATCAGAGATAGACCAAGCATAAATGTTTTAGGTAACGATTTGTCTATCATCACATTCCTTGTTGTATTGTCACTGTGCGTTAAATTAATACTACTATAGCGATTTCTCAAATGGCAATGTTTAAAATATATTATGTTATTACTGTGTTTGAAAAAGAAAATTGAAAAGTTAAAAGACATTTTGAAAGTCGTTATGTAGAATTACAGAATAGATTACAAAAACTTTCAACACGACCCAAAAATCGATAGGAGTGGAATGTGGCTTTAATTTCAATGCGCCAATTATTAGATCATGCAGCAGAGTATGGTTACGGTGTTCCAGCGTTTAATGTAAATAACCTTGAGCAAATGCGTGCAATCATGGCGGCGGCAGACAAGACTAACAGTCCTGTAATTGTACAAGCTTCAGCAGGTGCGCGTAAGTACGCCGGCGCTCCTTTTCTACGTCATTTGATTTTAGCGGCGATTGAAGAGTTTCCTCATATTCCAGTTTGTATGCACCAAGATCACGGTACATCACCAGCAATCTGTCAGCGTTCAATTCAATTAGGCTTTTCATCGGTAATGATGGATGGCTCCTTGATGGAAGATGGCAAAACGCCATCAGACTATGATTATAAGGTTGATGTTACTCGCCGTACTGTTGAAATGGCCCACGCTTGTGGTGTTTCAGTTGAAGGTGAATTAGGTTGTTTAGGTTCGTTAGAAACGGGCCAAGCAGGCGAAGAAGATGGTGTTGGCGCTGAAGGTATTTTAACAAAAGAACAAATGTTAACTGACCCAGTAGAAGCTGCCGATTTTGTTGCTAAAACGAATGTTGATGCACTAGCAATCGCTTGTGGTACATCACACGGCGCGTATAAATTCACTCGCCCACCAACGGGTGACATTCTTGCTATCGATCGCATCAAAGCGATTCATAAAAGCATTCCAAACACGCATTTAGTTATGCATGGTTCGTCTTCTGTTCCTCAAGAGTGGTTAGCGATAATTAATGAGTTTGGCGGCGCAATTCCTGAAACATATGGTGTGCCAGTGGATCAAATTGTTGAAGGTATTAAACACGGTGTACGTAAGATTAACATTGATACAGACTTACGTTTAGCATCTACTGGTGCGGTTCGACAATTCCTTGCTGAAAACCCAAGTGAATTTGACCCTCGTAAATACTTAGCTAAAACAATCACTGCGATGCAGGACATTGTTGAAGCTCGTTATGAAGCGTTTGGTACGGCAGGTCATGCTGACAAGATTAAAGTTATTTCGTTAGAAAACATGGTATCTAAATACTAACTGTATCTAGATAGGCATCGCTTCTACATAAGAATCGTTTGTAAATAAGAATAACGTTTCAATTATAAAAAAGGCTCTTGTTCAAATGAACAAGAGCCTTTTAGTTTAAGTCTAAATCTTAGCCTAAACCTTATTCGAATAATGTATCGGTTAGTTCTTCAAACATATTATCTATTAAAGTATTCAGCCAATTCATCACTACCACCTATGTGTTTACCGTCGATAAATACCTGAGGTACTTTTTCGCGGCCAGTCATCGCTTTTAAACTTGTTAACGACGCATGTTGGCCTAGGACTATGGTCTCAAATGGCATTTTACGTTCATTTAGCAAATCAATTGCTGCCGTACAGAATGGGCAGCCTGGTTTTACAATCAACGAAACGGGCAGAGGCTTGTTTGCATTTGGGTTTATGTAATCCAACATGGTATCGGCATCAGATACTTCAAACGGGTCGCCTGGCTTCTGTGGCTCGATAAACATTTTTTCAACCACACCATCGCGGACTAACATTGAATAGCGCCATGAGCGCTTACCAAATCCAACTTGTTGCATATCAACTAACATGCCCATTTGATTTGTAAATTCGCCATTACCATCAGGTAACATTGTGATGTTTTCAGCTTCTTGCGACGAAGACCAGCTGTTCATTACAAAGGTATCATTTACTGAAACACAAACAATTTCATCAATGCCGTTGTCTTTAAATACATTGGCTAACTCGTTAAATCGAGGTAGGTGTGTCGACGAACAAGTTGGAGTAAAGGCACCAGGCAGTGAAAATACGATTACAGTACGGTCATTAAAAATTTCATCAGTATTGATTGTGCTCCATTGATTGTTCTTTTGGATCGCAACATCAACGTTTTCAATTTTATAACCTTCTTTATTTTCCAAAATAATTTCCTTTCAGTTTATTTAATTTGTTTTAAATAGTACGGGTCTAAATAAGTGTAGCTAGTGTACGGAAATATGAGGTTTGATAAATTGATTAAAATAGAAGTTTATGTTCTAAAAAATAGAATTACAGGAGGTGGAGAATATTGGGTGTATTGAGAGTAAATATTAAGAACAAATAAAGCAGATGAAGAAAAAGGGCCCTAAGGCCCTTAATTATACTTAAAATATGCACTTACACACTAGTGATGTGTCCAATGATACTTTTCTTCTTTCTGTTTAAGCTCAGTTGCAGTTGCCGCAGGCATAGCATTGATATTTAAACGGTCGAAGAATAAAGGCTTAGCTTTATAATCACCAGTAAGTTGTTCATTCATTGTTTTGGCATCGAATAAACGACCATTGATCATGGTGTGAGAAACAAACTCAGATTTTCTGATATCCGCTAATACATCACCTTCAATAATAACGATGTCTGCAAGTTTGCCAGCTTCAATCGAACCAATGTCTTTGTCCATGCCTAATGCAATTGCACCGTCATAGGTAGCACCACGTAAAGACTCCCATGGCGTAAACCCACCTTGGTTCATCATCCACATTTCCCAGTGTGCAGCTAAACCTTCACGTTGACCATGTGCGCCAATTAAAACTCGAACGCCGTTATCTCGTAAGGTTTTTGCATACTTAGCAACTTCAATATGGTTGTAATGATCTTCAGGTGCTGTTTCACGACGTATAGAAACAGGCTCAATGATATATCGCGGTGCAAAACGCATTAAACGTTCATTTTCCCAAACGTTCGTTTTGTCATACCAATAACGTTCACCAGAAAGACCACCATACGCAACAACAAATGTTGGGTTATAAGCCGTTTCAGTTTGGCTCCACATTTGAGTTAAGTCTTTATATCCACGAGGAATATTTAAAGAGTGCTCTAATGTAGTATGACCATCAATGACCATTGTCATGTTTTGGTATAACTTACCGCCGCCTTCAGGCACAACATTAACGCCTAATTCGCGAGCTGCCGCCAAAACTTGTTGACGAGTATCACGACGAGGGTGGTTATAGCTTTTCACCGATACTGCCCCGTTTTCTTGAGTACGTTTGATGTGATATTTCGCATCATCAATATCGTCAATTTTGGCAGTAGCACCTGGTGAGTATCCCGCATATAAAATACGGCCGGTAGAGAAAATACGTGGGCCAACTATTTTACCCGCACGTTGCATTTCAGCGGCTGCAAATATTTCTCTATTATCATTAGATGGGTCATGTAATGTGGTAACACCAAAGCCTATAGAAGAAAAGTTTTTCCAGTTTTGTTGTGGGATAATTTGACGCGTTCCTTGAGAACCGTGAGCATGCGCATCGATTAAACCAGGAACTAAGGTTTTTCCTGTCACATCGAAAGTTTTGTATCCTCTAGGAATTTTAACTTCGCCTTGTTTGCCTACGCTAACAATTCGGTTGCCATCAACAAGTACAACACCATTTTCAATAATTTCTTTATTATTGTCTGCATCACGCATCGTAACAACGCGGCCGCCAACTAATGCTACTTTAGAGTCAGGAACGTCGGCTTTAACATCAAAGCTTAAGTCAATGCCTTCACTGGTAGGCTCAGGCAACGTTTCGCTCGTGCCAGATAAAAAGGCAAAAGTGTCAGTTAACTTACGAGAATATAATGTAGACGCATTTGACCAATGAAGAGATTTGCTGTCTGCTGACCAATGAATTTCAGAACCAGAAGCTTTTGAAGCTTGTGCAACAGGAACCCATGTTGATTTAGGACCAATAGACTGAACGGTTCCAACTTTGGCAAATGGTGCTACATACGTGTTGTATTGGTATACAAACGCAATCCACTCTCCATTTGGTGATACTTTAAATTCAGTGACTTTGTCACCTTTTAATACATCACGTTGATCAAAACCGTCTAGGTTCACTGATACTAACTTACGTTTTGTACCATAAGAACCTGACTGGTAGCTGGTAAAGTAAAGTGTATTGTTGTCGGCTCCAAAGTGCGCATCAGAACCACTTTTAATAACACGTTCCATTTTGCCGCCATCAGCGTCTGCCACATAAATACCCGGTTCCATTGACCATTCAGGCGACGTTAAATATCCGCCAGTGAATCGGTTAAAGACAACCTTTTCGCCGTTAGGAGAAAATCGTGGTTGCATATAATGACCTGGTTCCGTTGAAATAACTTTGCCATACCCGCCTCGAGCTTTGACAACACGAACGGTGCCTAACTTTTCGTCATTCCAAGTTGTATAGGTTATGTATTTACCGTCACGAGAGAAACTTGGGTAATACTCATCATGATCATTTTGTTTTGTTAAGCGTTTAACTTTGCCTGACTCAACATAACGTACATAAAGTTTCCCAAGTGCTTGATAAACAATTTTGTCGCCAGTAGGAGACATGGTTGCCCAACGAGTTTGTTTAATATCAAGCTTATCGGGAGCAACGTCAACGGCATGACGAACGGCTTGTTGAACTTGCTTTTCTACTTTAACGTTAAATGGAATTTGGCTAACTTTTTTAGACTTAACGTCTATTTTGTTAAATTTACCACCAGTCCAAAAAACAATATTTTCGCTATTTGGCGTCCAATCAAAATACGCGTAGTTACCTTCGGTACCAAACGTCTCTTGATGGTCACGCTCCATCTCTGTAAATAATCGAGTATCAACACCAGACTTTAAGTCTTTGATATAAAGTACCGTTTTAGTGTCTTCGCGTTTTAAGTAAGCCATATACTTACCATCAGGAGAAGGAGTAGGGATGACGGCACCGCCAGCTCCACCAATGTAGCGCTCTTCTTCACCATTATCTAAGTCATGACGAATGATATTAAATAGTTCTGTTGTCGAGTTTTTGTTGTATTGCCAAACTCGGCCACCACTTACGTCGGTCGTGTAATAGATATATTTACCGTCAGGAGAGAACCTAGGGTCGGTAATATTCTTTTGGTTAAATGCGCCATGACTACCCGCTTTAACTTTTGTACCGCTGCCACCGGTGTGGTGATAAATCCAAATTTCACCAGCTGCAATGGAACGAGATGACATAACGCCGCGAGTTACGGCAATATATTGTCCATCTGGGCTCCAAGTTGGAGTGTGAATAGTATGAGAGGTTTGTTTAGTTAGTTGGCGAGGGTTAGAACCATCAGCATCCATAATCCAAACATTCATCATGCCATCACGGTCACTTAGAAAAGCAATTTTAGAGCCGTCAGGGCTATAAGTCGCTTGCATGTTCCAATCGTAACTGACTAAAAGAGGCGTTGCTTCACCACCGGTAATTGGCATTGTGTATAGGTCACCTAACATATCAAAAATGATAGTTTTACCATTTGGGTGAACATCTAAATTTGACCAAGTTGATTCATCAGTATTAATGGTGATTTTTTTCATTTCACCTTGTGGTTTTTTTACATCCCACTTTGCATCTTCTGCTTTTGTTGTTTCTGCTTGTTCAGCGGCATAAGTTGATGCCGAGAAACAACAAGCTAAAGAAACACTTAAAAGCGTACTTTTAAAAAGGTTATTCATAGATTCCCTATCCTTTATTTTTATTTTTCGAAAATAGTGTACTTAGCTTTTTGCTGTTCGTCTAAGTCTAACTTTGGTAGTTGCGGTGAAAGCCCCAAATTTATAGATAACTGCAATGTTTTGTTTACTAATAAAGGTTAGAATTGGTCAGTTAAAGACATAAAAAAAGACGTAGTGAAAAGGACAAGATCAGTGAATGACTTAGCTTTACAAATAAGAACAAGATTAACCAAAGTAAATGGACAAACCGTCACAAGCGCTGGCTTAGATTACTTGCTGAGCGTCATGGTCATAATAGTGTTCACTGTTGCACTAGGTTTTTCACAAAAGTCATTCGCAATTGAAGGCATAAAGTCTGAGCCTGTCGACATTCAACAGGTCAAAAAATTAAAACCTTCACCTGAAATGATGGCAGCAATGAGATCGCTCGATTCAACGGAGAGAACAATTGATGACGGCCTGACTTTTATGGAACGTATTCAGAAGTACGTAGTTTCTGGTTTTGTTCACATTATTCCCAAAGGCCTAGATCACATTTTGTTTATATTGGTTTTATTTTTATCAACCACACAGTTTGGAAAACTATTTTGGCAAGTAACGACCTTTACGTTAGCGCATTCAATATCTTTATATCTGTCATCGGTAGGTTTGGTTTCTGTTGGTAGTCATATTGTTGAGCCAATTATTGCGCTAAGCATTGTTTTAATGGCAATAAAAAACGTGCAAACCAATACAAAAAATTCGAGTAATTTAATATTAATTGGCGTTTTTGGTCTATTACATGGGTTAGGTTTTGCCTCAGTATTGAGTGAATTTGGTTTACCTGACGGCGCTTTGTTATCGGCACTGTTTGCATTTAACCTAGGTGTAGAATTAGGCCAACTTTCTGTATTGCTATTAGCTGGAGTGCTGTTTTATCACTTGAGTAATCAACCAAGTTACCGAGCATTTATACAAGTACCATTTTCTATAATTATAGGTCTGGTAGGTTGTTTTTGGTTTTTTGCAAGAATATTTTAAATAGCTATTGAAATGACCACTTTAATTAATTAGACTCTTTACTCAATTGGTTATTTTGACAGCGTTTTTATAGCGCCGGTTCAACTAAAAATAAAAATAAAGGTCAGGCAGATGTTTTCGTCGTCTTACAATAAAGGTGTGGGTTTGGGTCAGGTTTGTATTGCTGTTGCGGTACTAGCATTGATTACTTTTGCAACCCAACTATAAAGTTTTAACACTAACATTATTAACTGCTTTGGTTAAGGCGTTTAAGGTAGCTTCATTATTAAATTAATGATGGACGTTACAGCCTAATTATTAGCGTTTAGTCATGTACTAGGTTCCTAAAAACAGGTAAACATAAATACCTGTAGGCTGTTTATTTTTATAAAAAAAGCTCGATTAATTCGGGCTTTTTTTGATTTTGTTTTATGCTAAAAGTTGAAAAGTAAATCCGCGGCTTTGATAACGTTAAAGTTAACAACGTAAAAAGTTGTCTACAATAGAAGTAAATATTAACTGCAGTTAACACTTATTACCGTAAACAACTTTAAAATTGTCATAAACCAAAATTCAGACCTCTCATAAATGCTGTTAAACAGCGGAGCCTCATATATGTCTCATATTGTCTGTCATCAAGAAAATAAAATCTTAACGATAACGATTAATCGTCCCTCTCATAAGAATGCGTTGTCCTTGGACATGTATGCAGAATTATCAAAAGCGTTAGTTGAATTAGAGAAAAACCCAGACTTGAATGTTGCGATCATTAAAGGGGACTCAAGTTGTTTTACAGCGGGTAATGACCTCGCAGACTTTTTAAAAGGAGGGGCATTAACAGAAGCACATCCAACGGTTATATTTCTGCGTACATTAGTAACACTGACTAAACCATTGATAGCCTCTGTAGCGGGACCCGCTATTGGGATCGGAACAACATTATTGTTACAT
>CAWUUQ010000156.1:0-15204 GCA_963925625.1 uncultured Psychrosphaera sp.
AAACCGCAAGGAAAGATTAAACTCACTGCGCCAGTCACCTTTGGTGAAAAGTTTATATTGCCTTTAGTTAACGACTTTGTTCAGCACTATCATGAAATAGATGTTAATGCCTATTTAACAAATCAGCAGGTTGACTTAGTAGAACAAGGGTATGACTTAGGCATCCGAGTTGGAAAGTTACAAGACTCGTCGTTGATGGCAAAAAAAATTGGTTCTCGGACTAATTATGTCTGCGCATCACCAGATTACCTCAGTAACTTCGGATCGCCGCATACCCTGTCAGAGCTCTCTAAGCATAATTGTTTATTGGGCACGTTAGATCATTGGCACTTTGTTGATCCGCAAAATATCGACCGTCTTATACACAAACAAAAGAGGGTTCGTGTATCGGGGAGAATTCGCTATAACAATGGACCTAGCCTTGTTGATGCCGCATTAAAAGGCTTGGGCATAGTTCAACTTCCTGATTATTACGTTCAACAATACTTAGAAGATGGCTCGTTGGTTGAGGTATTAGGAAACTATCGCGAAGCCGACGAAGGGATATGGGCGATTTATCCACAAAACCGCCACCTTTCACCTAAAATTAGATTGTTGGTTGATCACTTAGCACAAAAACTGACAAAACAGTTAAATGATTAGTTGATCGTAACCATTATACGATCGCCTTGTTTCCTTTGCTTTCTAACCAAGCCTTACGGTCTCCGGCGCGTTTTTTCGCGAGCAGCATGTCTAACATTTCCATGGTTGGTTCTATTTCGTCAAAGGTCAGTTGTACTAACCGACGCGTGTTTGGATCCATGGTAGTTTCACGTAACTGCAACGGGTTCATTTCACCCAGACCTTTGAAGCGCTGTACGTTCACTTTGCCTTTTTTCTTTTCCGCTGCAATTCGGTCAATAATGCCTTCTTTTTCTGGGTCGTCTAACGCATAAAACACTTCTTTACCAACATCGATTCTATAAAGAGGAGGCATAGCTACGTAAACATGTCCGGCCGCAACTAAGGCTGGATAATGACGTGTGAACAACGCACATAATAGTGTTGCGATGTGCAGACCGTCGCTGTCGGCGTCGGCTAAAATACAAACCTTGCCATAACGTAGTTGAGATAAGTCGGTAGAGTCTGGATCCATGCCGATTGCAACCGAAATGTCGTGTACTTCCTGTGACGCAAGAACCTGTCCAGCTTCCACTTCCCAAGTATTTAATATTTTACCTCGAAGCGGCATGATGGCTTGGAATTCACGATCTCGTGCTTGTTTTGCAGAGCCACCAGCAGAGTCACCTTCCACCAAAAACAATTCGGTACGATCATTTTCTTGGCTTGAACAATCCGTTAACTTGCCTGGTAATGCAGGCCCTTGTGTTACCTTTTTACGAATAACTTTTTTAGCTGCGCGTAACCGTTTTTGCGCATTGTTAATACACATGTCTGCTAACAATTCAGCAATGTCGGTATGAGTATTAAGCCACAAGCTGAATGAGTCTTTTACTACACCAGAAACAAACGTCGCGCATTGACGTGACGATAGACGTTCTTTGGTTTGTCCTGCAAATTGAGGGTCTTGCATTTTAACCGACAAAATATAGCTACAACGTTCCCAAATGTCTTCCGGTGTTAACTTAATGCCGCGTGGCACTAAGTTTCTAAATTCACAAAATTCACGCATGGCTTCTAATAAACCTTGTCGTAAACCATTTACATGAGTACCGCCCTGCGCCGTTGGTATTAAGTTTACATAACTTTCACCCACCGACTCACCGCCTTCAGGTAACCAAGTTACTGCCCATTCAGCCGCTTCTAAATTACCTTTAAACGTCCCTACAAATGGGTCTTCTGGTAAATTGATATATCCTTTAACAGCATCAACTAAATAGTCTTTTAAGCCGTCTTGATAAAACCACTCATGAGTTTCTTTTAATTGTTTATTATTAAACTTAATTCTTAAGCCAGGACATAAAACCGCTTTGGCTCTCAGATTATGAATTAGTCGAGTATTGGAAAATTTAGCGCTGTCAAAATAGGATGCGTCTGCCCAAAATCGAACCGTTGTACCTGTGTTACGTCGACCTACCGAACCAATAACTTCAAGGTCTTGGACTTTATCGCCATTTTCAAAGGCAATTTGATATTCTTGTGCATCGCGGCGAACACGGACTTCCATACGAGTTGTTAGTGCATTTACCACGGACACACCTACACCGTGTAAACCACCAGAAAATTCATAATTATTATTTGAAAACTTACCACCTGCATGCAGTTTAGTAAGAATAAGTTCTACGCCCGGAATGCCTTCTTCAGGGTGAATATCCACTGGCATACCTCGGCCATCATCAGACACTTCTAAAGAGTTGTCTTCATGAAGGATCACGACAATATTACTTGCATGACCTGCCAAGGCTTCATCCACACTGTTATCGATAACTTCTTGAGCCAAATGATTTGGTCTTGTGGTATCGGTATACATGCCAGGACGGCGGCGCACAGGCTCTAAACCGTTAAGGACTTCAATCGCTTCTGCATTATAGGTTTGATTTGTCATAGCACTTATTATTCTAATTATCAGGTTCTAAAAGGAAGGTTAACGAGGATTTACAAAAACTTAAAGTAAAAATTCTACAATCTTGTTTAAGTAGCGGTCAAATCCTACAAAACTATGATCGCCTCCCGGCTCTAACGTTAATTTTGATTCTTTATAATGTTCGACGGCTTGTCGATAATCTAACACTTCATCACCTTCTTGCTGTAAACACCACACTTTTTTAGGCTCATTTACAAATGGTTGATAAATCGATTGTAATTGACTCATATGCTGAGCCTCAAGTTCATACTGTTCGCCGGTAATTGGTTGCTCTTGTGGACCAAGGTAATCTTCTAACAATTCAAAGGGTTTTACCGCAGGGTTTATAACCACGGCTTTTATACCAAATTTGTTATGTAAGTGCGTACTTAAGTATCCACCCAAACTGCTACCAACTGCACCTAGTAAGTTTGGATAATGTTCCTCTACCAATCTCTCTACTTGTTGTATGGCTTGTAAAGGGTAAACCGACAGTTGTGGTGTGTGGACAACAATATCGGGGAAATGGGTTTGAATAAATTTATTAAACAACAAAGCCTTGTGAGACATTGGCGAAGAATGGAAACCGTGTAAATAGATAATGCTGCGCATGATGACTTAATAACTACTTTTCTGATTGTTGTGACTTAACCGCTTTTAACGACTCTGACGTTTGACATTGAAATGCTAAATTTAACCAGTCTTTTAATAACTGATTTATTTGGGTCTTTTCATCTTTTTGATGCAGTTTATCATTTGGATATTCATTATTAGCACGAATTCGTTCTTGTTGTTGATACTTGATGACTTCAACCATTTGAGCATCATGGTACAGCCTGAATTCAATTTCTAAATTACAAACCGATGGCATTTGCCTATTTTGTTGTTTTAATAAAAATCGCTCGGTATAGGGCGTAATTTCTTGAACCGTTAAATCAAAATACAATTGTTCATTGATGTTAATCAGCCATTGTTGGTTCACTTTGTAGTGCAGCGGCAAAAGTCTCAATAACAAGCCATAATTACGGCTACAAATATTTTGCAGTCGATTTAGGTTTACAACGTATCGTTCTTTTTTAGCTAAATTCATATTTGGTTATGCTTTTCATAAATACTCTGCGTCTATTTTATTTTTGTTTAACATCAACCACTGCAAGCTTATTACGGTTGCTGCATTATCGATTTCGCCCGACCCTAATAATTCAAATGCCTCCGCAACGGGTAAAACATGAACCTTAATGTCTTCATTTTCGTCTTCTAAACCAAATACTCCACCGGCATCGGTAGCGTCTACTATTCCAAGATAAAGGTACAGGCGTTCAGTTGTACCGCCAGGACTAGACAAGTAGCTTAACATAGGTGTCAATTGATCAATCTTCAAGTTTGCCTCTTCAACGGCTTCTCTTTTAGCAACCGCTTCAAGTGACTCAGCATCTTTGTCGACCATTCCTGCTATCACTTCTAATAACCATGGTGAGTCCTTTGATGCCAGAGCGCCAATTCTGATTTGCTCAATTAGCACAACTTTATTTTGCAAAGGATCGTAAGGTAACACCGCTACAGCATGGCCTCGTTCAAAGATTTCCCTCACGACCCAGTCACTTTGTCCACCGTTGAACAATGAATGACGAAAAGTGAACTTATTAATTTTGAAGAATCCATCGTATGCCGACTCTACCGACTTGATTTCCACATTTTTGTCATTAAATAATGGGGAATAACGAGGTGCTGTCATATCGCTGACTCCTTTGTAGTTATTGGCGTTTAAACGATCGTACAAGTTAACACACTTAAATGTGAGGATTTATTTACATTTGAATATCCTGTTACATTTACTGGTAGTCTATTTACAAAAAAACATTACTTAAAACAAGCAGAAAGGCTACAATAAATGTCGTCTTTGTAAGCACATCGATATCATTGGATTAGAACATTTTAAGGAAACAGCATGAGCAAGTCTTTATTAACCGTGTCAATTGCGTTATTTTTCGCTGGCATCGCCTCTCAGGCCAACGCCACAAATTTGGTTGATGTATACAAAGATGCGGTCCAAAACGATCCACAAACATTAAAAGCTAAAGCTTCTTACGACGCAAGTCGTCAATCTGAAGAAATTGCATTCTCTAGCTTACTTCCAAGAATTAATTTATCAGCTGGATATTCTAGAACAGCGGGTGACGCTCTTAATCGAGATGGCGAAGTTTATGATTCAGATACAAACTCTGCAAACTTTGGAATTTCGTTTTCACAAACGCTGTTTAAAATGGGCGACTGGTACAACTTGGATGCCGCTGAAAAACGCGCTTTACAGTCTCAAGCCAATTTTGATTTAGCACAACAATCTCTTATCCAACGAGTGGCAAATGCTTACTTCGACGTTTTAAAAGCACAAGACAGTTTAGAGTTTGTTCGAGCCGAGAAAAAAGCCATTGAACGTCAATTAGAACAAACACGTGAGCGTTTTAAAGTCGGTTTAACGGCAATTACCGACGTGCATGAAGCACAAGCTAACTTTGACAATTCAGTGGCAACGGAAATTCGTAGTGAAAACGACGTAGAAATTGCTAAAGAAGGTTTACGCGAAATCACCGGCAAGTTTTACAATACGTTTGATGCACTAAATACCGAACGTTTTGAAGCAACCATGCCTATGCCTAATGACGTTTTACAATGGGTTAAACGTGCTGAAGAAAGCAGCCTAGAATTAAAAGCCAAAGAGTTAGTGGTTGAAGCAGCAAAGTTTGATATTAAACGAGCGGATGCTGGTCATTATCCTACGGTTAACCTTACCGCTTCAATTAATAATAGAAATGCTGGGGGCGACGTTGATACACCTGCGTTAAATTCATCATCTATTGGTATTGAGTTAAATGTACCTTTATACAGCGGCGGCGGTACTTCAGCGGCGATTGAACAAGCACAAGCGAATTTTGTATTTGCTAGCGAAGACCGTGAAGCAACGTATCGTGCAGTAGTAAGAAAAGTAAGAACTTCTTATGCCGATGTAACTTCTCTTGTTTCAACGTTAAAAGCGTTACAACAATCGGTTGTATCTGCTGAAAGTGCACTACAAGCGACACAAGCGGGTTTTGAAGTCGGTACTCGTACTATCGTTGACGTATTGAACAGCACTCGTAACTTGTATAATGCTAAACGAAACCTATCAACTAGCCGTTATAATTACATTCTAGCGATGTTGTCACTTAAACAAGCGTCTGGTTTGTTAAATGGCCAAGACATTGTTGCCGTTAACGGCGGTTTAAAATAATCGATTAATATTGTTAATAAATATTGCTGATTAATTTTTATATGTAAATAACGGAGCCTATGCTCCGTTTTTTTTATGCCCTATTCATAAAAATGAATACCTTATGGGAAAGAAATTACGTTAGAATTAAAGTTATACTTAATTTCTTTATACACGGTATCTAATTTGGCTAATCCATCTTGCAAAAAAGCATTTGTTGCGCCTGCATTTTCCTGGTCTTTTGTGCATCCAAAATTTTGGTTAACTTGGATAACCATCGCTATTTTGTATGCTTTAAGTTGGTTACCCTATCGTGTCCAAATTACATTAGGTAAACTAATCGGAAGGTTACTTTCAACCCTACTTAAACGTCGTAAAAAAATTGCCGCTAAAAATCTGTCGTTATGCTTTCCTGACATGCCTGAAAAAGAGATCAGTCGATTAGTCATAAAGAACTTCGAAAACGCCGGAATCGCTTTATTCGAAAGTGGCATGGCTTGGTGGTGGCCAGATTGGCGTGCACAAAATATGTGTCATGTTAAAGGACAAGAGCACATTGATGCGGCGTTAGCACAGGGCAAAGGCATTCTGTTGTTATTTACCCATGTTTATCCTTTAGAAATGATGTCTCGTGTCCTCGGCACAACAGGCTATCCTTGTGTCGGTTTTTATCGCCCGCACAACAATAAGTTATTAGAGTGGGTTCAGTATAGAGGTCGCTGCCGTTGCAATCGTTATATGATTGGAAAAAAAGATGTCAAAGGCCTACTTAAGGCTTTAACAAAAGGTGAAGTGACGGTTTATTTACCTGACCACGATTATGGTCCAAAACGCAGCGTATTTGCTCCTTTTTTTGCAGTAGATAAAGCAGCAACAACGACGGGCACCGAAATTTTTTCGAGCCATAAAAACGCCGTTACTATTCCAACAAAGTTAAAACGATTAGACAACAATGAAGGTTATGAAGTTGAGTTTTTAGCGCCACTAACGGACTACCCTTCTGGTGATTCTTTAGAAAACGCTAAAAAGATAAACGCATGGGTGGAACAATCAGTTTTATCAAATATGGAACAGTACATGTGGGTTCATCGTCGATTTAAGACGCGTCCTGAAGATGAGCCAGAATCTTTGTACAAGTAATTGATACACGTAATCTGTATAAAAGACCTATGTAAGAACTCAGTAATACTTTATAAGTAACCATGCATGTTTTCAGTGTTTTATAAAAGGAATAAAAGCTATGAAAAAAGTTATCGGCCCTCTAATTTTTGTTTTTGTTATTGTCGGGTTTATTTATTGGGGCAGTGACGAAAGTAATCAAACCAGTGAGAACCCAGTGGCCAAAGGCGTGGCAAAATTTTACGCTGAAGTAAGACAAGCCATAAAACCTGGTGCAGAAAGACTCAATGATTACACAATTAAATTGCCTGAACCTGACATGCCAATGGGTCAACAACTCAGTTCATTAGATGGTAAAGTTGAACCTGCGAGCACCAATTGGCGAGGCGCTAGCATCAAACGTTCATTTAAACAAAATGACACGTTAAAAACCGCATTAGAACAATATGCAAAAAAAGAAGGTGTTGAGCTGATTTGGGATTTAAAATATGACTATATTGTCAAAAACCATTTCACCGAAAGCGGCAACCTAAAGTCGTTAGCAAGTAAAATATCTTCTGTTGTTAATGCTGACTATGATGGCGAAGTAACCACTTACTTTTGCAAAGATGCACGCGCATTAGTCATTACCGACAAGTCTGACGAATACATACAGAAAAAATGTGTTTCCACTAAATCTTAATTAAATGTTGTTAAAGGAAAATATAATGTCTTCAAGAATGATGACGAAGCTAGGCTCAGTTGCAATTTGTCTTTTTGCATTACATGGGTGTGGCGGCAGCGATTCAGAGTCTAAACCAGAGTCAACAACCGTTACTATTAGCGGGCAAATAGAAGGGTTGGCTGGCGAAATAACGGTTTCTGTAAATGGTTCTAATGAAATATTAACAACAAATGGGCAATTTACGCTAGCGACTCCTGTTGCCAGAGAAACCAGTTATACAATCACAATTGTTGACCACCCAGCTGGGTTAACCTGTTTTATTGATAACGCGACTGGAACAACGGCTAACAGCAACATATCAAATGTAAGCATTAGTTGCTCCGGTCTTGAAGGCACAGCTTATAGCTTTAGTTCGTTAGGCTTTGAGCAAAAAGATCCTTCGGTATTGTCATTTGCTTTTCATTTAGTAAACCGCCAAACAAACCTAGCCGTCGACAATTTAACAACCAGTAACGTGAGAGATTACCTTGCTGTTTATGAAAATGATTCACCGGTTTCTTTGTCAGAGTCATTTTTAGAAGTAGAGCCGTTAGCGACATTAAATGCTGAATACACAACCGTGTTCGCGATAGACATTAGTGGCTCAATAAAAGGCGATGAATTAAAACAAATCACAGATAGCATCAAAACTAACATTATGGATGCAGACGGTAATTCGTTACTTGATCCAAATCAAAGAGTGACCATTCTTACTTTTGATAGCGCAGTAACCACTATCATTAATCAAAGCCAAAGCATCAGTTCTATTAGTGCCGCGTTAGATGCGGTTTCGGTCGGTGGCAACTCTACGAATTTATACGGTGCTATCGCTGAAGGTGTGAGCGCTTGGGAAAACTCAATTTCGTTGGATTTAATTAGTTACGGCAGCTTAATCCTATTTACTGATGGTAATGATACATCTTCATTAGTATCAAAAGAAGAAGCTAAATCTGGCATCGGCACAAAAGACATTTACTTTATTAGTATTGGTAGTGAAGCCGATTCCACTGTATTAAAAGAGTTTACAGATGCAGACAATATCTTTGAGATAGATGAGTTTAATCAATTGTCTGAAATTGTTAGTAGCACCTTAGCACATGCTAAAACTTACGAAGACGGTCTCTATTTATTAAGTTACGCTACGCCTAAGCGAGCTGGTGAGCACGTATTAAAAATAGAAGCTCGTGATGACTATACATGTTCTTCTGCAGTATCTGAGTCTGAAGAGCAACAAATGTCTTCTACGGGTATCCTTACTGACTGTTTAGACTATGTGGAGTTTGACTTTAATGCCAGCGGCTTCAGCGATGTTACACCTGTAATAACCATTTCAGGTGCAACAAGAACTATTAGTGAAACGGCTCTATGGCGAACTAAAGTAAGGTGGACACGAGAGCAAGCTGACCTAAACTGGAATCTGTTTGTCTGCCAGGGCAGCATAACGATGAATACTAGCGATGATAAATCGTCAGCTACCTTTACCAGAGCGCCTCAGGGTCTATCGGTTGCAGAAATTACAGTTAGCGATAATTTATCAGGTACAAGTACTTCTGAGTATTTGGCGATGTCGAATGATGAGCGTGATTTTCAGTTTGATAGAGCCAATATCTCTTTAGAGGATATGTGTAACCATTAATGACTTTGTTATTGGTTTTTCAGGGTCAGCTAAACATGGCTGACCTTGCCAATAATTTACGGTTAATTCTTTATCTGCAATATTAATGCTAGTCAAAGACTGACTACATGCCACTTCTCTGTGCATACACATACTAAACGAACGGTCGGCATCAACATTGGGTAAATGAGAACGATGAACGTTAAGTAAGTCTTCAATTTTTTCTACTTTAAACGCATTCACAAATGCTTTACGTTGCTCAATAATCTCTTTAACTCGTGGGTGACCAGAAGAATACAGTTGTTGCGGCAATGCGTAATGATTTAATGACTGCCCATCGTAGTGCCACATTAATTGATATTTTAGGCTTAAACAGCCCAAGTAAAAGGGTTGAGACTGATCATATGGCCATTCACTCATCACGTTTTCTATTTGAGCTAATGTACTGCATTCAGCAAGTTGTTTAATCAATAAGCCACGTGAAACAAGCGCGTTAGCCATCACTAAGTTATTATCTAAAACAGCTTTCATCTTGCCTTGATAGTCATTTAGCAAAAAGAACACAAAACCTGCATTATTTGCTACTAACCAGCTTCCCTTTCCTTCTGGATCAATGGGCATTAGATATTCTACTCCGGATTTAGTAAATCGCTGCGGAGGAATTGCTTTAGCTCTGCTTACCGACTCGTCTCGGGTAAATACTAAGCCAATGTGATTATTAAACTTACGCCAATTTACGCTGCACATTGTTGCTACCTTTTGAACCTAACTCGCCTTTCAATTTAGGCTCTTGAATCAAATCACTACTCGTTCGTAATGTGCATTCATAGTTCTGAGTGCTTGCCGCTTTTCCAAAGGAACTCGGTAAATCAATTTTAAGATGTAATGACAACAATCGGATAATCGCCATATGATGGGTTGTATGGCTGCATAAAAATACTAGCTCTCGTGCTAATGAGCTTTGTGTGGTTATCTCTTTTTCAGGCGAGCTTTGTATTGCTGACCTAATGCGAGTGTTTGTTGAGCAAACTACGTTTACTTCAGTATCGAGGCAAATAGATACTAATTGTTCACACACACTATTTATAACTTCTTGTGTGTGTTTTGTATCGATTTCTAAAGGAATGCTACGCTGACGCTGGTCGTAATTAATAGTTTGTACGGTCGCGCTATTTTGATAATTTAAAAGAGAAAGGTAATGCTCAATAATGTGACGAATATGAGCGCCGATAGAGCCACTTGCCAACGATTCATTGTGCTGCGAATAAAAGGTGTCACTTATTTGCTTTGTGAAGCTTTCTAACTGACCTAACAGCCTAATGTTATCTTGTGCAATTTGCTCTATTACTGTCATAACCTTCCATATTTAATCGTTAATAAGAACAATATTAGAACGTTTAATCGATAAAATTATTTCAAGTAGTTTACAACTTTATGAATCTTTT
Organism: uncultured Psychrosphaera sp.; assembly: GCA_963925625.1. GTDB lineage: Bacteria > Pseudomonadota > Gammaproteobacteria > Enterobacterales > Alteromonadaceae > Psychrosphaera. Next base: position 10,693 of record CAWUUQ010000156.1, read on the forward strand.
ACTATCTGCCTGAATGTTTCATTAAACGTTCTTTTTGACGGCCCCAATCACGATCTTTAATATCATCGCGTTTGTCTTGGCCATGTTTACCTTTTGCTAGGTGGAATTCGACCTTAGCCCAACTCTTTTTCCAATACATTGCCGTAGCAACCAAGGTATAACCTTGACGTTCAACGGCACCGATTAATTCATCAATTTCACGTTTCTTTAATAACAGCTTACGATAACGATTAGGCTCACAAACAACATGCGATGAGGCTTGTAAAAGCGGTTGTATTTGTGAGTTTAATAACCATACTTCGCCACCTTTTAGGTGTACGTAGGTATCTGATATATTTACTTTTCCTTGTCGCATACTTTTGACTTCCCAGCCTTGCAACTCAATTCCAGCCTCAAACTTTTTTTCAAGGTGATAATCGTGGCGTGCTTTTCTGTTTAGCGCGATAGTATTTGACGGATTTTTTGGTTTTTTGTTAGCCATATTCACTTCTTATTGGTTGACCCTACGATTATAACCATTTGTGCATTATTTTCTATGTAAGTTTGTTAGAATGCCATTCAAGAATTTAGGAATATTAATAAGTAGGCGTTATGGCACAACTTTCACGAACCGCTTTGGTTATGTATAGCTGTGATCAGATGTTTGATTTGGTCAACGATATTAAGTCTTATCCAGAGTTTATTCCCAATTGTGCAGATGCAAAGTGCAATAAAATTTCTGAACAATTATTGGAAGGTTCTTTACTAATAAACAAGGCTGGCATTAGTAAATGGTTTACTACCAAAAATGAGTTGGTATCTACACATCAAATAAATATGACCTTAGTTGATGGACCATTTAAGCATTTGTCAGGCAGTTGGATTTTTACACCGCTTGATACCAATGCATGTAAAGTTGAATTAAACTTAACCTTTGAGTTCTCGTCAAAAATGATTGAACTTGCCTTTGGTAAAGTATTTAATCACGTTACATCTAATATGGTTACCGCATTTACCCAAAGAGCAAAACAAGTATATGGCTGAAAAAATATCTATTGAAGTAACCTATGCGTTACCAGACAAACAAACGCTATTGCAGCTTAATGTTGATGCTGACACAACGGTTGAACAAGCAATCAAGCAGTGTGGGATAATAACCGCTCATCCTGAAATTGACTTAGAGATTAATAAAGTTGGTATTTGGTCAAAAACCTGCAAGCTAGATGTTGTGCTAAAAGACATGGACAGGATCGAAATATACCGGCCATTAATTGCAGATCCAAAGGAAGTTAGAAAGCGTCGTGCTGAAAAAGCGGTTCAAGAAGGTCGTGCAGATAAAGTAACAGGCGGGAGACCTAACCCCCGCAAAAAAGCCGAAGATTAATTCGGCTTTATTTTTTACTCTGAGTCTAGTGGTGTATTAAAATCGACTGGTTGGTCAAAATCACCCGAGACTTTTGTTAATCGGCCATGAGTAAATGACAAAACCAATTCTTTTCTTACAAGCTCATCGGTTTTACCTAAACGAACCGTATGCAGATAATGCCAATCACCGTCACTAAATGTATTTGAAACAACGGGCGCACCAAGAACAAATTGAACCTGTTCTTTAGTCATATTAATGTGCAATTTATCAACGTCTTTTTGGTTTAAATAGTTGCCTTGTACAATGTCATATTTATAAACCCAGCTACTACAACCAGAGACAACGCCAAGCGTTAACAGAATTAATAAAAAATGTTTCATGAAATCACTACTTTTTCAATTTAAGGTTAAATTTACGGTTTAAGTTCAGACTAATACCTGTTGACCTATTAGAATAGCAACAGGGGAATAAGTTCACGCATATTAGCAGAATATATTCCCCCAAGTAACTGATTACATTTTTTCAGCGACTTTTTCGACCTGTTTCCAAACTCTCATGAAGTTACCCGACAATATTTTTTGAATCTCGGCATCTGAGTAGCCACGATTTAATAAACCTTGTACTAAGTGTGGAAAGTAAGAAACATCTTTTAGATCACGTGGTAATGAGTCACCTACGCCATCAAAATCTGAACCTATACCAACATGATCAACACCAACTAATGATTTAACATGATCAATGTGATCTAACACCATATCTAATGACGCGTATGGATATGGATTTGTCGCTCTAAAGGCCGCTTCTACTTCTTTCGCCTTCGGTTCGCCCCATTTAGTGCCAGCTTCTTTAAACGCTTTGCCTAACTGATCTTGCCATTGACGTGTTTTTAGAGAAACAAAACTAGAGCCAAAGTTGATTTGAATCACACCGCCATTTTTTCCTAAGGCTTTAATCATGTCATCGTCCATGTTTCGTTCAAAACCTGGCGTGAATTTTCGTAATGATGAATGTGATGCAATTACCGGCGCTTTGGTAATTTCTAACGCTTGATAAAAAGCAGCATCCGATACGTGAGAAATATCCACCATCATGCCTATTTTGTTCATCTCTACCACTAACTCTTTACCAAAAGGACTAAGCCCTTTCCATTGCCTGCGAAGGTCGTAAGAAGAGTCTGAAATATGATTCGATAAAGAGTGCGCTAACGTTATGTAACGAATTCCTCGCTTGTGAAACATTTTTAGATTATCAATACTGCCACTAATTGGACTGCCATTTTCCATGCCCATTGGTAATGAAATTAGTCCCTTTTTAAAATGCTCTTCAACGTCAGATGTAGAATAAGCAACTGCAAATTTATCAGGTGCTCGTGCCGCGATTGCTTCCACTGAGTCAATTAATTGGTGCGCCAATTGAACGCCTCCGTCTAATCCAGGTGCTTCAAGTGTGGCTGGTAAATAAATAGACATAAATGGCGCGTTAAGTCCGCCCTGCTTAGCTCTTGGGTAATCAAAGTCGCCTTTGGCTGTTGCTTTGGTTACATCTTCCCAGTGTTTATTAATGCGGTATGGAACATCAATATGGCTGTCTACAATAATGGTACTTTGTGCAAGCTTTTTTGCTTTGTCTGAAACTTCAAAACCATGTGCATGACTTGGCGAAGAGAATAAAGACAGAGTAAGAAGTGGTACTGATAATAAAGAAGCCGTAACGGCGGCATAGACTGAAGTTGTTTTTTTAACGTTCATAATGTTCCCTTTTGATTTAACAACACTTGGGTTGTTTTTATCTTGATGACTATTCAGCCATTTAAGCACTTTTATGGAAAAGAGGAAACTGGATTTACAGGTTTAGAACAATCATTCATCGCAAGTAAAAATCACCTTAAATAGGATTCAAAAAAGCGGCGGGTTATTAATGATTAGTTTTGTAAAAGAGAATTTATTAACGATGTCTTTGGTGGCGATGAGATTGTTTAATGCCATCTAAATAATAGTAAAAATAATAGTCGTCTATTATTGAGGCTACACTGCCTAGCTCTTTTTTAGATGAGGAGTCTACTGCTGATAGCTGCAACCAAAGTTTATCGTCTTTTTGGTATAACATAGGCTTGATAATGATTTGCATGTTTTGCTCATTAACGTCGTCTGGCCTTTTTATATGCGAGCTTGCAAATAAATCATTATACGAATTATTCTGCCGCCATGTCTGCAGTGTAAACTCATTAACAATATGTTTGCCTCGTCGAAGGAAGGTCGCGTCCTTGATATAACCCTTTGTAGTTGCTAATGAAAATTTAATTACCCCAAGGTCAGTTTTAGGCTGCAGGTCTGTTTTAAGAGTTATGAACAAATTGCTAAACAACTGTGAAACTTGCTTTTCTAACAGTTTATAATGCTGCCATCTTACATAATGGGGGTCGAGTGGATCAGTAGGAGACTCGTCAATAAAAGAGAGGGTTTCAAAATGCGAAATAACGTCATTACTAATTTCATTAACATGAAAAACACGTTTTACAGGCATCGGCTCTTTTGATCCGCAACTCACTAATAAGCAACCTAGTGCAAAAACTACACTTACATTTATGGTTGCTTGTAGAGCTTTAGATTTCATGCTTTTGTCCTTTAAAGGACAGCCTGTTTAGCTTGTGCAGGCACGATTGTATCCAATACAAAATAAGGGATAAAACCACTTGCTGTCGAAATGACCCATTTATTATCGAAGTTTACGATGCGAGCGTTGATCATTAACCCTGTCTGTTGATAACTGACTGTACCTGTTAGGACGTGTGTCATCGTATCGGCAGAGTCTAGAGCCTTTGTATTACGTGAAAATACTAAGTCACCATGAGATGTAACAGTGATACGTTTTCTAACTTTGTAATCGGCTACTGTAAACCCAGCTTGAAACAACTGAGTTGTAAAGTGCTCAGCCACTAAGTTACCAAAGGGTGTTAACGTAACTAGGTCATTGTTAAAATCAACAAAAGACGTAATTCCAACCACTGCATGCGGCGTTTCTTTAGATACATTTTCCATTAACGTTGCAGATATTTGTTCAATATAATCAGAAATTTGAACTGAATGCGGCGCCCCACTTAAGGAGTGCTGAGGTACATTGGGCAAGTCATAACTTGGCGCTTCTAAACTATATGCTCTCGGTTTTTG
>CAWUUQ010000157.1:0-5113 GCA_963925625.1 uncultured Psychrosphaera sp.
AAGTCATCAAACTCAATCTCATCGGCAATAGCTTCAATTGGCGTGTTAGTCATATCATCTTTTTCAGCAGGCGTTGCTGAAGGCTTATTTGTAGATGCAATTGAAGGTTTAGTCGCGGCTAAATTTTCTTTAGAGTCTTCAACCATCTTTTCAACTTTATCCATCTCAACACGTTGCATTAATGCTTTAAACTTATTGATTTCATGATCAACTAAAGGTGCATCAATGGCATCAAAACTTAACGTGTCGTTAAGGAAGCCTTCAACATCTTTCGCCATTGCAGGCAGTACAGGTTTTAAATACGCCATTAAAATACGGAATAAGTTGATACCCATTGAACAAACATCGTGCGTTTGCTGTTGAAGCGCGTCGTCTTTTACTGAAACCCACGGCGCTTTGTCATCAATGTATTTATTCGCTAAGTCGGCTAATGCCATAATTTCGCGAATGGCTTTTGCAAATTCACGTTGTTCAAATAATTCGATAATACGAGGCTTGGCCGTTTGGAATTCAGCCAATAATTCTGGGTTATCAATGTTTGAAGATAACTTGCCATCAAAACGTTTTTTAATAAAACCAGCACAACGACTCGCAATATTAACAACCTTGCCAATTAAATCGCTATTCACTTTTTGACTGAAGTCTTCAAGATTTAAGTCTAGGTCTGTAATGCCGCTATTTAACTTTGCAGCAAAGTAATATCTTAGGTATTCAGGGTTTAAATGATCTAAATAAGTACGTGCTTTTATAAACGTGCCACGAGACTTAGACATCTTCTCGCCATTAACCGTTACAAAACCATGTGCAAAAACATTTGTTGGTTTACGTAAGTTTGCACCTTCTAACATCGCAGGCCAAAACAGGCTATGGAAGTAAATGATGTCTTTACCAATGAAATGATAAAGCTCTGTGTCACTACCTTCATTCCAGAACTCGTCAAAGTTCACACCTGTGCCTGATGTTTCACAGAAGTTTTTAAAGCTAGCCATATACCCAATTGGTGCGTCTAACCAAACATAAAAATATTTGCCCGGCGCATTTGGAATTTCGAATCCAAAATAAGGCGCATCACGACTGATGTCCCATTGTTGAAGGCCTTGTTCAAACCATTCTTCAAGTTTGTTAGCCATTTCAGTTTGAATACTTCCAGAGCGAAGCCACTCTTTAAGCATTGGTTCAAATTTAGGAAGATCAAAGAAGTAATGTTCAGAGTCTTTTAATACTGGCGTCGCACCCGATACAACAGATTTAGGATCTTTTAAATCAACAGGGCTATAAGTCGCACCACACTTGTCACAGCTATCCCCGTTTTGATCTAACGCACCACACTTCGGACACGTTCCTGTTACAAAGCGATCCGGCAAGAACATGTTCTTTTCAGGGTCAAAGAGTTGGTTAATAGAGCGTTTTGCGATATATCCCGCATCATTTAAACGATTATAAATCATCGACGCTAGTTCACGGTTCTCTTCGCTGTGAGTACTATGATAGTTTTCAAATTCAATATGAAAGTCTGCAAAGTCTGTAATGCGTTCTTCTCGCACTGCCGCTACCATGTCTTCAGGCTTAATACCTTGTTGCTGGGCCTTCAACATAATCGGGGTACCATGAGCGTCGTCGGCACAAACGTAATAACATTCATTACCTTGCGCTTTTTGAAAACGAACCCAAATGTCAGTCTGGATGTATTCCATCAAATGGCCTAAATGCAAAGATCCATTCGCATATGGAAGGGCGCTTGTTACAAGAATTTTGCGGGGTGCTGTCATATCTCTAGAAACCTTTAATAGAATCGACACTAATTATTAGAATCGATAGTAAAACAATAGCAAAACACTACTAATTAATGGCGTGATGTTACATAATTTGTCATCAACTTGCACCACCATTAACGATGAGAAGTCGATTAAATGAAATTTTCTAATTGGTTCGGTAAAAAATCAATCAAATCTAGCCAAAATGCGTCAAATACAGCGACATCAAATAACAATAAACTCACAGACGATAGTATCAATTCTGTCAAAACAATTAATAAAGCAGCGCTTAAAAAACAAATATTTCAAGCCTTAAAATCTCTTAATACCTTGCACTTTCCAAACGGTATTTATGGTCAAGTATCGGTGGTTATTAGTGACGATTTAAAGGCAACTATTCAATTACCATTTAATACAGTCAAAGTATCGACTGAGATAAGCGATGCGCTACAGGCACTTTTGTCAACGCCAACGCCGGTGGCATTTGAGTTTGATTATAAGCCAACTCATCCACCAAGCTCATTGCCAGCTTCAGCGAAACTCGTTATTGCCATTGCTTCTGGTAAAGGTGGCGTTGGTAAAAGTACAGTGACCGCAAACTTAGCCGTTGCCCTTGCACAATTAGGCCATAAAGTTGGAGTGTTAGATGCGGATATATACGGGCCGTCAATGCCTATGATGTTCGGCTTACAAGGGAAGAACGTCACAAGTTTTGATGAAAAAACCATGGAACCTTTTTTTAATCATGGAGTGTTATTAAACTCAATTGGTTTTTTAGTTCCAGCAGATAAAGCAACCATTTGGCGAGGACCGATGGCATCTCGCGCATTAATGCAGGTGATCAATGAAACTAACTGGCCTGAATTAGATATATTGTTAGTTGATATGCCACCGGGAACAGGTGATATTCAACTGACGATGTCGGAACAGGTGAAATGCCATGGTGCGGTAATAATTACAACGCCGCAAAACGTAGCATTAGCGGATGCTGAAAAAGGCATTCAGATGTTCCAAAAGGTAAACACGCCAGTGTTAGGTGTTGTTGAAAACATGAGTCAATTTATCTGTGACAAATGTGGCGCCGAACATTATTTATTTGGCACGGGTGGCGGCTCAGCTTGTGCAACTAAACATGATATTCCATTACTGGCTCAACTGAGTCTAAATCCAAAAATTAGACAACAAGCCGATTTAGGAACTCCATTTTCATTAAATGATACAAATTATGAGTATCAGAAATTGGCATTTTCTCTTATGATGCAAATGTCAAAAAACACTGAACAAGTAATTACAATCCAATAACTTAAAGCGGAAAATACGATGCGTCTTTGTGATACAGATATCATTTCTAAAATCGATGAAGGTGAGATTAAAATCATACCTCGACCTTCAAATGATTACATTTCAGGTATTACCGTTGATCTTACGTTAGGTAATAAATTTCGAGTTTTCCAAGCTCATCAGGCTCCTTACATTGATTTAAGCGGTCCAAAAGAGCAAACCCAAAAGGCGTTAGAGTCGGTTATGGGCGACGAAATTGTATTGGAAAAAGACAAGGCATTTTTTTTACATCCAGGAGAGTTGGCGTTAGCCATCACTAACGAATCGATCACGTTACCAAATAATTTAGTGGGTTGGTTGGACGGTCGCTCATCTTTAGCTAGACTTGGTTTAATGGTTCATGTGACGGCACATCGAATCGATCCAGGTTGGTCTGGCAATATCGTATTGGAATTTTATAACTCAGGGAAGTTACCGTTAGCGCTCAAACCGCACATGAAAATTGGTGCGTTAAGTTTTGAAACGATGTCTGGGCCTGCTGCAAAGCCTTACACCTCTAGGATTGATGCAAAATACAAGAACCAGGATGGTGCCGACGGTAGTCGCATCAATCACGATTCAAACAATAATTAGATTGCCAAGCATCTGAGCACGGTTATTTAAAAAGCAACTGATTGGCCAATTGTAAGTCTTGTTTTTAGCAGGCTGCAATTGGCAAAGATATTTTATGAAGATGTGAAGCGTTAAATATTAAGTGTTCAATTTTTATTTTCTTTGATTTTCAGGTTCTCATGCGGAGTAATTTTAGTGGTTAGAAATAAGCCAACCTATTTGTTAGTAATCATGTCATGGATGTTAATCCTGTTTGTTACTTTTGGTTATTCCGTAATTTATTCAAATGACAAGTTAGAAAGTCATATCTACAACGACTTTGATATTGTCTATATTGACGATACAGACAATGTGTTAGAGCTTAATCAGGTTCAGCAATTACCTGAAAGCATGTTTCAGAATGACAAGTTAGTACTTCATAAGCCTGAATCAACGAGATTTAGCATGTGGTACAAAGTTACACCAAACAAAACATCTGGTCACCATGACGCGTTTACGGTCTCCGTTGATAACCCCACATTAGACACTGTTCACTTTTATGTAGTTGATACAAATAATGCAATTAAGCTCGAGCGCCGCTTAGGTGATCATCATACGGCTGGCAATGCACTTGACCATTTAGCACCGCATTTAGATATCTATGAAGGTGTCACAAGTGGCATGTCGGTGTTTGTTAGAATTAAGTCAAAAGGTTCAGTGGCTACACCGCTTTTAATTGAATCTATTGCAATGGCTCAGCAGCGAAGCAGCGCTCAACTAATGTTATTAGCCGCTTTGTTTGGTATTGGTTTAATAATGATAGTTTATAACTATTTTATGTACCGAGGCTTAGGCGACTACTCTTTCCTAAATTATATTTTTTATGTGGCCTGTGTGGTATCAGCCCTGTCGATGATCAACGGCTTTACGTTTTTCTTATTGCCAGAGGCCGTCGCTATATGGGCAAATGAACACATATTAATGTCCGTACACTTTTTAGCACTGGCCTTTGCCATTCGTTTCGCCATCACTTTTCTTCGTTTTGATACCATCAAACCTCTCTTTGTAGAAATAGGCATAAAACTATCAACACTCCATTTTGTTATTGCGGGTATAGGATTGGTTTTTGATGAAGGCGTTTTATTACCTATTTACTTTGCAATGGGCATTGTCAGTTACATTTACGTAATCACTTTAATGTGTATGGTGTTAAAAAGCCGTTTGGTGTGGGTGCGATATTATTTAGTTTCTTGGATTCCGCTTCTAACAGGGGCTGTGGTCACTGGGTTAGCGTTTAACGGTGTTGTGAATTACAATTTCATTTCAAGAAACGGCTCTTTATTAGGCGTATTAATTGAAATTTGCATCATGGCGGTTGCCGTTTTAGATCGTTTCCGCGCTAATCAAATAGACCGCGACTATAGAATGAATTATGACTTAGTGACGGGTTTGCCTAATCAGTATTTATTGGACACAGCGATTAGAAA
>CAWUUQ010000158.1:0-3901 GCA_963925625.1 uncultured Psychrosphaera sp.
GCGAGCAATTTCAGCAACTTCCACTAACGGTTTTGTACGACCTGTATGTGAGAAGAGCATAACGACATCGCCTTCGCTGCTGTTCATGCAATTCATACGTTGCATTACTATATCTTCGAAACAGTTAACAGGAACATTAAAACGAAAGAACTTGTTTAGTGCATCTTGTGCCACTGAAGCAGAGGCGCCTAAGCCAAAGAACGATATCTTTTTAGCTTGTGTCAGTATGTCAACTGCGCGATTAACTTGAGAGATATCAAGGCTTTTACGTGCACTATTTAAGGAAGCCATAGTGGACTCAAAAATCTTTGCAGTATATTCTTCAGGGCCATCGCTTTCATCAACATGACGATTTACATAAGGTGTACCATTAGCTAAGCCTTGTGCAAGGTGCAGTTTAAAATCAGGAAAACCTTTTGTATCTAAACGTCGGCAAAACCGATTAACCGTTGGTTCACTAACATCTGCAATTTTAGCTAAAGTTGCAATACTAGAGTGAATTGCTTGTTCTGGGTTATCAATGATAACTTCAGCTACTTTACGTTCCGATTTGCTGAAAGTGGTAATCTGCAAATTAATTTTTTCAAGAATGTTCATTCTTCGCCCTTAAAGCTATTTAAGATACAAAATCTAATCTCTATTCTTATTAATACCGTTCTAAATAAGAAACTTTTGTAATTGGTATAAAATTCCTGACACGAACTTTCAAATACAGGTTAAAATTATACGAACATTTCAAATAGTTCGGCTTTATTACTAGCATTAGAAATTAAATACCACTGAAAAACAACAAAATTAGTTAAAAGTTTACTTTTGTGTAATTTAATTACACAAATCGGGTTTACATCGTAGGTATTAGTTCGTTAATATTAGTGCAATGTAGTTAAATTACAAAAAACTGATCATCTTATTGGAGAGACCAATGGCAAAAAACTTAAGCCATAAACCGTGTGACTTAGTTCTTTTTGGTACAAGAGGCGACTTAGCGCGCCGTAAATTACTTCCCGCTTTATATCAGCTTGAATGCGCCAAACTACTGGCTGAAGATACACAGATAATTGGTGTGGCAAGAGATGATCTTAGTTTAGATGAATACAAAAAAGCCGTTTCTGAAAGTCTAGAGAACTTTCTAAAGGTAGAAGTTGATAAGGAAGTTGAGTCGCGATTCCTTGACCGTTTGCAATATTGCCAAGTGGATATGACGGTAAACAAAGATTACAAAAAAATTGCCAAGGTTGTTGATCAGGACAATCGCACAACGGTTAACTATTTTTCTACGCCACCTTCAGTATTTGGCAATATTTGTGATGGTCTTCACGATGCAGGTCTCGTTAATGAAGAAACGCGCGTTGTTGTTGAAAAACCGATTGGTCATTGCCTTGAATCTTCTAAAGTTATTAATGACAAAATTGCTGAACATTTTAATGAAAACCAAATTTACCGTATTGACCATTACTTAGGTAAAGAAACCGTACTTAATCTGTTAGTACTGCGTTTTGCAAATGCCATATTTACTAATAACTGGGATCATGAATGTATCGATCATGTTCAAATATCCGTTGCTGAATCTGTTGGTGTAGAAGGGCGCTGGGGTTATTACGATGACGCTGGCCAAATGCGCGACATGGTTCAAAATCACTTATTGCAAATTTTGTCATTATTAGCAATGGAGCCTCCTGTTGATGTTAGCGCGGACAGTATTCGAGATGAAAAGCTCAAAGTACTTAAAGCACTTCGTCCTATTACTGTAGATAACTCAAGTGAAAAAACGGTACGAGGCCAATACACATCAGGCTTTGTTAATGGTCAATCAGTACCTGGGTATTTAGAAGAAGACGGTGCAAATACAGAAAGCAATACTGAAACGTTTGTATCTTTACGTGTAGATATCGACAACTGGCGTTGGGCGGGAGTGCCTTTTTATCTTCGTACTGGAAAACGTTTACCGTTAAAAGGCACTGAGATTGTGGTCCACTTTAAAGAGTTGCCACACAATATTTTTAAAGATACCTACAAAAACTTACCCGCTAATAAACTGACTATTCGTTTGCAACCAGACGAAGGTGTTGAAATCCACTTAATGAATAAAGCGCCAGGTCTTGGTGAAAAAATGGAATTACAACAAACCAAACTGGATTTAAGCTTCTCAGATACCTTTAAAAACGATCGTATTGCAGACGCTTATGAACGTTTATTGCTTGAAGCTATGTTAGGGAATCAGTCGTTATTTGTTCGTCGTGATGAAGTCGAGGCTGCATGGGCGTGGGTCGATGGAATACTGGACGCATGGGATAAATCAAACGAAGCACCAAAAAATTATGCATCGGGTTCTTGGGGACCGGTTGTATCCATTGCAATGTTAGCTAAAGACGATCGCGAGTGGGATGAATAATGAACGCAGAATTAGTCAAATTTAAAAACTCAGCAGACTTAGATCAAGCCTTTGCAGATGAAATAGCGTTAAAACTTCAATCCGGTATCAATGAAACGGGGCGCGCTTCACTACTTGTTTCAGGTGGGAATACGCCAAAATCTCTTTTTGCCGTGTTAAATACCAAACCAATCGACTGGTCTAAAGTTGATATTGCATTGGTAGACGATCGTTGGGTTGGTTTAGATGACTCAGCATCAAATGAAGCGATGGTTCGTTCTGTTTTATTGCAAAACAATGCGGCAAAGGCGAACTTCATAGGCATGAAAACAGCACATGAAAATGCATTTGATGCGGTGGAGTCTGTAAAGCATAACCTTATTGCTCTTAAACAACCTTTTGATGTGGTTATTTTAGGTATGGGAGAAGATGGTCATACAGCGTCAATTTTTCCATGTAGTGAGCAACTTGATGAGGGGCTTACAACGTCAGAATTATTATTGGCTACCGAGCCACAAACGGCACCACATCAGCGAATGACATTCAGTAAATCGGCTTTATTTAATGCTAAACAATTTTATTTACATTTAGTCGGGTCGAATAAAGAAATTGTATTAAACAAAGTTGCTGCAGAGCCCGATGAACGTAAAGCACCAATCAGTGCATTTTTAAATCAATCCAAAGTGCCTATGCGCATTATGTTTGCGACTCAGAAGTAGTAGTCACAGTTACAACTAGGCAGGAGATAGTATGAACCCAATTATTCAGCAAGTGACCGACAGGATCATTGAGCGAAGTAAAGAAACACGTAAAGCGTATTTAGCAAAAATCGAAAATGCAAGGCTAAAAGGTCCTCATCGCGGCGTATTGTCGTGTGGCAACTTAGCTCATGGTTTTGCAGCGTGTTCCGTTGATCAAAAGAAAGATCTTACGGCTTTAACCAAAGCAAACGTTGGTATAATTTCGTCATATAACGACATGTTATCTGCTCACCAGCCTTATGAAGTCTATCCAGACAAAATTAGAGCCGCGGTGTCAAAAGTGGGCTCTGTTGCTCAATTTGCTGGCGGCGTGCCAGCCATGTGTGATGGTGTGACTCAAGGCCAACCAGGCATGGACTTAAGTTTGATGAGCCGTGACGTTATAGCAATGAGTGCCGCAATTGGTTTATCGCATAATATGTTTGATAGTGCCGTGATGATGGGTATCTGCGATAAAATCGTACCGGGACTAGTAATGTCTGCCTTGTCATTTGGACATTTACCATTCGTATTTATTCCAGCTGGGCCGATGGAATCGGGTATACCAAATAAAGAAAAAGCTCGAGTTCGTCAATTGTATGCACAGGGCAAAGTAGGTCGCGACGAGCTTTTAGAATCAGAGTCTAAGTCATACCATTCAGCAGGTACTTGCACATTCTACGGTACAGCAAATTCAAACCAGCTTGTTGTTGAAGTAATGGGACTGCATTTGCCAGGTGCGTCTTTTGTGAATCCAGGTACAGAGCTAAGAGAAGCACTAACCGAAGCG
>CAWUUQ010000159.1:0-12131 GCA_963925625.1 uncultured Psychrosphaera sp.
TTTACCAAATAATTAAAAAAACTATATAAAATATTAGTTAAAACAGATCGGGAACCTTTTAAATGAATAGAATAACAACCGTTGCTGGTAGTGTGGCACTTGCGTTAGGCGCAATGTCCTTAACCGCATGCTCGCCAAAAACAGAGCAAATACAAGAAGTTAAAGTAGAGAAAAAAGTAGAGAAACAATTAACATCAGGTATTTCTCTTGAAAACATGGATAATAACGCGTCTCCGAAAGAAGACTTCTACGTTTATACCAATGGGACATGGTTAAAAAACCAGACCATCCCAGCCGACAAATCAAACTATGGCTCATTTACAAAATTGTATGATGACGCACAGAAAAACTTAAAAAGAATAATCGAAGAAGCGTCGGTAAATAAAATGGCCGCCGTTGGTTCGGATGAACAAAAATTAAGAGATTTTTACAATGCCTATATGGACGAGAAAAAAGTTCAAGAACTTGGCGTTAAACCGCTTCAACCAATTTTAGACGACATTGCTTCAGTAAAAACTCATGATGATGTTGCAACTATGATCGGCAAATTAAATGCAAAAGGCGTAAGTGGCCCGTTTGGAAGTTATGTTAGCAACGACGCTAAAAAGTCAGATCAATATGCTGTTTATGTTTATCAGTCAGGTCTAGGTCTTCCAGACCGTGACTATTACTTTAAAGACGATTCAAAAAGCCAGAAAAACCGTGAAGCTTATGTAGCCTACATTGCTGATATGTTAAAAATGGCCGGCATTAATGATGCTGAAAATGCTGCAGATCGAGTTATGGCCCTAGAAACTAGTCTTGCTGACAAAATGTGGACTCGTGTAGAAAGTAGAGACGCAAATAAACGTTATAACAAATTCACGACGGCAGAGTTTCAAGAATACATGGGAAGCTTTCCTTGGGCTAAATATACTGCGGCAATTGGGTTGGAAACTCCAGAGCTTATTGGCAGTCAAAATACTTATTTAAAAGCCTTTGGTGAAATGTTTACTGCAACCGACGTAAATACTTGGAAAGAGTATATGCAACTTCGCCTTATTTCTGAGTACGCGTCTAAACTATCCTCTGAATTTGTAGAGCGTGACTTTGATTTTTATCAAAAAACTTTACGCGGGATAGAAGAGCAACAACCACGATGGAAACAAGCTGTTTCAGGTGCTAACTCTGTATTAGGTGAAGTGTTAGGTAAAATCTATGTTGCTAAGCACTTTAAACCAGAAGCTAAAGAACGCATGGAACAATTGGTTCAGAATGTAATCAAAGGTTTTGAAGTTGGCATTAAAGAATTAGAGTGGATGACGGAAGAAACTAAAGTCGCCGCACTTGAAAAATTATCTAAATTCACCCCTAAAATTGGCTATCCTGACAAATGGAAAGACTATTCTGGTCTTGAAATTAAAGCAGGTGATTTAGTCGGTAACTATATTCGTGCCAATGAATTTAGCCTTAAAATGAACCTAGATAAATTAGGAAAACCAATCGATAAAACTGAATGGGGCATGACGCCACAAACGGTGAATGCTTATTACAGTCCAGTGAGCAATGAAATTGTATTTCCTGCAGCTATTCTTCAACCACCATTCTTTAACCTAGATGCCGAAGATGCGGTTAACTATGGCGGTATTGGTGCGGTTATTGGCCATGAGATAGGTCATGGTTTTGATGACCAAGGCGCTAAATACGACGGTGATGGTAACCTTCGTAACTGGTGGACTGAAGAAGACAAAAAGCAGTTTGAGAAACGCAGTAAAAAATTCTCTGAGCAGTTCAGTCGATTTCAAGAACTTGAAGGCGAATTTGTTAACGGTGACTTAACATTAGGTGAAAATATTGGTGACTTAGGTGGTCTAACTATCGCATTTAAAGCATACAAAATGTCACTTAATGGCAAACCGTCTCCTGTGTTAGATGGTTTTACTGGCGAACAGCGCGTTTTCTTAGGTTGGGGACAAGTATGGCGTCGTTTATATCGCGAAGAAGAACTTCGTACACGTCTAGTAACTGACCCTCATTCACCAAGCCGCTATCGTGTAAATGGTATCGTGCAAAACATGCCTGAGTTTTATGAAGCGTTTGGATTAAAACAAGGCGATGCACATTATCTTCCTGAAGAACGTCGCGTTAAAATTTGGTAATTGCTTTTTAAAGACAATTAATTGAAGAGCGAAAACCAGTGTCTATCAAGGCACTGGTTTTTTTTATGGCTAAAATTTGAAGGCTTAAACTAAAAGATAACCCTGATCCGTCGTGAATATTAAAGGTCAGACCGCACCCTAATGAAACGAGGGAATCTGGGCAGCCCATTTTTACTTATTCCAGAGTGCTGATAAGAAATCACACTGCCTAACAAAGGTGGGCTTTTTCGTACTTTGTCACTAAAGCCACTTCCAATTTTGAACACCTGGCCTTTATTATTCTTTACCCACAATGCGCCCATATAACCTTTGTATTTTCCCTTTCCTGGTTGATAACCCGTTACAATGGCGTCTTGATCAAAAATCGGTTTTACTTTAATTAATGCATTGCTACGTCCGCTTTTATAAGTCGCATTACCAACGTTTAACATAATGCCTTCTCCTTTCCCTTTAACAACCTCATTAAAGTAAGCCTCCATGTCTTCCTTAGAGTTAAAAACAGTGTGTTTTATCGGAATAAGCCAATTAGGCGTTGAGTCTGTAATTTCTTCCTTAAGAAGCTCTTGTCGCTGATAAAAGGCTAAGTTTTTTTTAGGAAGATCAAACACCATATATTTTATTAAACGCCACTCATCATGATTTGGCTCATAACGTCTTACTGCTGCTGAGACATCATCAAAGCGGTTCCTTGCAATCCACAGTTCGCCATCCAAAGGCGTCGCTGGGAAATTAGCAATAAACCACTCAGGAGCATTAATATGGTAACCCTGTCTTGTTAAAAACTGGCTGCCGGTCCAATAGGCGCGGACACCATCGTATTTTTCACTGACGTAATAACCCGAAGTATTAACGGGTAAAGTCGAAAGGATTTTTGACGATGCCAGCATGACTTGTGGAATAGGTTTGGCGGCAAATACGATGGGAGTAATAAAAATAATACCGCAGATTAATAGCGTTATAAAAAGTGACATAGTCTATCCAAAATTGGTGAGATGAAATGTCAGCTTAGAAAAGAGTTAGGTATAAAACCGCTGTACTTCGGGGTTCTGTACGGCCAGTTTATGAACAGCGATTAAAAATTGCATCACAAAAACTGGCGACTAAAACTATTCATTAGAGCTATTAATTAGAACTAGCATTTAAAAATAACTTCCCAACAAAAATGTCCATTCGGTAAAGGTGAAATGTTGTGAAGCCGTATCAGATTCAAACTTAGTGGTTCGAATGTCTGGCATATCAATATATCCAACCTTTAACTCTGTGCGGAAGAAGAATTTTTTATAACTAAACTCCAAACCACCTTTTATATGTGTACCCCACCCAGAGAAGTGAAAGGCGTCATGGCGATCATTTTTCAATAAAGTGGCATTTGTTCTAGGTAACATGGCACCAACGCCAACGCCTAAAATTCGTGATAAAACAATGTTTGAACTGAACGTGTGTAGTGGGTCAAAACGACTGATTTCCAAGTTTAAATAGTTTAAGCCATCAGAGTGTTCAAATGCTAAAAATGACAAGTCGTCATTCTCATCACGCTGTCCTAAATAGACAGGCTGGTTGTTATAGACGCCATCATGAATGCTTCCAACATTGATGTTACCTGTGATGTTAGCCGTTTGTTCTTGATCCATAATGTATTTCATATGATCAACACCAAATGATATGGCATATTTGTCTGCAAAAAAGTAACCGATTTTTACGTTCGTTTGAGGTCGAGTAATATCAAACGGATTTAAATACGGATCAATACCAATCGCAGTTGGTCGGTCGGACGCTGTCATATTATCGATTGTGAATTCGTAATTATCGCCCTTAAAGGTTAAGTCTGACTTTGAAAAATAACCGCGGTTCCATCCCCAAAATGCAAAAAATGACCCTTTGTCATGAATGCCAATTTCTATTTTTTCTGCCTTGGCTTCTTCTGCCTGTATTGTAGTGGAAAAAACGAAGCCAAAAACGATTAAACAAATACTAGATAATACTCTAGACATTAAATGTACCTTTTCCTTTCTTATTCTTTAAAGTTGTAGGGTGGTGAGATTTATTTAAACAATGAAGCCTTGCGCCTCATTCTCTATAAGGTTGGGATTTGATTGTGAATAAATGATGTTATACCAAATCAAAAGGCCACTGACTTAAGCAATGGCCTTTATTTCTTCAATTATAACGTTATGTTCGAGTATTTATTACAAGTTTTTATCAAAATAACGAACTATTGTTTTCGCTAAATGTAAGCCTGTTTTTTTACCACGAATACTATGTTTGCTACCCGGATAAGTCATTACATCAAACTCTTTACCTAAATCTTGTAAATGTTTAAACAACTTAGTCGCGTGAGTAAACAATACATTATCATCAGCCATTCCGTGATAAATCAATAAATCACCTTGTAGGCCGTCGGCATATTTGAAAACGTTACTCTTTGCATATTCTTCGCCGTTCATACCAGGATGACCAGCGTAACGTTCAGTATAGTGCGTGTCATATAGAGTCCAGTCGGTAACTGGCGCTCCAGAAACACCTACTTTAAATACATCGCCTGCTTTAAACATGCTCATAATAGTCATGTAACCGCCATAACTATGTCCGTATACACCAATGCGTTCTGGGTCAACAAAATCTAAAGTCTTAACGTATTCCATGCCAACAAGTTGGTCTTTAAGCTCAACTTCACCTAAATGTTTGTAAATAGGATCTTCAAACTTTTTACCACGATTGTAAGAACCACGATTGTCTAGTTGGAAAACAACGTAACCTTTTTGAACAAGGTGTTGAAGAATGAAGTTACGGCTGCTCCAACTGTTTGTTACTAACTGCGCATGTGGACCACCATAAACATAGTTAACAACAGGACGTTTACCTTTAAACCCTTGAGGTTCAAATATACGGTAATGTAACGTTTGACCGTCTTCTGCCGTTAATGTTCCAAAACGAGGCTTAACCCAATCTGAAAGATAAGGATAAAGCGCGTGTTCTTTGTTAACTTCATTCTGTTCCATCCAAGTTAACATTTCGCCAGACGCTTTGTGTAAACTAACTTGCGTTGGTTGTGCTGTATTAGAATAAGAGTCTAAGTAGATGCTTGAATCTTTAGAAAACGTAATGCTATGGAAACCACTGCGTTTAGAAACACGTGTAATATCTTGTGGTTTTTCTAAGTTAACTTTATAAAGATGACGTTCTGTTGGAGTGTCTTTACGACCAGTAAAATAAACGTTGCCAGTCTTTTTATCAAAACCTTCAAGTGAATCTACAATCCATTCGCCTTTAGTCAGTTGAGCTAACATTTTGCCGTTATAGTTGTAATGGTAAATGTGCTGGAAGCCATCGCGTTCAGAGGCCCATAAAAAGCTGTCGTCTAAGTATACAAGCGCTTCATGAAGATTAATCCATGTATCAGATGTTTCAGAAATAATCGCTTTTTGAGATAAAGATTGACGGTCAACAAAACGTAGCTCTAATTTGTGCTGTGAACGGTTTTGCCATTGATAGCTAAATGTTTTGCTATTTGGTAACCATTTACCACGAGTTAAATAAATATCTTTGTCTTCACCAAGATCAACCCAACGGATCGCGTCTTCTGACTTGTTAATATCCAATAGACCTAATTCAATATTAACGTTGTTAGTGCCAGCAAAAGGGTAACGTTGATTAAATAACTTAATGCTATCAGCGTATATTTCGTTACGAGTTGCTACTTGCACAGGTGTTGTATCAACTTTAGTTAATGCAATTGTTGATTCATCAGGAGCCCACCAATAACCCGTCATGCGCCCCATTTCTTCCTGAGCAACAAATTCAGCCATTGCAAATTTAGTGGTTTCACCGCCAGTTGTTGTTAACGCACGAGTTTTACCGGTCGCGATGTCAATCACATATAGATTTTGGTCACGTACAAAAGAAACAAACGTGCCCTTAGGTGAAAAACGAACATCCGTAGCAAAACCTTCACCGTTGGTTAATTTTTTAGCTTTAGCAGTGCCAAGTTTGAAGTAGAAAATGTCGCCATTTAATGGAAATAAAAGGGCAGTGCCGTCAGCAGAGAAAGTATATTCTAGGATACCTTTTCCATAAATACGTTGACGTTCACGACGAGCTTTTTCTTCATCAGACAAACTCTCTGGGCCAGAATACAAAGCTTCTGAATCTACCAACATTGAGCGTTTACCAGTTTCAACGTTGTATTGCCAAAGATCAAAACGGTTGTAGTCATCTTCACGCGCCTGAATATAAGTTGCACGTTGACCATCTGGAGATAGTTTTAATTTTCGAGGTGCTGTACCTGATAGAGACGGATCGTCATAAATACGTTCAAGTGTAAGCTTTTCCGCATACGCTGTTGAGCAAAATGCTACAGCCAATGCACATAAAGTGTTAATGAGTTTTTTCATATTATTTATCTTATCGGTTAACAGATTAACTAAAGAGGATAAATGCATTAATGCATCTAACCAGTATTTGCTAAGCATTGTTTTAATCAAGCAATGGCCTAATTGTGCCAGATCGCCGCAGTAGAAGAAATAGACCTGCGACTGATATTGCCATATATAAGGTGAATGTGTATTTTATTCGGGCTTTATTAAAAATAACAATAAAAACAAACAGATTATAAATGGAACTTTAGAGTAATGATGAATAAAAACAGAAATAGTAAAAATAACCTAACGCTTGCTGTTATCGCGTTAGGATCGGTAGGTCTTTTTTCAGGTAACTTGTTTGCTGAAGCGGCCAATACGGTCACTCAAAGTGTAAAAAAAGAGAGCTCAGTAATTATAAAACCATTATTAGTAATGGGGTACGGTTATGGCGGAGATGATGTTGGCACCTTAACTTATGAAGGTGGTAAGAGCCAAGATGTCATGGGCGGAAGTGGTTTTACAATTGGTGGTGGCGTAATGCTTCAGCCAAAGGAAAACAAATTTGGTGCCGAGTTAACATTTGCTTATAAATTTGATAGTGCTGTAGCGACGAATGCAGATTTAACGATGGATCGGTTTGAGGTTTCATTTATCCCTTATTATCAAGTATCAGATAAACTACAAATTGGCCTAGGTATGGCTAAACATTCTGGAGTAGAGCTTACATCTGAAATCGATGGTGGTTCAGAAGAACGTGTTGAGTTTGAGAACGCGACGGGATTTGTTGGACAAGCATCTTATAAGTACTCTGACGATGCGCGTATTTCGGTTCGATATACAAATATCGAATATAAAACATCCCTTATTCGATTCAACGGTTCCTCCTATCAAGAAAAGGTAGATGGCAATAATTTAGGTGTTTATTTTAATTATTATTTTAGTAAATAATAAAGCAGTCATATGACTACTGCTTTGTTTAACAGAGCATTTGTTTAACAGAGCAGTAAATCAAACCTGAATTTGTGTTCACATTTTTAAATAAAAGTCTTTACACAAATCTACGAAACTCTGATGATAATTATTGTCTGGGTTTCGAATTATTATTTCCCCCTTTTCAGCTTTCATTGCCTGCCTAATTTCTGATGTTGCCGTCGACTTCTCACGTTTAACCAACCTTATCAATTTCCTGATGGGCTCTGACCGCTCATTGTGTTTTACATTAATGGCTCTCGATAGCAACCAAACGTTAGGGTCAATTAACGCGTTAAATAGCTCAAATTCACTCGTCGGTAAAATCAATTCAAAAGTACCATTCTGGACTAACAAGTGACTTGCAACTTGTAATAAACCTTTAAATGATAGGTTATCGTTATGACGGGCCTCATTACGTTTATTACTTTCCCCTTTTAGCGCGTTGGTAAAGTATGGAGGGTTACAAATGATGTGATTAAAACAAACATTGGCGTGTTTAGACCAAAGCTGTATATCTTGATTTATGACCGTTAATTGTTCGTGCCACAGCGACTGTTTAAAATTATAAGCGGCTTGAGTTGCAGCATCGTCCATTAGTTCTACTGCGGTTATTTCAAACTGATTTGCCAGAGTGGGCTTAAGAGTTGAATTAAGGGCTTTAGTAACATTCGAATTAACAGCACTTAAACGTTGTGCCAACATTAGCGACAAAATTCCTGTACCGGTACCAATATCTAAAATTCTTAATGGCATTTGAGGTTGGGTAATGATGTTTGGGCATTTAAAGCTTCGATCACCTATTTTATCGCTGGGAATTGAACTCCAAGCGCCTAACAAAACCGCATCGGTGCTTACTTTCATGGCACATTGGTCATGCCAAACAGAAAATTGTTTAAAACGAAAGTGAGGTTTTGAAGATGAAGACAATTTAGGCTATCCGTTTAGTAGGAATTTCCGCTATAATATCAAATCTCTGTCGATCCCCAAGACATAAGCGAAAACAACTCGGAAATTGCATGACATTTAGTGAATTTGATTTAGACCGTCGGTTAGAAAAAGGCATTCAGTCTTTAGGCTACATAAAACCAACAAAAGTACAGCAGGCTGCAATTCCCGAAGCGCTCGAAGGCTTAGATATTCTGGCAAGTGCGCCAACGGGAACCGGTAAAACCGCTGCTTTTTTGATTCCAGCAATCCAATATTTATTAGACTTCCCACGCAATGCCCCTGGTTTTGCGCGTGTAATGGTGTTAGCCCCAACTCGTGAATTAGCGTATCAAATTCATGAGGTTGCCGTAGGATTATGCAGCGACACTTCGTTAAAAATTGGCGTTATTACAGGTGGTATAAATTATGGTAGCCATAAAGATATTTTAGAAAAAAATAACGATATCTTAATTTCGACACCTGGCCGTTTAATGGAATACATGGATGCAGAAACTTTTCACTGTGAAAACGTAGAGATCTTGGTATTAGACGAAGCGGATCGTATGTTAGACATGGGTTTCCGTGACTTTATGACGCGCATTGCTGAGGAATCAAGAAACAGAAAACAAGCCATGTTATTTAGTGCGACACTTGAAGGCCGTGGCATTATTGAGTTTTCAAATCGTGTATTAACGGAAGCGGCACGTATAGATTGTGATGCACCTCGACGTGAACGTGGCAAAATTGTTGAAATTACACATTTAGCCGACACACCAGAGCATAAGTTTTCTTTGTTGATGCATTATTTACAACAAGAAGACGTACAAAAATCTATTATCTTTGTGAAAACTCGTGAACGACTCGAAATGTTGGTTGGGTTATTACAAGGCCAAGGAATTTACGCCACGTTTTTACAAGGTGAAATGCCGCAAGATCGCAGAATGAAAGCCATAGAAAAGATGAAAAATGGTCGTTCAAAAGTATTAGTAGCGACAGACGTTGCCGCGCGTGGATTAGATATCAATGATATTACGCATGTAATGAACTTTGACATGCCTCGAACTGCTGATGTTTATGTGCATCGTATTGGTCGTACGGCACGAGCTGGTGCAAAAGGTTTTGCGATAAGTTTTATTGAAGCACATGAAATGGCGATCGTTAAAAAGATTGAACGATATACAGACCAAACCTTTAAGTATCGCAAAATTGCAGGTTTAGAGCCAAAACATAAAGAAGCCAAAGCGCCGGTTAAGAAAAAGAAACCGCATAAGAAAAAGTTAGCGAAGGCGTCGGCTAAAAAAACGAAAAAATCTAAAAAGTAAACTGCCTTAAATACGCTATAAAGCGGCACTTTCTAAAAGCGATTAATTAAAAGTTAGTCGCCTTTTTGTTTTAAGCGTGTGACGCTTTATTTTAAATTAAATGGCAACAGCCTTCACTTTAGCTGTTATAAAATAATTAGATTAAGTAGGGAAGAAATGAGTTCAGATAATTTTAAACTAGGAAAACGATTTTCAATTATATTTTGGGTATTGTTTTTAATGCTAGGTTACTTCTTTTTTGCGGAACAACTATCCCTACAACAAAATCCAAATCAGCAGCCCGTCAGTTATCAGAATGGCGGAAGTACAACTCTTATTCTAAAACGCAATCGTCAAGGTCACTATGTCACATCGGGTTATATAAATGGACAACCTGTAACTTTTTTATTGGATACTGGAGCCACAGATGTTGCGGTACCAGAATCCATTGCCAATCTTATTTCATTGCCTAAAAAGCAACAAGTTCGGGTTAATACAGCGAATGGCTCAGCAACTGCTTACCGCACAGATATCAGTGAGTTACGCATTGGGGACTTAAGATTACGCGATGTTCGTGCTTCTATTTTACCCGGCATGAAATCTCAACAGGTTTTGTTAGGTATGAGCGCATTAAAACAAGTATCTTTTTCTCAAATGGGCGATGAATTAACACTCACGATTAATCGTTAATTGCGTCAGCACTCTTTAAATATAAATTTTTACGTTAGGAAAGTTTCATGTATCAATCTTTAATTCCTCAACAAGTTGCTCAAGCCTTATTAGAAGACTTGGACAATCAAGACGCCAACGCAGATATCACGGCTCAGTTAATTCCAGCCGACAAAACCGTAACAGGTCAGGTAATCACACGCCAAGCGGCAGTAGTTTGTGGCGTAGAATGGGTAAATGAAACATGTAAACAAGTAGATCCAAATATTGTTCTGGAATGGCACGTAAAAGACGGTGAACAGGTTTCTGCGGATCAAAAATTATTTTCGTTTACCGGTCCGGCTCGCGCTATATTAACCGCAGAACGTACAGCATTAAATTTCCTCCAAACTCTTTCTGCAACTGCGACATCGACCGCTTCTTATGTAAAAGCCGTGAAAGATTTAGGTAGTACAACGGAAATACTCGATACGCGAAAAACTATTCCTGGTTTACGTCTTGCTCAAAAATATGCAGTAACGTGTGGTGGTGGACAAAACCATAGAATAGGTCTGTATGACGCTTACTTAATTAAAGAGAACCATATTCAGGCTGCTGGTGGTATTAGTGCGGCTGTAAAACAAGCGAATGACTTAAACCCAGGAAAGCCAGTTGAGGTTGAAGTAGAGTCATTAGACGAGCTTCGTGAAGCGATCGTTGCTGGTGCCGATATAGTGATGTTAGATAACTTTACGATAGCAGAAACTAAACAAGCCATTGAGTTGGCCGATAACCTCCTTGTCGAAAAAAACTCAGCAACTAAAAGAGTAAAATTAGAAGCCTCTGGAAATATGGACGGTGACAAATTTAAATCTTATGCTTTGTTAAATGTGGACTATATTTCTATTGGGGGACTAACCAAACATATAGATGCAATTGATTTGTCGATGCGATTTAACAAGTAACACAAACGTTTTTGCCTTGTTAAATTTACTATTTTGACAGTGATTGATGGTGTTTTCACAAAGATAACAGAGCTTTAATCAATTAGGGCTTGCAATCTAGTGTGTGTTTGGTGTAAAAATTGGGTTGGCTGTTTTTCATATGCTGCTTTTTGCAAAATGTTAGAAACGTGTCGACTAAATTATTAGTGATTAAAAGCTGCGTTGGAACAATGGTTTTCAGCGTTGAAATAAATTTGAGGCTTGTAATTTGTTTCAAATTAGTCACAATGGAAAAAATTTAAACAACAATTTCATGAAATACAAATCAGGAGTATGAATATGAAAAACCGTCAACAAAAAGGTTTTACACTAATCGAATTAATGATCGTTATCGCGATCATCGGTATCTTGGCATCGGTAGCGGTTCCACAGTACCAAACTTATACGCTTCGTACTGAAGCAACGACTTCTGCAACAGCTGCGCTTCGTCCAATTAAAAATGCGGTAGAAGAATATGTTGCATTAAATGGTCAAAACCCAGCGACGTGGGATGACCTAGAGCAAAAAGTTGGATTTGTAGATCCAGCTGGTGCAGAGTACACAACTGAAACAGTAGTGGAAGGTTCAATTTTCACGACTGCAGTTTTATCAGGTGGTGGCGTTAACCCATTAAACGTGACTATGACTTTTGCAAAGGCTGATGGCGCACCAGACTCTTTTGATACAAAAACAATTATTTTTGTTTCAACAGTAAATGATGCTAACGGTTCAGTTCAGTGGACAGTAGACGCTACAAATAGCTCATTGCCTAATAACGTTCAGCCTCGCCTTTAATCTAAAGCG
>CAWUUQ010000160.1:0-10411 GCA_963925625.1 uncultured Psychrosphaera sp.
ATTATTTTGCCATGCAAAAGTAGTTCCATCAGATATTAAAATCTGATCTAGATTTCCTATAGCTAATTCTTGTTTTAAATTACTAGTATTACCTTGCCATAAGCTTCCAAGTGTTAATGTTTCAACAATATCATCGTTAGACCAAATAACTCTACCATCATCAAGACCTACAAGTACTTGAGATAACTGACCAATATTTCCTGCAGAATCATAAATAGGTCCACCAAGTACAATATTTGAATTTAATACTGTAGTTGTTACTGGAACAGCCGGTGGTGTTGTAATAGCACCCACAAAAATAACCGACTTTGCACCATTATATTGTGACGAAGATGGCAATAATCCGGTCACGCAGTTCGACAAAAATGACGTCGAAACAGCTGGTCTGGTTAAATTTGACTTCTTAGGGTTACGTACGCTTACGATTCTGCAGTGGGCAATAGATATGGCGAATAGCCGTATTGATGACCCTGCGGACTATGTTGATATTACCGCAATAAATATGGCCGATGCGCCAAGTTTTAGAATGTTAATGAATTCTGAAACAACTGCTGTGTTCCAGCTTGAATCCTCAGGCATGAAAAGCCTTATCAAAAAACTTCAACCCGATACCTTTGAAGATATTATCGCGTTAGTAGCCTTGTTCAGACCTGGGCCTCTCGATTCAGGCATGGTTGACAACTTCATCGAACGTAAACATGGCAGAGAAGAAGTTGCTTATCCTGATCATGAATACCAGCATGAATGTTTAAAAGAAATTCTTGAGCCAACATACGGCATTATTCTTTATCAAGAACAGGTCATGCAGATTGCGCAGGAAATGGCAGGGTATTCGTTAGGCGGTGCCGACTTACTTCGTCGTGCAATGGGGAAGAAAAAGCCTGAAGAAATGGCAAAACAACGAACCTCATTTGCCGAAGGCGCCAAAAACAATAATATCGATCCAGACTTAGCAATGAAAATTTTTGACTTGGTAGAGAAATTTGCCGGTTATGGTTTTAACAAGTCTCACTCAGCGGCTTATGCGCTCGTATCGTATCAAACATTATGGATGAAGTGCCATTATCCATCTGAGTTTATGGCTGCGGTAATGTCTGCTGATATGGACAATACAGACAAGATTGTTACCTTGGTTGACGAATGTGATCGGATGAAGTTAACCATTGAGCCACCAGATGTTAATTCAGGCTCTTATAAGTTCACCGTTAACGACGATGGGCATGTTGTTTATGGCATTGGTGCTATAAAAGGGGTTGGCGAAGGACCCGTTGAAGCAATTCTTGAAGCACGTGAAGAGGGCGGTCCATTTAAGGATTTGTTCGACTTTTGCGCACGTGTAGATGTTAAACGTATTAATAAACGTGTGATGGAAAAGCTAGTTTTGTCAGGTGCACTTGATCAACTTGGGCCTGAGCCTCATACACAAGGAAATCGGGCAATAATAATGGCGTCGCTTGAAGGTGCGATGAAAGCCGCAACTCAACATGCTAAAAATGCAGACTTGGGGCAATCAGATTTATTTGGATTGTTTGCAACGGAGCATGAGGAAGTTAAACCACAGTTCCAAGACGCAACACCATGGACAGACGCAATTTGGTTGCAAGGTGAAAAAGATACGTTAGGTTTGTTTTTAACCGGACACCCAATAAACGCGTACCGTAAAGAGTTAAGACACTATACCAAAATAAAATTATCGGACGTTGAACCAACTAGACGCGATCAAACAGTGACCGTTTGTGGTCTGATTATTGATATGCGTGTTTTAGTCAATAAAAAGGGAAATCAATGGGCACTGGTCACAATAGATGACAAAAGTGGTCGTTTAGATTTCAGATTATTCCCTGAACAGTTTGAGCAATTCAAAGATTTGTTGCAAAGTGGTGAAATAATAGTCGTTTCTGGACAGGTCAGCTTTGATAATTACAGTGACGGCAATACAATGACTGGCCGTGATGTTATGTCGTTAACAATGGCACGTGAAAAATTTGTTCGTAACATTAAAATTGATGTTACAAGCGAAGCAAAAGCCCAACAGCTAATGCAGAATTTAAAACGAATTTTATTGCCATACAAAGACGGCACAACTCCAATACGAATTGGCTATCAAAATGAATTGGCAAGTGCGGAAATAGAACTAGGAACAGCATGGCGAGTCAGTCCAGACGAGCAGTTGTTAATAGATATAAACGAAAACTTGGCTATTGAGCCTAAATTAGAATTCTAAATATTCATGCATTTGAATCATGAATAAAAATAAAGTAACTACTGGTGGAAGAATGAGTTTCAATTATCTAGAGTTTGAACAACCGATTGCGGAATTAGAAGCAAAGATCAAAGAACTACAAAATGTTAATCGTAGTGGTGAATTGGATCTTGGCCTAGAACAAGAAATTTCAAACCTAAAAGAAAAGAATCGTGAATTAACCGAAAAAATCTTCGGTAATCTTGGTGCATGGCAAGTTGCCCAAATCGCACGTCATCCTCTTCGTCCTTACACAAAAGATTATATAGAGCGTATCTTTACAGAATTTGATGAACTTGCTGGCGATCGTACATTCGCTAATGACTTAGCGATTGTTGGCGGTATTGCACGTTTAGACGACGAGCCTGTCATGATTATTGGTCAACAAAAAGGACGTGATACGGCTGAAAAGATTAAGCGTAACTTTGGTATGCCTAAGCCTGAAGGTTACCGTAAGGCATTACGTCTTATGGAAATGGCTGAACGCTTTAATATGCCAATCATCACATTTATAGACACTCCTGGTGCGTATCCTGGCATTGGCGCTGAAGAGCGAGGCCAAAGTGAAGCAATTGCACGTAACCTAAAAGTCATGTCTGGTTTAAAGGTTCCAGTAATCTGTACAGTAATTGGTGAAGGCGGTTCAGGTGGTGCATTAGCAATTGGTGTTGGCGATCGTGTTAACATGCTTCAATATGCAACATACTCAGTTATTTCTCCAGAAGGTTGTGCATCAATCTTATGGAAAAGTGCAGCTAAAGCACCAGAAGCGGCTGCCGCGATGGGCATTACTGCAGCAAAGATTAAAGAGCTAGACCTAATTGACAACATTGTGTCGGAACCTCTAGGTGGCGCACATCGTGACTTTGATAAGATAGCAGCAAGCCTTAAACAACGTATTAAACAAGACTTAACTGATCTTAAAACGTTATCTACGGAAGAGTTACTAGATAAACGTTATAACCGTTTAATGGCATTTGGCTATTTATAAATAAAAATATGCCGTATCATTAAAGCCATCATTTGATGGCTTTTTTTATGTCTGAATTTTACTTTTGATAGGTAATGTAGTCAGGTTAACTTTGGGAAACTTAGACTAAACTAGTCGTGAGTCATACTAATACATTAGACACTGGAATACATACAAAACAATGACAACCAAACATCAACAGCTTAACGCGGATTACCTTTTTGACTTTCTAAAAGCCAACCAAATACTAAACAAACCGTTAGTTGTTGCCGTTAGTGGTGGCGTAGATTCCATGGTAATGCTGCGCTTAGCTTTAGAGTTACGTTATCAACAGAACCTTGAGTTTAGTGCGATTCACGTTAATCATGGTATTAGTAACAACTCAGATGAATGGCAAACGTTTGTAGAAAGCTTTTGCGAAATCAATGAAATAAAATTGGTAAGCCATCAATTGTCTTTATCAAAACAACCACAAAAATCATTAGAACAAGTGGCTAGAGATGCCAGATACGCATTATTCTCAGAACACCTTAAAGACAATACTTCAGTACTAACTGGTCATCATTCTAATGACCAACTAGAGACGTTTTTATTAAGGCTTTCAAGAGGATCTGGAGCACGTGGTTTAAGCGCAATGTCTCAAGTTAGTCTGTTGCCAAACCAGCAAGGGCGATCAAAGTCTATTAAATTGGCTAGACCTCTATTGCCTTTCAGTAAACTAGCTGTGTTGAACTATGCAAAGGAAACGATGTTAGATTGGGTTGAAGATGAAAGTAATCAAAGTATAAACTTTGATAGAAATTATATCCGAAATGAAATTTCACCGTTGCTGCTTTCAAGATGGCCACACTATGCGAATGCTGTGAATATCTCTACAGAGCATCTAAATGCCAATAACACGTTATTAAACGATTACCTGCAAGAAGACTTAGCAACCATTATTGAGTCGGATATATTTGGTTTAACGGCGTTAAACCTGACTAAATGGCAAGCTAAAGCTGAGGCAAAACAACAAGAGCTTTTGAGAATGTACGTTGAGCAGCAATGTGGGATAGTACCGTCTCGAAAACTGATAATGGAAATAAAAGAAAGTTTATTAAAGGCGGAACAAGATAAGCAACCCAAAATTACTTTTAACGGATATGAACTCAGACGTTATCGGCATTATCTTTTTTGTTCAAATTGGCTTGATAGTGAAATTCCGCAAGACATTGAAATTCAAGAATCATCAATCTTTTTGCCAGTGGGCAGTATTGGGGCGAATAAGAAGCTTATTATTAGTTGGCCCAAAGCTCACTCAATTGACATAACGACAGATCGTGTTTTGGATAAAAAAATTGTTGTTAAATGGCAACAAAGCGGTGATCGAATACAACCTAATGAAACATCAGGTAGTAAGAAGGTAAACGATTATTTAAAACAGCAAGGTTGTCCGGCTTGGCTACGAAATCGCGTTCCAATGTTATATATAAACGATGAGCTTGCTGCGGTGGTAGGATTTGCGATCAATCTTCCATTTCAATCGCATTTAAAAGTTGCGGTGATTGACTAAGCGGTTTTTAAACAATTTTTACCAGCGCGCTTCGCTTCGTATAAAGCGCTATCCGCCCTTGCAAACAAGGTGTCTGACGAATCTTGCTTAGACCATAAGGTACAACCTAAACTTACACCAACTTTATAAACCGAGTTGATTTCTGATTTCAGAATCTCTTGTTGTAAACGTTCAGTCACCACTTGGGCGGATTCTAAATTATCTTGTTCTAGAATGATCGCAAACTCGTCGCCACCAAACCTGAAAAGCTGATCGTTACCACGAAGGCATTGATTAACAATAGTCACAAAGCTTATTAATAAATGATCGCCAGTCTGATGTCCAAATCGGTCATTAACTTGTTTAAAGTTATCCAAATCTAAAATCATTAAAACGAATGGCTTATTATTTCTTTGAGCAGACACAATTGCTCGGCTAAGACTGTCGTCATAATTGGCTCTGTTGCCAGCTGCAGTTAAAGGGTCTTTTAATGCGACTTGTTGCAATTGCCAAAACGCCAATGCATTTCGAAGTGGAAAAACTAACCTTTTCTGAAAATGGCTTAACGAAGACAAAAAAATGTCAGTAATTGGCTTTCGTGAATAATAGGTCAAGCGACCCATCAATCGATCATTGATTCGAATAGGTAATGAAAGCTGATCGGCTTCTTCAGTTTTTAAGCCTGTACTGAATTGGCCATGATAGGTGTCTAATTCAATCGCCATAATTTTATAGCTATTTGAAATTCCGTGTAAAAATATACTCAACAGCTGCTCAATATCGAGTGTAGTTTGTAATTGTTCCGTCAATGACACCGGGTCTTGAAAAGACGCACTTGTATTGGTCCAGTGACTCTGAAACAAGTCATTGGTTTCTGGATTAATGACATCTAAGTGACTTATAAAATCCACTATTGCCCCCGTGTGTAGTTCTAAATTCTAGAGATATAAGGTTCTAAGCGAAAGTCGTGCCAGTTATGCAATAAGCTGATAATTATAGAAAAATGATTCGAGATTAATTTCTTCTGCTAAACTGACAAAATACCGTCGGCAAAGCATTGCCAACAACAATCATCAATAAAATTTTTAACAGTATATAAAGGAGCGGCAGCGTTAGCTTATGGATCATGGATTTTTTGTTGAACTCATTTTTTTACTAGCCACTTCTGTCTTTTTAGTATGGTTATTTAAGCGTTTCCGCATGCCTGCAATATTGGCATATTTAGTTGCAGGTGTTGTTGCTGGTCCCCAGGTTTTTGGAGTGATAGAAAATCCTCAAGATTTGGTCTTAGTTGCAGAACTAGGCATCGTCTTTCTACTATTTAGTCTAGGCCTAGAATTCTCCGTTCCTAAATTGATCGCTATGCGACACCTAGTTTTTGGCGTTGGTAGTGCACAAGTCATAATAACCCTCATTATTGTCATGCTAATTGTTGTTGCTCTTGACCAGAGCTGGAGTAGCGCATTTGTCATAGGCAGTATTTTTGCACTTTCTTCTACAGCCGTTGTTGTAAAATCTTTAAATGAAACGGGTTTAACACAATCAAAGCGAGGACAAATCGCGATAAGTATTTTGTTATTCCAAGATATTGCCGTTGTGCCTTTCCTAATAGCTATTCCATTGCTTGGCGGCACAGGTGAAAGTGGCGTCTTTACAGCCATTCTTTTAGCGCTAGGAAAAGGCGCATTAGTTGTCACAATTTTGTTGTCTGTAGGAAAGTGGATATTGCCTAAACTGTTTAATCAAGTTGCGCAAGTACGCACAGATGAATTATTTGTTTTGACTGCGATATTAGTAACAGTATTAGCGGGAACTTTAACAAGCTTCTTCGGCTTATCAATGGCTTTAGGCGCTTTTTTAGCGGGCATGATGTTAAGCGAAAGCCAATATAAACATCAATTAGAAGCAGATATTAGGCCATTTAGAGACATTCTTATGGGGCTGTTTTTTATCTCAGTTGGTATGTCTTTAGATCTATTTGCAATGATTCAACAATGGCCATTAATTCTATCGGGCATCTTAATCATGTTGTTGATAAAGACTCTAATTATTAGGCACCTCGCAGTAATGGCTGGGGAGTCAAGCGATGACGGATGGTCAGCGGGATTGATGCTGTTCCAAATGGGAGAGTTTGGATTTGTACTTGTTGCATTAGCACAGCAGTTTGACTTGTTATCTGCTGGTACATCAGCAGCATTACTTGGAATTGGCGTGATTAGTATGGCGGTTACTCCATTAATCATTAATGAAGACAAACGTATCATAAATTGGGGTGGGCGATTTTTTGGTGTTAGAGATCCGCAGCACTTTGAACAAGAAGACGCTCAATTTGAAACCACACTTAAAGATCATGTCATCATCTGTGGTTTTGGTCGAGTTGGTCAAACCGTTAGTCGATTCTTAAAATCAGAAGCCATTCCATACGTCGTATTAGATGTTGATCCTATTCGTGTCTCTGAGGCTCAAGCAGCCGGCGAAAACGTACAATATGGTCATGCTAGAGACAAGGCTATTCTAACGGCTGCCAAGGTCAATGATGCTAAGTTAGTTGTTATTACCTTTGGCGATTTAACAAAAACTCAAACAGTTATTAATAACGTTAAAGAATTGTCGAGTAAAGCCAGAATAATGGTTCGTACACGCTCGGATGAGCATATGGAGTTTATTCTCAGTGAAGGAGCAGACCAAGTTGTGCCAGAAGAGAGTGAAGGAAGCCTAATGTTGGTTTCGCAAGTTCTCTTTGAGTCTGGTGTTCCAATGTCGAGAGTTTTAAGACGTATTCGAAAAGAGCGCGAAAACCGTTATGGACATATGCATGGCTTTTATCAAGGTGAAGGCACTGAAATATCAGCAGACCGTAGAGATTTACTAGAGTTTATCCATGCTATTTCATTACCCAATGAGGCTTACGCCGTAGGAAAAACTTTAGCAGAGTTGAACATTATAGAACGTCGTGTTGATGTAATCGGGTTAAGAAGAGACAACCTTGAACTTGCAAACCCAGACCTAGATACGATAGTACAAGCTCAAGATATCATTGTTGTTAAAGGCAAACCACGACGTGTTGAACGAATTGAACGTTACCTACTTACTGGCTAGATTTAATAACTAGACTTAATAAGTAGGTATCTTTTAGTTTTGTTTGATTAATTAGGCTTTACCTTTTTTTATCGGCGTAGGCTCAAGCTCTAAAAATGACATGATTTCATCTAACTGATTTAATCCATCTTCATAACCAACGTCAATTAGCTTTTCTGTGAAGGGTTTTTCGAACAATATATAACTTAATAACGCTGAATCAACATTCGGTTTCACACCAAAAAATCGCATTAGAAAACGAATGGCAGGAGGCAAATGTCTGTAATAGTTTCTAGCAAGTTTGTTAAAGTCGCGACTTGGGTTAATCGAAAGCGTTTCAATCTTCTTAAGTCCAGTATCTTCTCCAGAAGCGAAGTCCAAAGTTCGGTTAATACGTTCTAGCCGCTCCAAGTCTGAGTTTAGCGAGTCAGTAAAAACGGTATCTAATAAATGGCCAGTAATAGCCGCTGAATTTGGGTGAAATTCTGACTTGCCATAATATTTATCTTTATCAGGTTGTTCTACACCAATGATCAATATTTTTTCGGCCCCCAAGTGAATGGTAGGACTAAGAGGTGAAAGCTGATGAATAGCACCATCACCAAAATAACTATCGCCAATTTTAATGCTCGGAAACATAAGTGGAATAGCTGAGGAGGCCATTAAATGCCGTGCGGTTAGTACAGTTTTTACACCTTTTCGTTTTGCCCGTTGCCACTCGCCACGTTCACTAGATTGGAAAAAAGCGATAGAATCGCCATCGGTATAACTAGATGCCGAGACCGAAATAGCGGTTAGGTGATCACTCAGTATGTTTCTATCAATCCTTTGAAAATTAACGACTTGTTTTAACAATTGTTTGAGCGGTTCGTTATTTAATAAGCTTGTGGCTCGCTCCTGCCCATTTTTTGTAAATCTCGACATGAAGTTTTGAAATAAATGCGAAAAAACCCCAAACCAAGAACTGACATATACTTGATTTGTCGTAAAATTCTTCCAAACCCACTCAGACTTTTTAACACCTAAATTGAAGCAAGATGCATGTGTTGCTAAAGTAACTGCATTAATTGCACCGGCCGAAGTACCACTGATAACTTTAAAAGGGGACTTTTGGTTCCTTGGCAATTGGGTCATGATGGCTTTTAAAACACCTATTTGATAAGCAGCACGAGCTCCGCCGCCGGTTAATATAAGGCCAATTTTAGGTGGTTCTTTAGGCTGACTAAATAACATGATTAGGTATTAACGTCCTAGTTAGGGAATATCGGTCTACAAAGGCGGTAGCCTACGTTATAAAATTAGCAGAAAAAAGACTTTACTCAATAATTAACCAATCAAACTTTGTTTTATTTATTCATCTTGCAACTCAGTCTGTATTACGTAATAATTCGCGCCGCTCAGGTAACAAATTGTTATTTAAGCAGCACTATTATGGTAACTCTATTGGTTCTCTCGCAACGATAGCTGGTTAACTTGGTCAGGCCCGGAAGGGAGCAGCCACAGCTAGTGACTCGTGTGCCGGGATGTGGCTGGTGGAGTTGCCACCTCAATTTAAAAACTAACCTTTTATCGCCTCATTCTTTCTGTTGGCTCTTTGATTGAAAATAATTAAAAAAAAGTGTTCAATTCAAGGTTGACTGATTAATTCATATACGACTATTATTAATAAAATTAATCATTAAGGATGGATGAAAATGAGAATCCTACCAATTATCGGTATGGTACTAGCAATTTCTGCCTGTACGTCTGCAACACAAGAAAAACTTAACGCTCCTGTTAAAAACAAATCTCAAATCGCACCAACCGTTGAAGAAAAAGACGTTGGATTAAAACGACTAGTTGCCATTGCGCGTTTTTCCGATGAAACAAAACGTTCTGGTGGACTATTTTCTAATGTCGATAAAAACGGCAACCGTTTAGGCAAACAAGCTTCTGACATACTTGCTTCACGACTAACAGCAAGTGGCAAATTTATTATGCTTGAGCGTCCTGATGATGCTTTGATTGCACAAGAAACAAATAACAGGCAGCGTATTGGAGCTGACTATATGTTGTTAGGCTCTATTTCTGAATTCGGTAGAGAAACAACGAGCGAAGTCGGTGTTTTTTCTCGAAATAAAGTTCAAAAAGCGCGTGCCACAGTAAATGTTCGTTTAGTTAACGTAAAAACATCAGAAGTTGTTTATTCAGAAGAAGCAACAGGTGTTGCTACATCAGAAGCTAATCGAGTATTTGGGGTTGGTGAATTAGCAGCTTACAACACAGCTTTAGATGACAAGGCTATTTCAGCAGCAATATCTAAGCTTGTCGCGAATATTATGAATAACCTTTTAGACATGCCTTGGAAGTCATACATTCTTAGCGCAGAAAAAGACAGTTTAATCATTGCAGGCGGCGCGTCACAAGGTTTAGTGCCTGGCACTAAATTAGCAATCTATTTACCAGGAAAGTCGGTTAAAAATCCTCAAACTGGCAAATTCCTTGAACTACCAGGCAAGAATGTAGCGACGATAGAAGTATCGGCAAACGCAGGTCAAGGTGATTCAGAAATTAGCATGGTTCAGGTAATTTCAGGTGAAATTGATTCATC
>CAWUUQ010000161.1:0-21400 GCA_963925625.1 uncultured Psychrosphaera sp.
CTAGCTTTGTGAGCTTCAACTGGACGTTCTGGAAATGCAGACTCAGCCGCAATGATTTCAGCTTCGCCTGTTGGTACCGTTAAAAAGCCATAACATCCTGGCCAATCAGGGCAACCTAAACCTGCGTCAGTCAAACGAGTGTACGCACCAAGTATAATCACGACACACACCATTGCGAGTGCGATTAACGACATTTTGTAGCGTAGATTTAACATGGTGATCCCTTTTTATTATTGTTTTTTTTAAGGATGTTTTTTTATTAACTTTTAATAAGTTTTATTAACCTATACGAGCATAATTTAACAGCTTTTTCAAATCAGAAAGTATGTCTTTACTAGTTTTAATAGTGTCTTCTCGATTTGCACTTCCAGCGTATCTTAAGATCACTTTACCCATAGGGTCGATGACATATAAATAACCAGCTTTAAGCTCTTGATTTTGCACAGCTGTCAGTTTAGCTGCAGGATATTCTTGCAGGTCAAATTGGTCGGCTAAAACCCAAGCATTAACGCGTTTTTGTAATTTACCTAAGGCAATGTATGTTTGATTTAATCCATAAAGCTGTTCAATACACAGATCGTTACATTGCCCTGCGCCTGGTTGATAGACAACGCTCCACATTGGTGTTTCAGTAGGGATTTGAACAACCACTTCATGATCTAAAAACTCACCCTTATTAGTGACTGCTGGCGTAAACCATTCCATTTTTAAGACTAAATAGGCTAATACTAATGGCACGATAGCCATTGCCGCGAAGATTCCAAAGAATGATTTAGCTTTCATGATTATTCCCTTTTTTGGTTGGTATTCGACTCGCAAAAATAAATATCACCAGTGATGCAAACGCGATTAAAAACCACTGCACCGCATAGGCGACGTGTTTTTCTGGCGGCATAACGACGGGTTTATATAATTGTTGGTGCTCATCGATGGTATTTGATTCTGCGTAAATAATAATTGGTAAATGTACTGATTTTGCTGAATGTAATTGCGAATAGAACTGCAAAGCAGATTCCGCAGTTTGAATACGCTTAGGCCAGGCATTACCGGTGTCACTTGCTGTCTCAACGATTTTGTTAAGCGTAAATTGCTCAAAGTTTGATGCTTTTATTAAACCCGTCGCTGAAATTGTTTTTGGTAAGGTAATATCGGGTAGAATGTCGCGCGAACGCATTCCAGGCCACCAGCCTAAATCCAATAGAATCGTTGGTTTGGCCTCTAGGTCAGTTAACGTGAATGGTACTAAAACCGAATAACCAACTTGGCCATTAAAAACTTTGTTGTCGATTAGCCAAATTTCTTGATTGTTAAGATCACCTTTTAAGGTGATTTTTTTACCGTCTATTCCTCGTAAGTGCTGACCTTGTAAGCTCAGATCTTGAAGGTTCAAATCTTGTAATGAAATTTGTTCAAACTGTTCGATAGAGATGACTTGGTCTTTGCTGTTTTTATCTAACAAGGTTTGTTTTTCTGAGGCACGTTCAAGTTGCCAGAAGCCTAACTTGCACAAAATCAAAAAAGCAGTCAAAGTGACTAACACAGACCAGAGACTGAAGTGGAAACGATGGAAAACAATCACAATATTCGACTTAACCCAACTACTAACTAATAGGTAAGACAATGGAAATAATAATAAAAATCATCATTGTCGTTTTATTACTTTTAATAATATATAACTTATTTAAAGCGATGTTCAGCATTCTAAAAGGTGATAAAACGGGCAATTCAGATAAGCCTAAGATGTCACACTTTATTGGACGACGGTTGCTGTTTACCGCCGGACTTTTCATATTCTTATTAGTACTGATGGCATTGGGTGTTATTCAACCTAATCCAAACCCATACCTGTCGCACTAAATTTAATTCGGTCTTCAACATAACAATGAGTGATTATTACCCTGAAGACCTGAATTAAAAAGAGCCATTTCTGGCTCTTATAAAGCCTTACAGCTTTCTACAATCTTTGTTTTATTAAAGAATGTAAACAAAGATAAATAACATTACCCAAACTACGTCAACAAAATGCCAATACCAGCTTGAAGCTTGGAAACCAAAATGGTTTTCAGGCGTAAAGTGGTCTTTAATCACGATTCTAAAGAACATGATAATAAGCATTATTGTGCCTAACGTTACGTGCATTCCGTGGAAGCCAGTAAGTAGGAAGAACGTATTCCCGTAAATACCACTTGATAACATTAAGCCCATTTCTTGGTATGCGTGGATATACTCTTCCACCTGTAATACTAAGAAAATACAGCCTAATAAAATAGTAACGCCTAAGCCTATTTTAAGTTGTTTACGTTTATTCTCTTCTAAACCAACGTGTGCAAAGTGCAGTGTAATTGATGAAATCATAAGAATAATAGTGTTGTATAACGGCAGTCCGCCCCAGCCCATTGCTTCTGTTTTTGTTCCATCTGGAGTAGTCACAAGCGGCCAAACAGCTTCAAACGCTGGCCACAGTACTTCATGAGTACTAACATTATTACTTGCACCACCTAACCACGGTACCGAGAACATTCTGGCATAAAACAATGCGCCAAAAAATGCACCAAAAAACATGACTTCGGAAAAGATAAACCAACTCATGCCTTGTTTAAACGAACGGTCTAACTGCGGGCTGTATAGTCCATTCATAGACTCGTCGATAACATTTCTAAACCAACCCACTAACATAAAGATAATAGTGAATATGCCGGCCAGTAAAAGATAGCCGCTGTAACCTGATACGCCTTTAGTTACGTCGTTTACATAACCACCAGCACCAAACGCAATACAGAAAAGACCTATCGCGCCTACAATTGGCCAAGGACTTTGCGCTGGCACATAATACTTTTGATATTCTTCAGACATTTAATTGCCCTCTCTATGAACAATAATTATTCAGTTTCAGCAAACAAGTCATCAAACGCTGACTTTTCTAATTGCTTACTTATGTCAAACAAGGTGTATGACAAAGTAACCGTGGTGTATTCCTTCGGTAATTCAGGATCAATATAAAACTGTAATCCCAACTCTTCTTTATGGCCCATTTCTAGCGGTTGCTGATTAAAACAAAAACATTCTATTTTATTAAAATAGGTTGCTGCTAAACCTGGGCTTACTGAAGGAACCGCTTGCACCACCATGTCGTTTGCTGATTGGTTTGATACTAAAAAATTAACATTATGCATTTCGCCTGGATGTACTTTCATGCGCTTAACTTCAGGAGCAAAAGTCCATGGCAAGTTGCCTTGGGTTCTTGCGATAAATTCCACCGTAATAATACGGCTTGTATCTATCTGACCTGACTTAACCGCTGCCGTCGTATTTGTTTTACCGTTGAGTCCGGTTACTTCACAAAACACGTCATATAAAGGCACCAAAGCAAACGCAAAACCAAACATGAAGACAATAGTAAAAACCAGCTTTTTAATGAGCTTGGTATTATCAATTGTAACCGGCTTATCTGATAGATTGCCTGATGACTTATCATCCGACACACCGTGTTCTTCATTATGACTTGCTTGGTTTCGATCGTCGTTCATGCCAGACCTTAAGCGTTACTTGTTAATTCGTTAGTACTTTTAATTACAATATTAATTTAAATAAGGGCCACGCTCTTTATTCGAAGAACGTGGCCGCTATGTTTACTTAATTTTCGGTGGTGTTTCAAAGGTATGATAAGGAGCTGGCGACGCCACCTCCCATTCAAGACCTTCAGCGCCTTCCCAAACTTGGTCAGTTGCTTTTTCTCCGCCTTTAATACACTTATACACAACCGCTACAAACAACAGTTGCGACAGACCGAAGGCAAACCCACCAATACTGATGATTGCATTAAAGTCTGCAAATTGAGTGGCATAGTCAGGAATACGACGAGGCATACCTGCTAGTCCCACAAAGTGCATTGGGAAGAATAAAACGTTTACCGAAATTAACGATAACCAGAAGTGTGCCTTCGCTAAACCGATATCAAACATGTGCCCGGTCCATTTTGGTAACCAATAATAAGCGCCCGCCATAATGGAGAATATCGCGCCGGTTACTAGTACGTAATGGAAGTGAGCTACTACAAAGTACGTATCGTGATACTGGAAGTCAGCTGGTGTAATCGCCAACATTAATCCCGACAAGCCACCAATGGTAAACAATACGATAAACGCGATTGAGAACATCATTGGGACTTCAAAGGTTAATGCACCGCGCCACATAGTAGCGACCCAGTTAAAGACTTTCACACCGGTGGGCACCGATATCAGCATGGTGAAGTACATAAAGAACAATTCACCTGCGAGTGGCATCCCCGTTGTAAACATATGGTGAGCCCAAACAACAAATGACAACACCGCAATTGAGGCTGTTGCATAAACCATTGAAGCATAACCAAATAACGGTTTACGACTGAAGGTAGGTACAATTTGCGAGATAATACCAAAGGCTGGCAATATCATCATGTACACTTCAGGGTGACCAAAGAACCAGAATATGTGCTGGAACATAACAGGATCACCACCACCGGCCGCATCAAAGAATGAGGTGGCGAAGTATTTATCCGTTAGTACCATAGTTACCGCGCCTGCCAATACAGGCATAACGGCAATTAACAAGAAGGCAGTGATTAACCATGTCCATACAAACAGAGGCATTTTCATGTAGGTCATGCCTGGTGCTCGAAGGTTAAAGATAGTAACAATTACGTTTATCGCACCCATGATAGATGAGATACCCATGATATGAACCGAGAATACAAAAAACGCGGTGCTGTCATTACTATACGTTGTTGATAGAGGCGCATAGAAAGTCCAACCGAACGCTGGGCCGCCGCCTTCCATAAACAAAGACATAAGTAGGATTAAAAACGCAAAAGGTAATATCCAGAAGCTCCAGTTATTCATTCTTGGTAGTGCCATATCTGGCGCACCAATCATCATAGGAACCATCCAGTTTGCTAGACCAACAAAGGCTGGCATAACCGCACCAAACACCATGATTAAACCATGTACCGTGGTCATCTGATTAAAGAAATCAGGCTCTACAATTTGTAAGCCAGGCTGGAATAATTCAGCTCGGATAACCATTGCCATTGCACCACCAATGAAGAACATTAATAGTGAAAACAATAAATAAAGCGTACCGATATCTTTGTGATTAGTGGTTAGTATCCAACGCATAATGCCTTTAGGAGCACCATGATGTTCATGATCGTGGTGTTCATGACCATCGTTTGAATGATAAACTGCTGTAGTTTCATTAGAACTCATAATATGCCTCCTTATTGATTGGTTAGATATGCGTTGATTTGTGCAGCCTGAACAGCATCGCCCGTGTTATTACCCCAAGCATTACGCTCATAAGTAACAATCGCGGCTAAGTCTTTAAGACCGAGTTGTTTGCCATAAGCCTGCATGCCTGTACCTGGAACACCGTTAACAACGATGTCGATATGTGCCGCTAAGTCTTCCGTCGCAATTTTGCTGCCTTTAAGAGCAGGGAATACGCCCGGAATACCTTCGCCTGAAACTTGGTGACATGCTGCACAATTGGCGTTGTAAGCTTTTTCACCAACCGTCATTAACTCTTCATACGACATATTCATTGCTAGAAGTTTTTGTTCTTCTTCTTTTGCAATTCGAGCCAGTTCAGATTGTTCTTTCATCCAAGTGTCGAAGTCAGCAGGGTCTTTAGCAATAACCACAATTGGCATGAAGCCATGGTCTTTACCACATAACTCAGCACACTGACCGCGATAAATGCCAGGTTCATTTACCTTGGTCCAAGATTCATTGATAAACCCTGGGTTAGCATCTTTTTTAACAGCAAAATCAGGAACCCACCATGAATGGATAACATCATCAGACGTGATCAAGAATCGTACTTTTTTACCGGTTGGGATAACAAGCGGACGATCAACTTCAAGAAGATAGTTCTCTGATTTTTCACGTTGGTTTTTGATTTGCTCTGGTGCGGTTGCTAACAAGCTATAAAATTCTAATTCATGATCAAAATATTTATAGTGCCATTTCCACTGAGAGCCGGTGACTTGAATGGTGAGATCAGCATCGCTGGTATCTTCCATATTGATCAAGGTTTTGGTTGCAGGGAAAGCCATACCAATAAGAATGATGAATGGGATAGCGGTCCAAATGATTTCCACCTTTGTGCTTTCGTGGAAATTGGCAGGTGTTACGCCTTTAGACTTGCGGTGATGGAGCATTGAATAAAACATTACTCCAAATACTAATACTGCGATGACACAACAGATATAGAAGATGATCATATGCAAATCGTAAACATTTGCACTAACGTCCGTCACCCCTTTTGTCATGTTCAGACGCATATCGCCTGCCACAGCGGTATTAGCAAAAACGGCAGCCGGTAATAACCAACTTAATTGCTTAGCAGTCACACAGAATCCTCCATAATGAAAAACACGAGAGGAGTTCTGTACAACCCAAATCAGCACTAAAAACCATCAATTCAACCAAGGTTGATGACTCGCTTTAGTATTCCCCGAATGTTTTTTAATTATTATTTTTATATTGCTGAACCACTTAGGATGGCCCAGTGTTGATATCGATTATTTTTTATTCAACAAAAATAACCTATAACGTTTATGAGGTGAGTGCAAATTTTAATCGATGAAATGCAGCTGAATGAACAATATTTGAACAATCAACTGCAATAGGGGTTATAGACTTTTTTTAGGCGGAAGTGCCGAGTTTGCAAAAATTAATCCGGCAACCAATGACATAAGAATGATCAACGACTGCTGACCCGCCGTTTCTGCTGCAACAAACCCTTCGCCTACAATATATGAGTTAAGGCTTATGAAGGTTTTACTACCAGGTACTAACACAATTAATCCCTGCATCGTTACTATTACTGCAGGCGCGTTGGCAACCCTCGTGAACATATTACCGTAGAGACCAACCATAAATGCACCTAAGAATGCGCCAATGCCAACATCAAAATACGTCGCGCCATAATGGCTTGATGCATACGCAACAAATCCGATTGCTAATGACCAAAGCATATGACGTCTTCGTGTTCTAAAGGCAATGATAAGTGAACAGCCTAAAATAAATATGGCTAACCATGCGGTCCACGAAGGCAACAATTCAGAGGCGACAAAGTCAACTTTACCAAATAGCATTTGGCCAATTTCAACACCCACAAAGGCACCAAAATAAAGCTTAAAGAGCATCATGATAGCATCCATGATCTTTGCCGTTCCTGATACTAAGTGTCGTGCCGACAATTCCTGTAAACCTATGGTTAATGCTAAGCCTGGAATTAAAACAATGATTGATGACAAAACCGTTAATCGAATATTAATACCAGGGTCTATATAAGCCGCAATCGCACACGCGCCCATCGCCGACATCATTGCAACTAAAGGCTCCAACATATTGGCAATGCCCTTTGAGCGTTCAGCCCAAAGAATAAAAATATAAACTACGATGCCTAATAGACCTGCCCACAACGCGTTATTCCAGCTGGTATTCATCAACATTGCAAAGGCACTGCCTGATAGCGCAAATGACAAGGCGGTAGCCCAACGACCATATGGATTAGGCATAAACTCAATTTCATCTAGACGAACTTGTGCTTCTTCAACACTAAGCTCACCACCTAAAACCAAATCAACCACGTCGTCGGTTCGCGACAAAGAACCCATGTCTAAGTCACCAGGATTAACCCTTGCTGCATGCGTATATTCATCTTCGTGACCTTCTGTCCATAAAACAAATGTCATGGAGGTTGGCGATATAATAAAAGATGAACGAAGGCCTAATGCGTCGGCTAACGTCATTAAGTGCGCTTCTAGTCTGTACGCGGGAGTGCCATATTTATGAAGCATTTTTCCTAAACGAACGATGAACTTTCGTTTTTGTTTGAACGCTTCTTGTTGGTCTTGCATTAGTCATTGCCTTCTTCTGTATTTACAGTTTCTGTATTTACAGCTTCTGCGATTAAATCTAATCGTTCATACTCAAAATCAGTATGGTTTGGTTCAAGTTGCGGCATTGTTTTTGTCACTTTATTTGAAAGTTGATTAAAACGATCTACTTTGCCCGCCAACCCTTGTTTTCCTGCTAAGCCCTTAACCGTATCATTATATTGATTGCTAACGGTATTTAGCGTTTTACCTAGTTTATGAAGTCGTTCTGCAACCACACAAACCTGGTTATAAATTTCGCCCGCTTTAAGGCTTATTTCTTTCGCCTCGGCATTGCCCTGTTCAATACGCCATAAGTTAGCCACTGTTTTTAAAATAGGCATCAAGGTTGTGTGCGACACTAAAATGACATTCTTTTCATAACCAAAGTTAAACATGTCTTTTTTATGTTTTAACGCTTCTATGTAAGCCGGCTCTATTGGCATAAACATTAATACAAAACTCGGACTTCGCAAACCTATCAGGTTGGAATAATCCTTTTTAGATAAATCATTTATATGATTCTTAATAGCGCCACAATGTTCATCTAGTGCTGCGGCCATTTCAGATTCGGTTTCTGCTGCTATCGCTTTGTCATAGGCAACCAATGACACTTTGCTGTCAATAACGATATGTTTGTTATCAGGCAGCTTAATCACAAAATCGGGTAAACGTCGATTACCCTCATCATCGACCAAGTTCTCTTGGGTATCATAATGGTCGCCTTTCATTAAACCAGCTAGCTGCAACGTACGCTCAAGTTGA
The DNA here is from genome assembly GCA_963925625.1 of uncultured Psychrosphaera sp. Lineage (GTDB taxonomy): Bacteria > Pseudomonadota > Gammaproteobacteria > Enterobacterales > Alteromonadaceae > Psychrosphaera. The sequence continues at coordinate 8,687 of CAWUUQ010000161.1, forward strand.
ATCTCGCCCCAGTTACCGGTGGTTTTTTTATCACCTTTTAATGCGGTCGCTAAGTTGTTTGCTTCCGATGTCATCTGCATACCAACTTCTAATACTTTTTTCAGTTCAGAACTGACCGTAGCTTGGCCTTTTATTGATTCGCTATGCACTTCATTAACACGTTTTTGAAAGCCTTCAACCTGTTCTTTAAATGGTTGTAATATAGAATCTAGCTCAGACTTATTCGATTGACTAAACGACTTACTTTTTTCGTCTAATATTTTATTGGCAAGGTTAGTGAATTCTGTTTTTAATTGTTCTTTCTGCTGCTCAACTTGCGCCTGTTGTTGCTCAAAGTATTGTTGTTTTTCAGACAGGCTGGTTTTCATTTCCGTTAATTCAGAATTCACGGCCATAAGTCGTTGTTGGCGTTGTTCAAGATCTTGCAATTGTTGATGCGCAGTTTGCTTTAACTCTGCTATTTGTTGATCGCGGTCTTCTAATCGGGTGGTAAACCCTTGTAATTCAGCCTTTAATGAAGCCACCTCTTGGCGTGCCAAGTTAGTTTGTGTTTCAAAGCTTTCAGCGCGTGACTGAGAAGTTTTGATTGCCGCGTTTAGTTCGTCAATTTTAACTTGGTTTTGCTGAGCGTTAAATGTGTATTCTTGTAATTGTATTGCAAGAGATTGGGCGTCATTTTTGGCGCTAGAAAGATCTTTAATTAGTTTGATAATTACTGCTAACGCTGCGATGGTTAGAAGGCCAATTATTATCTCAGCTTGGTCAAATTGAAGATTAAAATTTTCCACGGATCAATCACTTCCCAGTTAATGTCAAAAGAAAGTCATTGTGCCTTTGTATCTTGTAAATTGAAATGAAAAAGCCACATAATATTGAACGTTTTTCCTATTTGCGGTTTGCGCGCTTTCAGAATGAACGCTCTATCATGTGGCTAACTTTTTAATAGCGAATGTTAGAGGTGATTGTTACCCCTTTTTAACGCTTATAATCGATATTGAACTGCACGGTTTATTAGTGTTTTATAATCTATTTTGCCGTCGTTACACTTTTTAATATCGTTTTGATTAAATACGTAATAACGCTGCGATGAGTTATTGATAAAGAACGATAGATACTTGTCCTTTTTCAGACTTTTTAAGCCTCCACTAAAATCACAAACCACTTCACCAATGGTGCTTTCCATGTCTTTTGCTACTTTTTCGCGTTTTTTAGCCAGTTCCTGCTTAGCCTTATCTGCTAACTTTTTCACTTCTTGATGATAACTTTTCATTTCAGCATTTATGGTCGCGAGCTTTTTGTTCAATGTTTGCATTTCTGACTCTAATGCTTTCACTTCTTTACTGGCATCTTTGTCGTTCATCTCGCTCACCATTTCTGCATCTCTAATTTCACGTTCTAATTGTCTAATTTGACGCTCTAACTTATTGGACTTTTTAGAAAATTCTCTTTGTTTAGAGCGAAGTACCTTTTTCTTTTCTCGCATTTCTCGTTCTAATTGAGGAGACAAATGACCTGTTGAGTCAGCAAATACGGTTGCTCTATGGATTTCATATTCAATTTCGTCTAAATCGTGGTGAGTCATCTCAATAATGTGTTCTGTATTTTCAGTCTCCATCATGATTTCAACTGACTCTTCAATTTCTTGCTCTAAACTGTTCTCTTCTGAACCCGAAGCCTTAAATGGTTTAGGTGGCATTGGTGGCAACACAGGCGCAATAGTGAATGTTCGCTCTGTTATAAACTCGTTGTCTTCATCACCATGAAAAACATTAGGAGCAACAAAACCGTCCACTGCACCAAGTTCAAATACTAAACCTTGATTGGCTAAATATCTGCCTTTTATACGACCAGAATAACGACCCATTTTGTCTTTTAATGATGTCTTTAGAATGGTAGACATTAACTTAATATCACGTTTCACGTGCTCAAAGTGTTCAGCGTCAATTTCATTTTTAGCATTAGTATTAAATGACGTCGCCACTAAACTACTTGTCACAATTGCTGACACTAGCAACTTATTAAATATCGGTTTCATATGTTCTCCAAACCCAAGCGGACACTTGGAATCAAGTTAAAATTTATCGGTGTATTATTAATAATTACTTATTCTTCAGAGACATAAGTTGTCCCATTCGTATTACCTATCGAATTATTGTTATAGGTCGCTAGGCTTAATTTATATTGTAAATTTTCAATTTCAGACTGAACGTATTGCAAATCTTCGCTGCGCTGGTTCTGAATGGCCTGTACAATCCTTTGCATGTCTTCTTGACGCTCTATTCGACTATTTTCAATAAGATAATTGGCGAGCTTTGCTGTGTTATCCGATTGTTTTTTCTCAAATTTTTGCAAACTATTCAGTAACTCGTTATTACTGTCTTTTGTCCATCTCAACAGTTCTGCTTGGAATTGCCGTTTTTGTTCGTTTTGCCACTCAAGGTATTTAGCTTGTTGTGCTTCAAGCTGCGACCCACTGATTCTCATGTCAAAGGCAAATAAACATGCAACAAGTATTGAGCAGGACATCGCTAACATTGAAAGTCCATTGTTGTTCCACCAAGAACGTTCATGGCCTTGATTGAGACGAACACCATGTGTATAGGAATTCGCGATATCCCACTCCGGCACATTTAATGATTCGTCGGCAGCCACTCGTTCTTCGTTTAAGGCATTTATTAACACCATTTTTTGTGACCAAACTGGAGAAGCCTCTAATTTAGCCAGCTCTGATTTTGTTAACGTCTGGCCTTCACTCCAAGCAATAAACAAGCTTTCTAATACTTGTTCTTGTGTATTATGCGGCATATTCACTACTCCTAATTGTTTCTTTTAATTTCTCAATTGCACCATAAAATCTCGACTTTACTGTGTTGGTCGATACGCCTGTTTGCTCGGCAATTTGATCAAAGGTCAGCTGTTGAAATATCTTTAGCTCAATGACATTTTTCTGATTAAACGGTAAGTCATTCACTACTTTCATTAATTCCTGGCTTGTCTGGATTTTTTGTAAATTCTCTATTGGGCACAAGTGATTGTTATTACTTTCAAAGGAATCTAAGTCTTCGTCATCACTGACATCCAGTTTATTGCGACGATAAAAATCCATGCATTTGTAATAAGCTAATGACAAAGCCCACGTTTTGAATGAGCTTTCTTGTCTAAAGTCTGCAAGGTTTCTAGACACAGCAATAAAGGTATCTTGCATAAGATCCATCGCGTCAGATTGATTACCTGTCATCCTCAACAAGTAGCCATAGACTGCCTTTTCATGTCGTTTAACTAATTTGCACCAAGCACTTTGATTGCCTGACAGTGCTTTTTCAATTAGCTTTTTATCGTCTTGAATTAAAAACAAAACATTCCTTAATATCCTTTACCTGTTCTTATAGTCGCATTGAGTTCTGAAATAGTTCTTATTTTTTATATTTTTTTGCCGTTTATCACTTTTAAAACTAAATTTAAGGAACATTAGCAGGCATAGCTATCATTTCCCATGCTGGAGCATCCTTTTGAAAAACAGATCGTTAAGCAGCACAACTAGCTATGATGCAACGTATAAGTCTTTGCGACTGACACAGTTAATTTGGGCATCAATAATTACCTCTTTTTTAAGTGCTATTCACCGTTTGCTCATTGGAAATTATAATCAAGCCGCGATTCTTTGTGGTTCAGCCATTATTTTAGTTTGCTCGTTATGGTTAATTAAAAAACATCATTTGCAGTATGCCACGTCCCTATTTCTTTTAGTGTTAACGTCTACTATTGGCTATTTTATGTTCCAAAAACAAGGCTTAAGAGATGAAGTTATAATGGCTTTTCCCATCGTATTATTAAGTGCTGCGCTCCTAGGGAATAATCGTCTGTTTATTGCATTTTTTATGATTATTCTATTTTTGTTGCTAGCTAATAGTATCGTGAATGAAATAGGGCTTTATACCAATGAAATTGCGCCTATAACCTTAAATGATGGTGTGGTATCTATAACAATATTTAGCCTTATGGCTTTTTGCATTTGGTTAACAGCAACAGATTTACAGAGATTGGTTGTGCAATTGTTCAGAGAAAATCAACGTGTTCAAAAATCTAAAGCTGAAATTGAAAAACTGGCGAATTTAGACTTCCTCACTAAACTGCCCAATCGCATGCACGCGGAAGCCTGTTTTTATAAAGCACTGTCTAAAACAATGTCGAACGACACCAATGTTGGCGTCATTTTTCTGGATTTAGACAATTTTAAGGCGGTTAACGATGGGCTGGGTCATCAAGCCGGAGATATGTTGTTATGCGCCTTGTCTCGTCGAATTGAAAAAGCGCTGGGACCAAAAGATGTGGTATGTCGATTTGGTGGCGACGAGTTTCTTATAATTCTGGGGGAGGTAAACTCCCTAGAACAAACGTTAGAGTTAGCTGCTGATCTGCAACTTAATATTTCTAGGCCTGTTTTTATCAACGATAATCATATTGAAACAACAAGTACAGCAGGTGTTGTATTGTCACCGCTTCAAACTGATGACTTTCAGCAAGTCATTCGATATGCCGACATTGCCATGTATGAGTGTAAAAAAAGTAGCAAAGGCTCAGTAACGGCATTTACTGAATCCATGAATGACGCCGTTTTAGCAAGGGCCGAATTAATTAAAGATATTGAAAAAGCCATCGAACGACACGAATTTGAATTATATTACCAACCTAAAATAGACATTCGTTCGAAAAAAATCTCTTCTGCAGAAGCTTTAATACGGTGGAATCATCCAACAAAAGGAATGATTTCTCCCGATGATTTTATTCCCGTTGCAGAAACCTCTGGTCAAATTATACAGATAGGCAATTGGGTCATCGAGGAGGCTTGTAAACAATGTAAACTTTGGATTGATATGGGTTATGACAAACTCGTTATCGCCATTAATTTATCTCCAGTTCAGTTCCAGCGCAGTAATGTCGAGCGCCAGCTGTCTACAGCTATAAGTTGCTCCGGCGTGCCACCAACCGCGTTAGAGGTTGAACTGACCGAAAGCCTTTTTATTAACGACAGTGAAAAGCTGAGAAAAACCTTAAACTCAATTCGTGAAATGGGAATAAACTTATCTATTGATGATTTTGGCACAGGTTATTCAAACCTAGAGTACTTAAAACGCTTTGACGTGGGGACCATAAAAATAGACAAGTCATTTATCAGCAAACTCGCAGAAGACGAACAAGATTACGCAATAGTATGTGCCATTATAGAAATGGCCAGTAAATTAGATTTAAAAGTGGTTGCTGAAGGCGTAGAGGTTGAGTCTATTGTAGGTATTTTATCAACATTAGAATGCCAAGATGGGCAAGGTTACTTTTGGTCAAAACCTTTGCCAGTTAAGAAGTTTACTACGTACTTAGGTAAGTATTACAACGCTCCATGCAATCCTTAGGACCCTTGTTGCTGTTTAATTTGAATAACGAGCAACAAGGACTTTAGATTAGAACTTAAATACTACTTTCACGCTATCATCAACAGATTGTTCATCCATAACCCCAATAGCATTTCCATTTTTAGATACATACTCTTTGACGGCTTCTGAATTCGCAAATTCAGCGGGTGGAACAGCTCGCCCTGTAAAGGACATTTTCGCCCAATAACCCGTGTACTGTGCTTCTGATTTGTTTAAAAAGCTTTGATTAAACACTTTTCTAACTTCATTTCCTTCAATCAATGTAACTGGGCGAATCCGGTCACCATTGCTGAAAGAACTTTTTCGGCCTAAAAATATTTTTTTAATATCTGAAAGAGATAACTCTGTTTTGTTTTCTTTGTTAATGACAACAACATTGTCTGCGCTGGCGGACATAGAAACAAATAAAACAAAGATACTTGCTAATAATTTCATATTATTTGCCCACCCTTAAAACGTAAAGTCGAGAGAAACAAAGAAGGCTTGGCTGTCCGTATCACCGTCTTGATTTTGATCAATAAAAACGGCAGCATCACCTACATCATTAAAGTTTAGCCACTCCACTTTTACAGCAAAACGAGGGTTCACATCATATCGTGCCCCAATAGCCAATGTGTTGTAATCATTATCTATAGAGCCATCGACAAAACTTTCAAAGCCGGCTTTGGCACCGCCGGGTGCAATCCCTCGTAGCTCACTTTCAAAGGTTGTGTAATAAATGTACGGCGAGACCCTGTCAAATCTATAAACAAAAGAAGCAAACCATGATGTATAAATGCCTTGGTAATTATTCCACTCGGCAATCGCGTTAATCTTACCATTGTCATATTGTAATGAAATGTCGATAAAACGAGTTCTTCCCCACTCCCCACCATAAAGAGGACTTTCAGGATAATCCCCGGGTAAGTAATGCGTAAATATTTCTCTACCGTGCAAATAAGACAATCTAAGTGCAAAGTTATCAACATGAGTATCAATAACTAAGCCCTTCATGTCTTTATAATCTTTGGTGCGTTGAATGTCTCTCACCCCCATAAACTTACCGTTATCATCATAAACTTGTTCTAGTTCATATTGACCAATTACGTTTAGCAATTTATTGGGGTTTGTATCTTGTTGACCACCATAAAGCTGAAAGTTACTCCAACCCCAGTCGTAATCTAACGAATATTGAAGGCTCGCGCCTTGATAGTTAGTGACCGCCAATGAATAGGCATCAGAAGGAACGCGCAACCAAGGGTAAGCGACGCCAACATCCATGTAGTCGGAAAAATGATAAACCGGTAAGCGCATCTGGCCAGCATTGAGTTTCCAGTCTGGCGTAATATGATGACTCACATACAACCACTCCATATCAGGTTTAAATTCATTTATACCACGAAGCATCACCTGACCTGTAATAGAGGTTTTTTCTGTCATCGCATATCTAGCCTGTACGCCAACTCTTGATTCTGTTTTAAGCTCTAAACCACTGACATATTGCCCTGCAGCTTCAGGCATTCTTGCCCAATAACCGTCACCTTCAAGGACAACACCACCTACGATGCTGCCAAACCCAGATATTTTTATATCGTCATTGGAAATTGCAGGAGCTGTAATAACAGCCAATGTAAGCGCTGTCAGTTTAAAAATATGTGTCATGAGACCACCTTCGATTTAATGTACATTCGAAGTATAGTTAACGACTTAATTTTTCGCCTGATATTTCCTCAAAACCAAATTTTAGGTATAAAAAAGCCGAGTAATTTGAGCCACTCGGTTTCTGAATTTTTATTACAAACTATTTTTTACATAAAATTCATTGCAAATAGAGCCAACGCAATTATTTAACTGGCGTTAACCAACCCCATTTGTCTTCTGTAGTGCCATTAAATAAGCCAAAGAACATATCTTGAACTTCTTTAGTGATTGGCCCACGTTTACCATTACCAACACTAATTCCGTCTACGCTACGTACTGGAGTTACTTCAGCGGCTGTGCCACACATAAGAATTTCGTCTGCTAGATATAAGGCTTCACGAGGAATGTTTTGTTCGCGAACTTCATAACCACGATCACGCAACAAGGTCATGATAGTGTCACGTGTAATACCTGGTAAGATAGCAGCCGTTACTGGTGTTGTTGTAACTACGCCATTGCGGATTACAAATAAGTTTTCGCCTGCACCTTCAGAAACCATACCGTTAATGTCTAATGCAATACCTTCTCCATAACCGTGACGACGCGCTTCCATCGAGATTAACTGTGAAGACAAGTAGTTACCACCAGCCTTTGCGCCAGTAGGCATAGTATTAGCGGCTAAACGGTTCCAACTAGAGATACCAGCATCAACGCCATTTTCTAGCGCTTCTTCACCTAGGTACGCGCCCCATTCCATTGCTGCAACTAATACGTCAGTTTCAGTATTAAATGGAACCGCTAGACCTAAACCAATTTCGCCATAGAAGGCTGCTGGACGTAGGTAAGCAGATTTAAAGCCATTTTTAACAACAACATCTTTTTGAGCTTGATTCATTTGCTCATGAGTAAATGGAATTGTCATACGATAAATTTTAGCTGAATCAAACAATCGACGAGTGTGATCGTCTAAACGGAAAATACACGTGCCACGATCTGGAGTGTTATACGCACGAACGCCTTCAAATACTGAAGAGCCATAGTGAATTGCATGGCTAAGAACATGTACTTTTGCGTCTGCAAAAGGGATAAGTTTGCCGTTAAACCAAATTGTTTCTGCTGATGATGGTAATGCCATTGGGATTCCCCTAATTTTTATTTGGCGCAATTTTGCCTTAACAATAGAGGAATAGCACGAGAACTGAAAAATTCGTGGTAAAAAATAACCGAGCAGTTGTCAGCTTTTTTTACCACTTTGACATATGACTTCAAAAACTCTTTATTTATTAGTCATTTTTGTTAGTCATTTGGAATGACGCGTTTAGTAGCTTAGGTAAACCCGTTTTACCTACATAATGCAACGTACCAGTAGCCACTACGACCGACTGCTCTTCAAAAAGCGGATTTAGAACTTTTGCCCAAGCTTGATTACGTTCTATTAATAGAATTTTTTCAAGTTCGTTATCGTACTTTGTAGCTTTTAACGTTTTTTGATAAATATCCTCAAAGACTTTCATATCTGCTGTTAACCATGCATTAAGCATAACACTCGGAAGATCAGACATATTTTTAAGTTCGTCCAACGTATCAATTAGCATATCGTCGTAACTAATGTTTTGGGAGTTATCAAATAAGCGATTAAACAAGTTGAGTTGTTGTGAGAAGGTCTCCAGCTGAATCACTTTTTTATTCTGTGATTTGGCATAATCAATAATTTGCTGATCGATTCCGTATTCAGCAACTAACCCTTGTTTTTGATATGACATTTGTACCATGACAATCGCTACCATCCACGGCTTTAAGCGCTGATATTGGTTTATGTTCATATCAAATGATTGAAAATATTCATTAATCTGATTCGCGACGTCTAGTGAAATTAAATCCGTTAGATTTGTTCCTTGCGGCAACATCCCCAACCTAACCATTTCCTGTTGCTGCATTTCTTTTGTTACGGTTGATAAGTCTACCTCTACAGCAACCACGTCAATTTTATCAATGACCTGTTGAATGGAAATCGGTAACGTCTTTAGTCGCTCATCACCTAAATGAATTGTACCTATCAGGTAATCATCACTATTTTTTCCTTTGCCCTGCCATATTGGCTCAGCGTGAGTAACAAAGGTGGCAAAAACACTGATTGCTAAACACGTTGTAACACACTTTTTTAAACTTGATTTAAAGACGGTCATATTCTCAATTCCACCCTTATAATTTTGTTCTTGTTAGGCTTTAAACTTTTGACTTAGCGCCGTTTCAACATGACTTGGAACAAATGCGCTTACGTTGCCATGATGAGCGGCGACATCACGAACAATTGTTGATGAGATATGGCTAGTTTCAGAACTTGGCGTTAACAGCACGCTTTCTAATTCCGCGTTTAACTTTCTATTTACAGTGGCCAATTGATATTCATACTCAAAGTCTGCAACCGCTCTTACACCTCTAATTAGTACAGTGGCATTTTTTGCTTTAGCATAGTCTGCTAACAATCCAGAAAAACCGTCAACTTCAATATTTTTTATGTCGCCAACCGCTTCTTGAACCAATGCAACTCGCTCTTCTAATGAAAATAATGGTTGTTTTCGAGCGCTCATGGCAATGGCTATCACCACTTTATCAAACAGCTTTGCAGACCGTTTTATTAAATCAATGTGGCCATTAGTAATTGGGTCAAACGTACCAGGGTAGATTGCTGTAACCATAAATAACAGTCCTAAAAATGAGTAATTACGTGGCAACTATAACACCATTTATAATGTGGAATAAAAACAACTGTTCTAGTTACGTTACATTAGTAGAAAAAGAAAACATCTAGAGCTATTGATCTAAACTCCCGTTCAATAGAAAATAACAAATTCGCCTCCTGAACTCTAACAAGCAAAGGATTGGTCAATTGGCTTTAAATTAGTCAATAACAGAGATTGGTTATGAAAACGAAAGATCGCATTATTCAGGCAAGTATTGAATTGTTCAACGCTCAAGGTGAGCGTAACGTAACAACCAATCATATAGCCTCACATTTAAATATTAGTCCGGGTAACCTGTACTATCACTTCCGCAATAAAGAAGAAATTATTCGTCATATTTTTGATAGATACGCAGAACATATGCAAGTTTCTTTTGAACCTGTGAAACCTAGTGAGGACCCAATAAAAATATTGTCTAATTATTTAGATGCCGTTTTTTCTGCGTTATTTCACTTTAATTTTCTTTATGACAATTTGCCCGTCATTATGGCAAGAGACCCAGAGTTAAAGTCTCAGTACTTGGAAATTCACAGCAAGATGATGGAAAAAATCCATCAACTGGTATTGAGTCTTCAAGCCTCAAAAGTCATTGTTATGGACGAGTCAGATATTGATGACTTTGCTAATATAATTAAACAACAAGTCACCTTCTGGATCAGTTATTGTAAAACGAGTCAGGAAGACACGCTGATCACAGAAAATAGAATTTATAACGGCTTATTAAAAGTACTACTAATATTTAAGCCTTATGTGACGGATCAATACAAAGATGTGATTCAAGAGATCACGAATAAGTACCGTACATTGTCTGAAAATGAATCGACGATACAAGGGCCATCAAATGTTTGATTTACAAAAATGTTACCAACAGAATTTACAGCAGCACCTAGAGTTATTTCAACAAATGGCAGAGTACTTGCCACAGGCTGAAACATTAGCTAAGGCATGTTTTGATTCCATCAACAACGGTGGAAAAATAGTATTCTTTGGAAATGGTGGCAGTGCGGCAGATAGCCAACACCTTGCTGCAGAGTTTGTCGTTCGTTTCAAAAAAGAACGTCGTGCGCTAGCCTCAATGGCACTAACAACAGACACATCAATACTGACTGCAAATGCTAATGACTACTCTTTTGATTCAGTATTCTCACGTCAAGTTGAAGCATTGGTAAAACCAGAAGATGTTGTTATTGGTTTAACAACAAGCGGTACTAGCAGAAATATCAATTTAGCCTTAGAGGCGGCCAACGGTATTGGTGCTTATACAGTTGCATTAACTGGACGTGATGGTGGCGAAGTAAAAAATATCGCTAACTTACCAATCATCATCAAAAATGACATTACTGCACGAATTCAAGAAGCGCACATGTTTATTGGTCACTGGTTATGTGAAGCAATTGATGAGTTAGTAACTCAAGACGACTAATTAATTAGCTCAGAACCTTTTATAATAAAAAACCTTTCGATAAAACGCGGGAAACAAAATGTTCGATTTAACAATTTTTAATCAGCTTTCAAATAACAAGATTTTAGTTGTTGGCGACGTCATGTTAGACCGCTATTGGACGGGTGATTCACAACGAATTTCTCCTGAAGCTCCAGTTCCTGTTGTAAAAATAGCAAACCTTGATGACAAGGTTGGTGGCGCAGCCAACGTAGCTCGAAATATTGCTCACCTTGACGGAAAAGTGACTTTGATGGGCATTATCGGACAAGACGAAAACGGTGATCGCCTAATAAAGCTTCTAGAAGATGAGCATGTAAATGCAAAGCTGTTAACACAACAAGACCAGCCTACTATAACTAAGTTAAGAGTGATCAGTCGTCAACAACAAGTGGTTCGTTTAGACTTTGAAGAAGCCTTTGCAGAACAGCACGCCTATGCATTATTAGAGCAATTTAGAACAGAATTAGAACATCATCAATTTGTTGTCTTTTCAGACTACAACAAAGGGTCATTACGCTTTATCGGCGAAATGATTCAAGTGGCTCGTGCTGCAGGCAAAATTGTATTAGTTGATCCTAAATCAAAAGACTTAGCGGACTATGCTGGCGCTTCGGTTATTACTCCAAACAAAACTGAATTTGTTGCCGCTGGCGGCTTAGTTGATTCAGAAGAGCTGATCGTTGAGTCGGCTCACAAAATTATGAGTGAATGTAATATTGACTCAATTTTACTGACACGAAGCGAACAAGGTATGTCAGCGATTACAAAAACTGACAAAGTCGATATGCCAGCGCAAGTGCTTGAAGTATCTGATGTAACTGGTGCTGGAGATACTGTCATTGCAACCTTAGCAATGATGATGGCGGCAGGCCTAGAATTGGCTGACGCTGCTAAAGTGGCTAACTTAGCGGCTGGCATTGTAGTCAGCAAACTAGGTGCAGCAACGGTTTCTCCTGAAGAGTTATATCGAGTGGTTAACAAACAGTTGTTTGCTTCTCGTCAGCGTCATTATCAAATCCCTTTTGATGATGTATTGCAGCATATTAAATTTGCCAAACAAAGCGGCGAAAAGATAGTCTTTACCAATGGTTGTTTTGACATATTACATGCAGGTCATGTTCATTACCTTGAGCAAGCTAAAGCACTAGGTGATCGTTTAGTGGTTGGTTTGAATAATGATGAATCTATCACTCGTTTAAAAGGCCCTGGCCGCCCTGTGAATCCGCTTGACCAACGAGCGACGGTTATTAGTGGCTTAGCAAGTGTGGATTGGGTTATTCCATTTGGTGAAATTAATGGCGACGCATACGATGACACGCCGTTTCATTTAATTAAGACCATCGCCCCAGATGTTTTAGTTAAGGGTGGAGACTACACGCCTGAAACTATCGTAGGTGCGGATATCGTTCAACTTGCTGGTGGAGAAGTTGCTGTTATTGAGTTTGTTGATGGCTGTTCTACAACAAAGATAATCGAG
>CAWUUQ010000162.1:0-2905 GCA_963925625.1 uncultured Psychrosphaera sp.
AGATAAAAAAAATACTACAAATATCTCGATTCGATAAAAAGTTTGATATTGATTAACAATTAGGAGTTGACGTCATGTCATTGCAAATCCTTATTGTTGATGATCAAAAGATTAACCGAACAATTTTAGCAAACAGTTTAAATCGCGACGGTTATCAAACTATCTCAGCTGGCAATGGTGAGGAAGCTATAACGGCATTTGAAAAGCACCAACCAGATATTGTTTTATTAGACGCTATCATGCCTATTATGGACGGTTTTGAAGCCGCACCAAAACTAAAAGCCCTTTCAAAAGATGTTTATCTCCCAATTATCTTTTTAACCGCTCTTGACGACCAAGACAGCCTGAAAAAATGTTTAGAAGTTGGCGGCGATGACTTTCTAAACAAGCCTTTTGACCAAGTGATTTTAGGCGCAAAAATTAAGGCTCATGCTCGAATTCGAGAACTCAGTAAAAAAACCTTTGAACAGAAAAAACAGTTAGATTTTTACCGACTTAAAACAGAGCGTGAATTTCAGATTGTTGAGCATATATTTAACCGAGCCCTGCTTGGTAACTATTCAGCCCCAGACCATTTGAAATATTCATTATCTCCCGCCGCTATGTTTAACGGTGATGTCGTGTTATCCGCTATGGGTCCAACAGGCAATTTATACGTAATGATGGGCGACTTTACTGGACATGGATTAGCATCTGCTATTGGCTCCTTACCTGTATCAAGAGCATTTTACGCACTGACCAGAAAAGGCTTGTCTGTCCCTGATATCGCCAGCGAAATAAATCATATTTTACTCAATCTGCTACCAACCGATATGTTTTGTGCCGCAGCAATTATAGAAATGAATAATTCCGGAAAAAACATCTCTGTTTGGGTTGGTGGTGTACCCGATATTTATATTGTCGATGATGAGTCAGGCATAAGTCAGGTAATTGAATCGCAGCACATGCCATTAGGAATTCTTTCTAATGATGAATTTGAGAACGACGTTGCAAACTGTACAGTTAAGCCAACTGAGCGTGTTTTTGTATATTCCGACGGCGTACCAGAATTAGAAAACCACGAACTAGAAATGTTTGGAGATATCCGTCTTCAATCAATGTTAAGCAATAAATCCACTGCAAATATAGAAGCAATCTCTAATGCTTTGAAAGATTTTAAAGGTGAAGGCGAACAAAACGACGACATAACGATGTTGGAACTACGATGTAAGCCTACGAATATGGAAGCTTCCGAAATAAAAGAAAACTTCTCGCTAGTACCACATTCCTACCATATTCGTTTAACCGCTGAAGAAATTAAAAATAATAATCCAGTTGAAGAAATCATCAATATTATTGCAGCAATTAAAGGGGTTACTCGTCATAAATCAAATTTGTTTTTATTGCTATCTGAAGCCTATAACAATGCAATTGAACACGGCGTATTAAACATCGACTCATCTATAAAGAGTAAACGTGATGGTTTTGTTCGTTATTACAATGAACGTGAAGATAAACTCAAAAAACTTACCGACGGATATGTTTACCTTCAGATGAGTTACGATCCTAAAACATTTTTAATCAAAATAATTATTGAAGATAGCGGCCATGGATTTAGTACCGATATTGAAGATGAAAAGGTAAAGAATGATGGCTCATTTTTTGGACGAGGCATCTCATTAATTAAAGAAATAGCGGCAGACATAAAGTTTAATAAAATTGGCAATCAAATTACCATCCAATATTTTTTAAAGGACGTTTATTAGCCCTATTTAACTAATTTCTACTTTATTAATTAAAAGATTTACAATCTTAAACTTATGAACTAGCATTCCCTCCGTATAGACGTCTAAACGTCAATTTCCGGAGGGCACATTAATGGCAGTAAACCCAGCTCTACTTTTAGAGCAACTAAATCAATGGTGTAATTCACATAAACCAACTTTAAGCCTTTCATATCAGGTGCCGATGTTGGGTGAAGGTGGTACGTGTTCATTGTTTGGCGAATTAGACGATAGTCCTTTTGATCTTATGACTGAGTTGCGAGAGCACGAGCTCAGCGTAGTCGAACAAGTTCAAAGTGTTGTAGATTGGGTTAAACATAAAACACGTGTTGATTGGTTTGGCGTATATTTAAGCCGTGAAAATTTACGGTCTGAAAAAGTGCTTACCAAACTGGCTTACTTTGGCAGTCACTCTCGTGCTGAGTTTCCCCTGAGTGAAACATTCTCAAAGCTCAGTAATAATGTGTCCGTTGGACTTACCGGACAACAGAAAGTAATCAATGACGTTTCTGACTATAGAGCACAAGGTGGCGAATACTACACCTGTGATCCTAAGGTGCAATCGGAGTTATGTTTACCAATATTTGAAGCTAACCATAATTGTTTACAAAACGGCCCTAACAATTATCTTGCTGAAACTAGCGAAAACCCAAAAATCATTGGTATTATAGATGCAGAATGTTTTGCAACGAATTGTTTTGACGAAGAAACACAAATGATCTTTTCTGTTGTTTGTGCCAAGTTAACTGAAATTCTCACGTTGCGTTAACCCACCTTATACAGGTAATGAAAAATTAAGAGAGCCCTTCAATGTTTGAACAACTAAAACCGGTACCAACAGATCCTATTTTAGGCCTTATGGTTGAGTACAAAGCAGATACTAACCCTAAGAAAGTTGATTTAAGTGTTGGTGTTTATAAAAACGAAGCTGGCGATACTCCTGTTATGAAAGCGGTTCAATTGGCACAACAACAACGCTTAGATAATGAAACAACAAAAACGTATCTTGGTTTGGCCGGTAACAGTGAATTTAATGACCTCATGACAACCTTGGTATTTGGCGACCATGACAGCGTTAAAGCCGGTAGAGTTAAAACGGCACAAACGCCTGGCGGAACGGGTTCATTAAGAGTTGCTGCGGA
>CAWUUQ010000163.1:0-6300 GCA_963925625.1 uncultured Psychrosphaera sp.
ATCAATTTTTTATCTCGTCTATGCGTGTTCGTTCTGAGAACTTACTTCGAACCGCAGATCCTCGTTGTGATGGACTATTCATTTCAGAATCAAAAAAAAGGCAAATAAGATCAAACTTTAACGTGACAGATAATGAATTAATGTTGATATACCTGCCGACTCATCGTGATGAAGGTAAAACAATAGAAGTTGTGAGAAAAGTGTTAGTCGAACTAGATGAACTTTGTTTCATAAATAATGAGGTTTCGATTCAGGTTATTGTTAAATTGCATCCTTATGACATGAAATTTTCTACAAAACTTAAACGCGAACTAAAGACAATACAACTTATATGTAAAAGTGATGCTGATAATTTCGATCTATATGAATTACTAGGTGCATCAGATGTTTTGTTAACTGATTATTCAAGTGTTATGTTTGAATACCTTACGCTAGATAAACCTTTATATCTGTATACACCAGACTTGAAACAATACCAAAAATTAAACCGTGAGTTATATTTTCAATTTACTGATTTATCAGATTTTATGATCGAAGATTTGCAAGAAATAATAAATCCTCAGAAGTCTATAAAAAACAAAGTATACATGGATAAAGTAATTGAAAAGTATAGTTGTAAAACTGACGGCAATATTTCGCAGTCCCTATTATCTCAATTGAAGACTAAAGTATTTAATGATTAATATTAATTTACTTTTCTTTATTTATACGACATTCGGTTTTTTATTTATTAATGTTCTTATAGCATGGGTTCCAAGTGCATCTTTGATTTTACTTGCAGTTAGAGATGCATGGATGATTATATTTCTAATAATATTAATAAAAAAAAATGAAACCTTTTATGTGTTTTTTTTAGTTTCCTATTTGTTACTTGGAATTATTGGCATCGTAAATATAGGTATAAATAGTTCTAGCATCATAGTTTATGTGTATGGTGCTAGAGATCTTTTTTTAATAGTAATGTTCTTTTATTTTCTAAAGCAAGAAGAATTGTCTTTTAAAGTAAGTCATGTGTGGTTCTTCGTTTATTTTGTTTTAGTATTGTCTATGCTTGAAATTATTGCATTCTATGCTGGTATCGGTTCAACATATCGAAATGTTTTTCAAATTGAACAATATTTTTTATCAAAGGGTATCATTTCTAATCTGAATGGCGGTCTTCTAGGTGTAAGACTTTCTATCCCATTTTACTCACCCGCACTCGTTTGCTCTTTGTTTAGCTTATTAATATTTATTAAAACAAGTGCTTTTAAAAAAATCCTGTATCTAATAGTCTCGTTTTATACCAGCTCGAAAATCCTAATGGTTGTATTATTATTTAAACTATCAAGGAAGCTCGCTATTTTTATTTTGCCATCAATAGGAGGGGGACTATTTGTTTTGAGCCAACTATTACCGCAAGTTATTGCTGAGTACCCTAACTCGATATATTCATTTCATGCAGCTAGCATTTTAGATCATATAAACGCATTAAACTTTTTTAATGGTGAGTTTTTTTCATTAGTTCCAAAACTTCTTGGTGAATCAAGTATTGCATCTTTACAAATATTAGGAAAAAGCGATATTGATGGTCCCGAGTCTTTGTTAATTGCTAGATTATTGGATTTTAAGTTATTATCTATTGGATTAGTATTGCTGTTTATTAAAGAGTTACTGAATAGTGAGTTTCAGCACAAAATATACATTATGTTATTTTGTACAATTATAATGTTTAGTTCGCTGAGCAATCACCCTGTCGCATATTTACCATTTTTGTTATTATTAGCAAATGAGAAAGCTTATAGCGCTTCTAAAAAATAAGGGTTAAGGATGAAAATATATAAAGTTTCTATTATTGGAACTGTTGGCGTTCCAGCTTGTTATGGTGGATTTGAATCTTTGGTAGAAAATTTACTTCCGGCAGAAGAAATTGACACAATTTACTGTTCAAAAAAGTCTTATACTAATCGGACTCGAACTTATAAAAATAGTAAGCTTTGCTATCTACCATTAAATGCAAATGGCATACAAAGTATCCCATATGATATTTTTAGCATATTACATAGTCTTTTTTTTACAAAAAATAATTTATTAATACTAGGTGTATCCGGCGCCATCGCGATTCCTTTTTTCAAAACGGTCACTAAAAGAAAAGTAATAACCAATATTGATGGCTTAGAATGGAAAAGAGATAAGTGGTCTCCATTTGCAAAGTGGTTTTTAAAGCTTTCTGAAAAAATTGCGGTTAAATGGTCAGATACTGTAATTGCAGATAATGCGGCTATTGCCGATCATGTTGAAAACACTTATGGAGTAAAAAGTGAAGTAATAGCATATGGTGGTGACCATGCGGTTACAGGCGAAACTAATCTCCCTAAGTCAAATTATTTTCTTGGTTTGTGCAGAATAGAGCCAGAAAATAATGTGTCTTTAATTTTAGAAGCATTTTCTAAATTACCTACGCATAACATAAAGTTCATAGGTAATTGGAATAATAGTGAATTTGGCTCAAGCTTAAAGAAAAAATATTCAAAATTTAAAAACATTGAAATTATAGATCCCATATACGATGTTGAACAACTATTTGAAATAAGAAAGTTGGCTAAAGGCTATATTCACGGGCACTCTGCAGGAGGAACTAACCCTTCATTAGTAGAAATGATGTTTTTCGATATCCCAATAGTTTGTTTTGACTGTAATTATAACCGTGCTTCAACTGAAGAAAATGCAATCTATTTCAAAACAACCAATGATTTAGTGTCTTTAATTGAATCTAATGCTCATATTTCCAAAATGAATATGAAAGAAATCGCACAACGAAGATATACTTGGCAAATAGTAAAAAAACAATACCTAGGACTTTTTAATGAAACGTAAAGGAATTATTTTAGCCGGGGGCAGCGGCACTCGTTTATACCCACTTACCAAAGTAGTAAGTAAACAATTAATGCCAGTGTACGACAAACCAATGGTTTATTATCCACTCGCTACGCTGATGCAAGCGGGTATTCAGGAAGTGCTTATAATAGCGACACCTGAAGAAGTTGGTCGTTTTGAAGATTTGTTAGGTAATGGCGAGAATTTTGGAATTAAAATTGAGTATCAAGTTCAACCAAGCCCTGATGGTTTAGCACAAGCCTTTATTTTAGCCGAAGAATTTCTTGATGGTGCATCTGCGGCACTAGTCTTAGGCGACAACATGTTCTATGGCCACGATTTAGTTAAGTCTCTTAAGGCCGCCAATGAACAATCTTCTGGCGGGACTGTGTTTGGATATCACGTTTCAAATCCAAAGTCATACGGTGTAGTTGAATTTGATGATGCAGGAAACGCGATAAGCATCGAAGAAAAACCTCAGCTACCGAAGTCAAATTATGCAGTGCCTGGTTTATATTTTTTTGATAGTAAAGTTGTTGAATTTGCAAAAAATGTTAAGCCATCACCACGTGGCGAGCTGGAAATTACAGACGTTATTCAACAATACCTCGATGCTGGTGAATTAAAAGTCGAAATTATGGGCCGTGGGACGGCATGGTTAGATACTGGTACCCATGATGACCTACTTGCGGCTGCGCAATTTATAGCGACAATTGATAAACGACAAGGGTTAAAAGTTAATTGCCCTGAAGAAGTTGCTTTTAGAAATGGTTGGTTATCGGCAGAAAAGCTAAAAGAAATTGCTCAACCTTTACGAAAAAGTGGGTACGGTGAATACCTAATTAAATTAATAGATGAAAAGGTTTTTTCGTGAAAATTATAGATACGGCAATTCCAGACGTTAAAATATTAGAACCGAATGTATTTGGTGACGAACGCGGTTTTTTTCTTGAAACGTTTCGTAACGACTGGTTTAAAGAAAATGTGGCTAACGTAGACTTTGTTCCAGATAATCACAGTAAGTCAGCTCAAGGTATCTTGCGAGGTTTACACTATCAAACTGAACAGACCCAAGGCAAGTTAGTGAGAGTGGTGTCTGGCGTAGTTTATGATGTTGCGGTAGATATGAGAGCAAATAGTGAAACTTATGGGCAAAGCTTTGGTACATTATTGTCAGCAGAAAATAAACGTCAACTATGGGTTCCTGCTGGTTTTGCACATGGCTTTTATGTAACAACTGAAAGTGCTGAGTTTGTTTATAAATGCACGGATTATTATGCCCCGCAGTTTGAGCAAAGCGTATTGTGGAATGACCCACAGTTGAAAGTAGATTGGCCTCTTGTTGATGACGCAGCTCCGTTATTATCTGAAAAAGACAAAAACGGATTATTATTTGTTGATGCGCCTTCATTTTAGCCGAGTAATTTATTTAAAAGTATAAGCAAAAGTAAAATTATGAACAAAACAATTTTAGTAACAGGCGGAGCCGGTTTTATCGGTTCAGCCCTCATTCGTTATTTAATTAACGAAACGACTCATACCATCATAAACTTTGATAAGTTAACTTATGCAGGTAATTTAGAGTCTCTTACCTCAGTATCAGACTCAGAAAGATATCATTTTGTGCATGGGGATATTTGTGACAAACCTACATTAGACTCCACGTTTGAAAAGTATAAACCTGATTTTATAATGCATTTAGCTGCTGAAAGTCATGTTGATCGCTCTATAGATGGACCAGGCGAGTTTATTCAAACAAATATTGTCGGTACCTATGCGCTGTTAGAAGCGTCGCGTAGTTATTATGCAAAAATGGATGATGAGCAAAAAGCCGGATTTAGATTTCATCATATATCAACAGACGAAGTTTATGGCGATTTGGGTGAAACAGGGTTGTTTACTGAAGAAACCTCATATGAACCTAGCTCTCCATATTCTGCTAGTAAGGCAGCTTCTGATCATTTAGTCAGAGCCTGGGGCAGAACGTATGACTTACCGGTAGTTATAACCAACTGTTCAAACAACTATGGCCCATTTCATTTCCCAGAAAAATTGATCCCGCTTGTTATTTTAAATGCCTTAGAGGGTAAGAATTTACCAATCTATGGAGATGGCAAACAAGTTAGAGATTGGTTGTTTGTTGAAGATCATGCTCGAGCTTTATTTAAAGTGGTCAGTGAAGGTACATTAGGCGAAACCTATAATATTGGTGGTTTTAATGAAAAGCAGAATATTGAAGTAGTGCAGACGATTTGTAATATTTTAAACGAGCTTGTTGCTGATAAACCTAATGGAATAGCTGATTTTGCTGAATTAATCACTTATGTTAAAGACAGACCTGGACACGATGTACGTTATGCAATCGACGCTTCTAAAATAAATAAAGAGTTAGGTTGGCACCCAGAAGAAACGTTTGAAAGTGGTATACGCAAAACTGTTCAATGGTATTTGGATAACCAAGCCTGGTGTAAAAATGTGCAAGACGGCTCTTATCAACGTGAAAGATTGGGCCAATAATGAAGGCCGTAATTATAGGTCAAAATGGTCAAGTAGCCTGGGAACTGCAACAAACGATACCGGAAGGAACGAGTGTAATTGTTTTAGGCAGTAAAGATGTTGATATAACCTCAATTACAAGTATTGAGTCAGCATTAAAAGGTGAAGCTGTAGACGTAATTATCAATGCGTCGGCTTACACTGCCGTTGATAAAGCAGAAAGCGACAAAGAGCAGGCCTATTTAATCAATGAAACAGCAGTTCAAAACCTTGCTGTTGTTGCAAAAAGCATGAATGCCCGGTTAATACATATCTCCACAGATTTTGTATTTGATGGTGAACATAATCAGCCCTATAAAACGACGGACATAACTAATCCTGTGAGTGTTTATGGAGCCTCTAAATTAGCTGGTGAAAAAGCAATTCGCAGTGTTTACCCAGAAAACTCGACAACCGTTAGAACCTCTTGGGTGTATTCTTCACATGGAAACAACTTTGTGAAAACCATGCTGCGATTAATGGAAGAAAAAGATGAGCTAGGAGTTGTTGTCGATCAAATAGGTTGCCCTACGTATGCAAGAGATTTAGCGAATTTTTTATGGCTTTTGGCTGAAAAAAAATCAGTAGAATCTCTATATCATTGGTCAGACTTAGGCGTAGCAAGTTGGTATGACTTTGCAATAGCCATTCAGTCAATAGGATTGGAGCAAGGCTTGCTTACTAAAAAAATATCGATTAATCCTATCTCGACTGAGAGTTATCCAACCCCTGCCAAACGACCTAAGTTTAGTTTGCTTGATTTTTCGAATATTGCATTAAGAGTTGAGCGAAAACATTGGCATCAACAACTGAAAATAATGATTCATGAGCTAAACTAAATTTATTTCAGTTAACATTTTTGGTTTTAGAGTGGTAGAATTCACAAAAAAGAGCATTGCTTAAAAAAAG
>CAWUUQ010000164.1:0-5819 GCA_963925625.1 uncultured Psychrosphaera sp.
AAGCGTTCTAACCCTAATGCAAAGATTTGGGTTACCGATCCAACATGGGGAAATCATTTTAGTATTTTTCAAGCTGCTGGATTAGAAACCAAAGAATATCCGTACTTTGACTTTGAAACTATGGATTTAAAGTACGATGCAATGATAGCAACATTAAATACAGTACCAGCAGGTGACGTGGTTCTTTTACATGCATGTTGCCATAACCCTAGCGGCACTGATTTAACGTTAGAACAATGGCAAGCAGTTGCTGACATCGCTAAAAAGCAGGGTTTTACATTTTTATTAGATTCCGCTTATCAAGGCTTTGGCGCTGGTTTAGATGAAGATGCCGCGGGCTTAAGATTATTAGCATCTCAACTAGATGAATTATTGGTTTGTGCGTCGTGCTCTAAAAACTTTGGTTTATATCGTGACCGTGTTGGTGCTTTTAGCGTTATGTCTCGAAATGCAGATGAAGCTAATGTGTCATACAGCAACGCACTTAACGTTATTCGCGCGATATATTCTATGCCGCCTGCACATGGTGCAGATATTGTTGCCAACATTCTTTCAAGCGAAGAACTAACAAACTTATGGCATCTTGAGCTTTTAGAAAAACGTACACGTATCAATGAACTTCGTAGCTTTATCGTTGATAAATTTAAAGAACACAATGTTCCTGGAAATTTTGACTTTATTGCAAGACAAAACGGAATGTTTTCATTTTTAGGTATAGACAAAAAAGCGATTCAAACGCTTAAAGACGAATACAGTATCTACATTGTTGGTTCTAGCCGTATTAATGTTGCAGGTGTGAATAAAACAAATGCTGATTACCTTGCTAAATCTTTGGCTACTGTTTTAAACGGCTAATTAAACATTATTTCGTTAACCAATTATTTCAATTACGCTGTTAAAAAGTAATTAAAAACAAAAAAAGGAAAGCTTCGCTTTCCTTTTTTTTAGCTGCTTAAGTTTACCAAACAGCAGTTTGCTCTCTTCTTATAAACATCACTACCATGCTCACCCCAAACAAGACCAAACAGTACCAAACATGAGATACAACCTCTATTGGTGATAGTCCAAACGTAGCGGCAGCTAACAGTGCCTGCGCACCATATGGAACTAACCCCTGCGTAATGCAGCTAAATATATCTAACAAACTTGCACTGCGTTTAGGGGTGATGTTTGCATCCTGCGCCAATTGTTTTGCCGACTCGCCTGAAACAATAATAGACACTGTATTATTAGCCACAGCCGCATTGGTAAATAACCCTAATGCTGCTATCGCCAATTGATTCTTAAAGTACAAAGCGCTGTCAGACATACGCGTTAATAATCGGTTAATTTTATCAACTAAAAACGTTAAACCGCCTTGTTGTTTCATCAGCTCACTTAATCCGCCTACTAATAAACTTAGCAAAAATATTTCCTGCATATTCGCAAACCCTGCGTAGATATGTTGTCCCAATAAACTCAGTGAATAATCTCCTACTATTGCCCCCGTTAATGCAGAGAGCAATATGCCGAGTAATAGAACAACAAACACATTCAGCCCGAGAATCGCCAAAATAATGATACAGAAGTAAGGCACGGCCAATAAAAAGTTTGTGTCGCCGGATGCTGGTAGCTCAGCTATTGGAGCGCTTGAATAAAATATATAGATGACAAGGATGATCAATGCTGCAGGTAACGAGAAAATTAGATTCTCTTTAAATTTATCTCTGAGTTCCGCCCCCTGAGTTTTTGTGGCGGCGATGGTCGTATCTGAGATAAAACTTAAATTGTCACCAAACATAGCACCGCCAACTATTGCACCTGCCATCAGTGCAGCATCAATCTGAGTAACTTCTATTACGCCAAACGCAATGGGTGCAACAGCGCCAATGGTACCCATTGATGTGCCCATCGCCGTTGCAATAATGGCTGAAATAACAAACATGCCCGCCACTAAATATGCCGTAGGGATCACGCCAAGTCCGAGCTCTACAACGGCTGAAACACCCCCTGTTTCTTTTGCCACAGATGCAAATGCGCCAGCCAACAAATAGATCAAGCACATGGTCATAACATTGTTGTTACCCATCCCTTTAATCAAAGAAGCTACGCTGTCATCCAAAGAGGGCGAACCCGGAATAAGTTTTTTATTTAAATATAAGCCTAATAAAATAGCTGGAATAATAGCGACAGGCGCAGGTAACTGATAAAAGGCATATTCAACACCTTGCAGCTGCAGATAAATACCTGAACCTAAAAATAGCAAAATAAACAGGCCTAATGGCATCAACGCTAAACCAGACATTTGAACTTTATTCATGAATCTCTCTTATTAAGATTTAACCTTGTTTGTATTGAAGGCTTTGGACTAAATTACTATTATTTATAACTTGCTTAATACTTCTAACATACAGTTTCTTACTTAAGGTTTTTAACCACATATTTCTAACTGCAAACTTCTGGTTAAACTTTCAGATTGTGTTTTTTACCGTTTCGGCTCTTTCTGCTCGCAGTCTGTATTGATCAACATCACTTAACACCGTCCATCCCGCAATTTGTTGATCTATGATTTCGGCCAATGCATCAACATGCGCAGGTTCGTCATTTAAACAAGTGATATACTCGAAGCGTTCACCTCCGGCTTCAATAAAGTAGGCATGATTCTCTTCCGCAATTTCTTCTAGGGTTTCTAAACAGTCTGCAGAAAAACCAGGACATACAACTTCGACCGATTTTATATTCTGACCTGGCAACATCTTTAAAGTGTGATCAAGGTAAGGTTTCACCCATTCCTCTTTACCAAAACGTGACTGGAAACACGTCATATATTCGTCTTTTTCTAAACCTAGTTCTTCAGCCAATAACCGTGAGGTTTTGTGACATTGACATGCATAGGGATCGCCATTTTTCCAGTATCGATTTGGAATGCCATGATAGGAAAATATTAATTTATCGGCTCTGCCCTTCTCTTCCCACTTAGCGCGAATTTTATCTGCAATGCCTTTAATTAACTTTTGCGAGTCTACATACTGATTTACAAAGCGAAGTTCCGGTATTAATCGCGTTTTACGTAAAACATCGGCAACGGCATCAAATGTAGAAGCTGTTGTAGTTGCTGAATATTGTGGATATAGCGGCAAAATCACCACTTTTTTAGCGCCTGCCGCTAACATCTTTTGTAGTTTAGACTCAACTGAAGGGTTGCCGTATCGCATGGCAAAATCGATAATCAATTCTTCTTTTTCAGAATAACGTAGTTGAATAGCCTTAGTTAGGTTCTCGGTATTAACTAATAATGGCGAACCTTGTTCTGTCCAAACCCCTTTATACGACTCGGCAGAACGTCTTGAACGAAGCGGTAAAATCACACCATTTAATACACACCACCAAATAAAGCGAGGGATCTCTACAACACGAGGATCAGATAAGAACTCTTTCAGGTAAGGCTTTAATGCTTGTTTTGTTGGCGCGTCTGGCGTACCAAGGTTTATCATTAACACACCAATTTTGTCTGATTGAGCATGATTAAAATCTGGGGTATTTTGGTATTTCATTAAATTCAATTCTCTTCTTTTTGAAATTCAGACGTTGGCAACCTATACGCGCCAAATAAGCAAAACGTTTACATTCAAATAAATCTTCAGATTTATTAATCATCGCCGATAATTTATAACAAGCCGTTAATAACCACGAGATTTTTATGCATTCTAGCGTGTTAAAAGTAACTTTGCTGATAAGTTTAGCGATAAATTTGTTCAGTTACAGTCCTTTAGCCATAAGCGCTGCGGAATCTGGAGCGAATGCTGAAGATAGCAAGAACATAAAATCTACGTTATTAAAACACATTCCTGCATTAAACTTAGGTAACTTGTTAACACAAGATCTTAAACGTTATATACCTGAACACAATATAGAAATATTAAAAACATCAAATGACACGCCATTTGTAGCGCTATTAAAAGAAGAAACTACTGGGTTGCCTAAAGGTATTAGCTTTATTATTCCAGATATTAATCAGCCGATTTTACGCCAGGCTGCGACCAATGCGTTATACAAAAATTTAGATGTTCATGGCTGGAGCAGTTTGGTATTAACCATGCCATTTTTGGATGACATCACTCAAAACAATTTGATCATAAATAGCGATACAGGCAATGCCAGCTTAAATGATGCAGCTACTAAAAATATAGAGGCAGACCCTAATGCTATCGTCATTAACAATTACGAATTGCCGCCTGCTTATAATGATGAGCTCAATAACCAAGTCAAAGAAGAAATAGGCCTACGACTGAGCGCAGGATTTGAATTTTCGAAAAGCATGCCTGGGTTTTACCTAATTATATGTGAAGGTAAGTCGTGTTTTTGGATCAATCAACTTATCGCTGAGCAATCTATTCCAATGCCCGATGCAATGATCATGTTAAGTGCTCACATGCCACAACAAGACTTGAATAAACAATTTGCTGAAGCCATTAGCATTACTGACTTCCCCGTGCTAGACCTTTATTTAAACAACGACTCAGCATGGGTAAATACAACAATTTCGTGGCGAAAAAAAATGGCACGCAAAAACTTTAAAACTAACTATCGCCAGCGTCAGCTAAACGGCAGTTATAGTTACCAAGGTCAGCAAGTTCGAACTTTAAAAGAGATCTTGGGGTTTATTAAAGCCGTAGGGTTATAACTCAAAATTAGAACTTTCGAGCCTTTTTGATAATCTCATAGGCGGATTGAATATCCTGAGTTTTCCGTTTCGCAACCTCCATCATTTCAGGAGGTAATCCTTTGGCAACTAACTTATCAGGGTGATTTTGCGACATCAGTCTTTTATAAGCTCTTTTAATATCTCGTACCGAATCCCGGTCACTGACACCAATGACAGCATAGGCATCTAATAAACTAGGTTGATTGTTTTGCTGCTGTGAGCTCTTATCCTTTCGATCGTATTTACTGTATTTTTGCTGTTGTTGCTGTTTATATTTCTGAAAGCGCATTTCCGCTTCCCACATGGCAATCAACTGCGTCAAGTTTCGTTTATTAAACCCTAGTTGATTCGCTATTTTTACTAGCAAGTCATATTCTGCTTGTTCCAACAGCATGTCACAATATGCAGTTTGAATTTGGATTTCCAAGAAAAACTGGCAAAGGTCTTTGCGATCGCCAAAGTGTTTCTTAAATTCGTTGAGTTGTTTTTTCAGTTGAAAACCAAGCAGTTTACCTTCACGAAACGCTTCTTTTGCTTCTGCTACTTGTGCGTCCGACAAACGCATTTGCGTCATAAAGTCTGTGGCAGTTTGAATATGTTCAGGTGTTACTCGTCCGCTGGCTTTTGCCACTTGTCCCATGACTGAAAAGGTTGTGTAGAAAAATATCGATTGTTTTGCATCATTACTGATCAACCACTCTTCCACATCCCCTTTGTTTTTCACTTTTGCCAAGGCTTTATCAAATAAATGACCAACATAAAGACCGATCAATGCACCTACAAAATGTCGAATTAATAAAAAACCGAACAACGTGCCTGCAACTTTTCCTATCACAACATCTCACTTATTTACTTTTAACACTTAATTACTGCATTATTTGCCAGTAAAACCCGTCGTCGCGTAGTATACCGTAAAAAAATCATATAGAATTCATCAGTTATTAAAATTATTTTGGATCAGCGAAATTTAGCCTATCAGCTTCTGGTCCTGACTTGATTTGAGGTCATTCAAAGTTTGAGAAAACTACCATTAGAATTTGTCATATTTAGCCTGTTTTTTGTCATTGCGTTTCCGGTTTCTGCCAACGGTCAGTGTCAAATTGGACAAGTTAGTCAAATAGACAGCCATAAAACA
>CAWUUQ010000165.1:0-30124 GCA_963925625.1 uncultured Psychrosphaera sp.
TGGCCTTAATATTGGTGAACTAAAGGAACTAAGTGACGCTAATGAAGGCGGCAGTGGTTACAGCTTTGCAGATTTAGCCGCCGACAAAGCCGGCTTGAAGTTTAGCCAAGTCTTGGTTCATGATCGGGCTAGTGCCAAACAGGCACAACTATTGTTGGCAGGCATAAAAGAAGAGTTCTTATTTTTCCCTGAGATTGAAGCGCTACCAGAAAACCTTTCCGCTCCAGTCTTTGAACGTGACTTAGGTGACATTAAATCAGAGCGATATAATAAGTTAGCAAAAGAGATTGATCGCCGTATCGCAGAACTTCCTCTATATCAGTAACGTTAAAGACTGTGATTAAATTTAAAGACTATCATTAAATTTCAGGCATAAAAAAACCAGTAACATTTAGAAGCAAAACACTTCCGTTACTGGTTTATTCTTTTAACAGCGTGTTATTACTGTGCTGCGCCGCCCGCTTTTTGAATGTCGAATAATTCAACTTCAAAAATTAATGCTGAATGCGGAGGAATTGAACCCGCAGTACGCGCACCGTAAGCAAGTTCAGAAGGGATGTAAAACTTAAATTTAGAACCCTTGCTCATTAGCTGTACGCCTTCAGTCCAACCAGGAATTACACGATTAAGTGCAAAGCTCGTTGTTTCACCACGATCAACAGAAGAGTCAAATACAGTACCGTCGATTAATGTACCGTGATAATGAACCGTTACCGTATCAGCGGCTGCTGGCTTTTCGCCTTCTGCTGCTGTGATTACTTCATATTGTAAACCAGATTCAGTTACCGTAACTTCGCTACGTTTTGCATTTTCTGCTAAAAAGTCGATGCCAACTTGTTTCGCTTCCGACGCTAACTTTTCTTGTTGTTCAGTACGACGCTTACGAACATCAGTTTCTAGGTTGTTCATAACCGTTTCGATTTCTTCTTGAGTTAGCTGAATGTCGCCTGCTAATGCATCTTCGATTCCGCTAATGATCATATCTTTTTTAAGCTCAATGCCAATGTCAGCATTGTTCTTTAAATTGTTGTCTAAGTAACGACCCATTGATGCACCAAGTGCATAACTTTGTTTTTCTACGTCCGTTTCTAATTTAACAGGCTTCTTTTCAGCATTTCCACAAGCGCCTAAAAGAGCGACGGCCGCTGCGATAGCTGTTAATTTTACTGCTTTATTCATGTGTTCTCCATTATTCTTATAAATGTAATGCTACTAATTTTATTTCGATGTAGCCTATACTAGCGATTAACAAAGTAAAGAAAAACCCTTTACTGGGTCAAACCGAAGCAAAAAAACAAAATAGAGGCTAAGTTTGCGAATTCAAAACCGTTTTTTACCATTTGTATCAGTGATTCTTTCGGCACTCGCGTTAATAAGTGGCTGCCAGCCTGCCAGTGATACGCCCAAACAACAATTTGAACATGCCCAAAACGGCGCGTTTGCCGCCAGCGTATCTCAAACGGGTAAAGTTGCGGTAGTCTCTACGTTATATCATGGGGTGGCTTTGTGGGATCTCAATGCCAATGGTGCAAAATACCAATGGTCACACGATATTCAAACCACACCTTTGTCATTTGATAACCCTAACGAAAGCACTGCGATAATGAGCAATAGCAACTTTGTTTTTGCCACCGCCATTGCCGACAACGACAGCCATGTTGTATTGGCCGATAAAAACAACTTTTCTTTATGGGATGTTAATAGCGGTGAAAACTTAGGGTTTTGGCAAGTAAGACCTTCAAAAGTTCAAATTGATACTGAAGATAATTCAAATACTTGGGTTAACAGAAATAATCCAGCATCCGATACACCTAAAGCGTCACAAATCAGCATTATTGACCGCGATAAATGTATTAATGTCGATGCCAGTAAAAATCAACAATGCATGATCTTAGGCACCATAAGAGACATCGATGTGTCTAATCAAGGCAAACACATTGTCATCGGCAAAAGTAATGGCATGGTTACGCACATCACATTAGAAAACGGTCGTCGTTTAGAATTTTTAGGTCATCAAAGCAGCTTGTTAGACAGCAATGGTGAACCTGCGCAAATCAACAACGCCATTAACAAAGTCGATATGTCGCCAAACGGACGATATGTCTTAACTGGTTCAAGCGATCAAGCAGCCTACTTGTGGGATACCAAAACGGGACAAGTCATCCATAAGTTTCGTCATAGTAGTCGCGTTACGTTTGTTGCGTTAGATCCAAAGGGCCGATTTGCATTTACCGCAGACAGCAAAAAACAATCTCGTATTTGGGATTTAAAAACAGGCAAAGCTATTTCGAGCCTAGATTACCTTAGTCGCCAGGAAATATTCTCTAGTGCACGTTTTAGTGAAAACGGAAAATGGTTATTAACCGGCGCACCTACTAGGCAACTTACCTTATGGGACGTCAAAACCGGTAAACAGTTACAACAATGGCTAGTGACACCACGTAAAGGCTCGCGCCCACAAAGTGCAGTAGTGTATAGTGCCAGCTTTATTAATAATGAAACCCAAATAATCAGCGAAAGCTCTGCTGGGTTAGCCGAAGTATGGGATATTTCCGATGAGCACAAATAAAATAGACTCTCTAGACGCAGTTGCTACCTACATTGAAGCATTAGTCACAAGGCTAGAGTCGTTAGAAAGCCAAGTGGCTTTTCAAGAAGATACGATTGAACAGCTAAACGATGAAATTACGACGCTGAACCTAAATCAGGCATTAACGAAGCGCCAACTTGAGTTGTTAGCCCAGAAAATTAAGCAAGAAAAAGGCTCTGCGGTTGCTGACATCTCAGAAGAAACGCCACCGCCGCATTATTAAAACAGGCTAGTCTTCTGGATTAAATACACCAATAACTTGTTCAAATTGACGAGTCGCACCTTGTACCGCACCTTCCGGTTGGGTCATTTGGTGACCACAAGACTTACATTCAACTTTCTCAACATTGTTTTCCATAAACAACATCATCGTGTCCATTTTTTTACATTCTGGACACGTTGCACCCGCTATAAAACGTTTTTTCTTAATGGTCATTTTGGAACCTCAAAATTAAAGGCGCTATTTAAACAAAAATAAACGCCTTTGGGTATACGTTTTAACAAGCAAGTTATACCATTCACCTGTTCAACTTTTTAGGAATCTCGATAACTTCATGCTACAAATTTCGCAGCTCGATTTACAACTTGGTAATAAAGTCCTCTTTCAACAAGCATCTGCAACCATTTATCCTGGTCACAAGGTTGGTATTGTTGGCGCAAATGGCTCTGGTAAGTCTACGTTATTTAATATGATCAGAGGTGAGTTAAGTAATGATGGCGGCGAAATATCCTTTCCTAAAGCATGGCAGCTCGCTTGGGTAAAACAAGAAACCCCAGGATTAGATAAAACCGCATTGGAATATGTCATGGACGGGCATATCAAATTTCGCGCACTGCAAGCCAAGTTAGCCAACGCTGAAGAAGCCAATGACGGACATAAAATTGCGCACTACCATCATGAATTAGAAGCCATTAATGCCTATACCATTCCGGCACGAGCAGGAGAAATGTTAAACGGCCTTGGTTTTGACAGCGAAGCTCAGCAACGTACCGTTAAAAGTTTTTCGGGTGGTTGGCGTATGCGTTTAAACCTAGCTCAAGCGCTAATGATTGACAGTGACTGTTTACTGCTCGACGAACCGACAAACCATTTAGACTTAGACGCGGTTATCTGGTTAGAAAAATGGCTTAAGCGATATGAAGGTACCATTTTACTTATTTCGCATGACCGAGACTTCATTGACAACATTTGCCAATCGATATTACATGTTGAGAATCTGCAACTTAATAGTTATACCGGCAACTACTCAACCTTTGAAACGCAGCGCGCGGAAAAACTAGCACAACAACAGGCGACGTTTGAAAAACAACAACTTGAAATTAAACACATTCAATCTTTTATCGACCGCTTTAAAGCACAAGCAACAAAAGCAAAACAAGCGCAAAGCCGCGTGAAGATGTTAGAACGTATGGAAAAAATCGCGCCGGCTCATGTCGACTCACAGTTTCATTTTGAATTTAAGCCTGCTCCCAACATTCCAAATCCTATTATTCGCATGGACAAAGTCTCTGCCGGCTATGACAACACGCCTATTCTGTCGAAGATTCAACTAAACCTAGTTCCAGGCAGTCGGATTGGATTATTAGGTCGAAATGGTGCAGGTAAATCAACCTTAATTAAAACCTTATCAAGAAGCTTAGCGCCGCTATCTGGCGAATTTGAGCACAGTAAGCACTTACGTATTGGATATTTTGCGCAGCATCAACTCGACACACTTCGATTAGGACAATCTCCGGCTGATCATGTTCAAGCGCTAGATAGAAACATGACAGAACAAATGGCTCGCGATTATTTGGGTGGTTTTGGCTTTAATGGCGATCAAGCCTTAGATAAAATTGATAGTTTTTCCGGTGGTGAAAAAGCGCGTTTAGTTTTGGCGTTAATTGTTTTTGAAAAACCGAACCTTTTATTACTCGACGAACCTACCAATCACCTCGACATCGAAATGCGTCAAGCCTTAGCCATTGCACTACAAAGCTTTGAAGGAGCAATGATATTAATTGCCCATGACCGCCATTTATTAAAATCGACCTGTGATGATCTATACTTAGTAGACAGCGGGCAAGTTGCGCCTTTTGATGGTGACTTAGATGATTATCACAATTGGTTATTAGACCAAGACCGTCAAAACAATCAAGGCAAAGAGTCTAACGTAGACAAAGCACATTCAGCTGATGCTAAAAAAGAGCAGAAACGAAAAGACGCTGAATTACGCAAAGCACTCTCGCCAGTTAAAAAAATTGCTGATAAGTTAGTAAAACAACAAGAAAAAATATCAGCGCGATTGTTAGAAATTGAAACGCTTATGGGTGACATGGAACTTTATACCGATGCTCGAAAAGCGGATTTAACCAAGTTACTAAGTGAACAAGCAACGCTTAAAAGTCAACTTGAAGACATTGAGATGGAATGGTTTGAAGTTGAAGAACAAATGGAAAATATGAAGGCCCAGTTTTCTGAAGGCTAAACTTCTAAACAGGTGTAGGAATGACAATTCAAATTGACAGACAACAGATCAACGACAATTCGAACGATAACGGTACTAGTGCAGATAAAAAAGGATTGATTGAACCTGCTGAACTTTGGCAGTTTAGCATCACCAGTTATCAGCAAATAGAATTACAAAATGAATTACTTGGTTGGCAAAATAGTTACGACGGCAATGTTAATCTTGCCTTGTTTTGCCTGTATTGCGATGACTTGTCTATACAAATTAGCGACCAAGAAATGGAGTTGTTACATCAAAGTATCAGCCAATTTTCTCGCCAGTTTACTCAATCTATTCGCATTAATCGTGAAGCCTTTAAACAACAAAAAGCCGTACTAGATAAATACGACTTATTGCGTGAACACCTTATTCAAGCGGAATTATTGTTAGAGCAACAAGAGCAAAACACTCTTTGCAATCTCATGAACCGAGACGCTGCGGAATACCACTCTGATGTTTCTGAACCGGACAATTGGGCTCGTTATCAAGCACTGCTTTTACATTCAGCGCCGTCAGTAAACTCAGTACATTCCTCTGATACCAAAGGTGAATCCTCGACTCGGTAACAAGGTGTCATTTTTAAGGAAGCTAGTATGCACTCTAGCTTCTTCATCAAAGATATTATTTATCTTTAAAAATAGAGTTGTATCAAGCCCTGCTAATTGAATGTAATGATTCACTTTAAGGTCTACCATCGTATAAGCATCGGTCGCCGTTTCAAGCTCTGCAGTTTTATTTTGCTCAAAGTTATGCATAACGCTGAGTTCAAGGCTGGTGTCTTTAAATTCATAATTAAAAATCGCACCAAGCCTTGCCGGTGGAATACGCGGTAAATACTTAGAACTTGTTGCCGTAGAAGTGACTGTTGAATGTGCTGTATCCAATTCCCCAACAATACTGTCTGTCTGCAACGTTACTGTTAAATCTTTTGTTGCTTGCCATAACCATTGTGCTTCCATTCCGTAAAACGTCGCATCTTTGGCCTGGTATTGATACATCTGTAATTCGTCTTCAAACAATAAGCCTAAGTCTTGTTGGTAATAAAAGTTATCCACTTGATTATAAAAAGCGTTAACAACAAACCCCGTATCACCTTCAAATTTACGTAAGCTTATCTCTAGGTTATTAGAACGTTCTTCATCTATTTTATTACCCGACAAACCCGTGCCTGTATTATTGTAAATTGCGCCGACTTCATAAGCATTCGTACCAATGTGTGGTCCAAAAGCTAATAACTCAGCAGCCGAAGGTGCACGAGAAGAATGCGTCGCAGACAAACCTAGGTTATAACCAGCGCTAAAGTCATACACTAAACCCGCAGAAACGCTCAAAGGCGTAAATGAAAAATCATGTTCCTGTGACGAAATATTAACTTCTTCTATTCGCGCACCAAGTTGAACTAGCACATCACCAAAGTGTTTCTCTTCTAACAAACCTATTGCATAAGACTTTGTCGTCGATGGTGGAGTAAAGGCTTCTTCACCCACTGCAGCAAACTTGTTACTTTTAATATCAAACGTTAAGGCGCCATGCCATTCATCGGCTTCTGCTAACAATAAGTCACTGCGTAATTGCCAAGAGTCTGTGGTAAAACGCGTGCCCACTTCATGGCCTTCTAGCTCTTTATGTTGGTAGTCAGTAAGTCCTAACTTAGTGTTAATTCCTGTAATCCAGTCATTTTCAAAGTTTAATTCGCTGACAATTTGTAAACGAGTTTGGCGCATATCGCCTTTTACAATTTCCTCTTCATGAGCTTCGCCTTCATGAAGCTCGTCGCTATGTTCTTCGCCATGTTCTTCATCAAGTTCGTCATCATGCGCCGCATGACCAGGGATCCCGTATAAACGATCTAAATAACCAAATGAAACACCAACAAAACCATTGTCTAAAATCAGGCTTGAACCAATATTAAAGCCTTTCGCGCGTGAGGCGCTGTTTTCTATTGTGTAATGATCACGTTCGTCTGCGTGATCATCGTGCTCATCCGCATGTTCTTCATGATCCGCTTCCGTTTCGCCTAAATGAGGAAAAGCTGGTACTTTGTAATCACCACTGTCGCGATAAAAACCATCAATATGCCAAGCGATTTGAGGTGAAGTTTCTAGACCGCCATTGAGTGCAAAAGAAAATTCATTTTCACTCGAAACGGTATTGTGCGCCAACTGCCATTCAGCTGACTCTTCAACCATGCTCGGCACTCGGTTATCAACAATATTCACTACGCCGCCAATGGCACCACTGCCATAAAACAAGGTTGCTGGCCCACGTAATACTTCAATCTGTTTTACGGTACTTGTTTCTGTTGAAACAACATGATCAGGCCCCACACGCGACGCGTCACCCACGTCTAAGCCATTTTGTGCAATTAAGACACGAGGACCATCTAAACCACGAATAATAGGAGTACTGCTCACAGGACCGTAATAACTAGAATGCACGCCAAGTTCAGACTTAAGTGTTTCGCCCAACGTAGCGGCGTGTTTATTCTTTAAGTCTTGGTCACTAATCACAGTAATTGGCGTCGCCGACTCAAGCGTGGAACCATGCAAAGGTGTTGCAGATACATCAATTCTTTCTATTAGAGCTTTAGATAGCGTAATCACAATACTTGGAGAGCCTGCCATGTCACCTTGAGATAACGCAGTGCTTTCCGTTAACATGTCAGCGTCTTTTACAGAAAAGGTTTGATGGTTATAACCCGGCGCCGACACATGAAGTTCTTCAACGTGTTGCATTTTTTCGTCTAAAACAAACACCCCATTTTCATCTGTTTTAACCATGACATTGCTGCCATGTAATTCTATAACGGCATTTGAAATTGGATTGCCTTGGCTGTTTTTTACAACCCCAGAAAAAGAATGCTCCGCGTAAGCTGGATTTGCCAAAATTAAAGTTGCAAGCATGGTTGTTATGAATAATTCACTGGAGCTTTTACGTAAGGTATTTCTGTATAAAGAATTCTTGTAAAAGGTTCTGAAGCTTGAGAAAAACATGGTTAAACAACTCTCTATAGTATGAAGGTTATAGTCTGATTAATATCACGCCATGAAAGATACACTATATCATCACATCTAAAAAGTATTTTTTTACCAAACGTTGATTTAGATCATAGGGGAAGAATTAGAGTTAGAACTAAGACTAGAAGTTATAGGTATAGTTTACTTCTAAACGCGTATCTTTACGGTTTTGGCCTGAAGAATTACCGTCGTTATCAAAGCGGCGGATATTAATAGAACCGGTAGCCTTGCGAGTCAGTTTGCGTTCTAAACCAATCATGGCTTGCATGCCCTTTCGAGTGCCGTCGTTGTCAGACAAGTTGCGGCCATTGCCACCTTTTGTTGCGGTTTCGTTGTAACTTGCGTTAAACGATGTACGTTTCGACATTCTATGGTTAAAGGAAATCGACACTGATTCTGTTTCTTGGCGAGTACTTTCTGTGGTGTTATCTCTTTCTAAGTACTGGTTTTCGCCTTGATTATAACTAATCGATATCGTGCTTTTTTTGGTACGATAATCAAAACTAGCCGACAAGCCTTTAGTTAACGTAAGCTCTTCTTCAAACAAATAATCCACATCAAAAAATTCTAAAAATGTAATACCTTCAATTGGTGCAGTAGGCGGTTCAGGCAATAAATCACAAAACTCTCGTTCTGGGTTGTCAACGCTACAAGAAAAAATACCAGCAGAAGATACTTCGCGAACGAGTCGAGACGTAGTGCCTAAGTTTTCAGAATAATCAATATTAGCGCTCCAGCGATTGGCCGTATGTTTAAAACCAAAACTATTGGCCTCACCATAAAAACGTCTTGTATTTGAGTAAGTTAATGAGTTTTGTTTACTAGGTTCTAAAACGACCTTCACGGACGTAAAGGTTTTGTCCAAGTCTTCATCACTAAACCGCGTTTGGCCTTGAGTGTCTTTATTTTCCGTTACTTGAATATAAGAACGCTCTGAAATTCTCCAGGCTAAACCCACACCATAAGATTCGTTATCGAGCTCTGCGGCATCAAAATCTAAATTACCGACACTGTTTTGAGACTTAGTGCCTGTTAGAACAAAGTCAAAGGTTGAATAAATAGGAATGCCGACATTAAAGGATGCTGAAATGTTTTTTTGTGTGCCGCGTGTATCGCGCTCGTTCATTTGGCCTTGTAAATCAAATGAAGCCTTAAGCTGATTTGTTCGTCCGCCATAAACAATACTTAACGCTGCATTCTGATTGTCGCCTTTTACCAATTGAGTCGACGTAGAATTTGTTTGTTTTAAATCACTTTCATTAAAATCCGTTTTTCCAATGCTGTAACGTAAACTGTTGCGCCAATCTCCGCCACCTAAATTACGTAGATTAATGCCCGTTGTATAATTGTCGACATTGATATATTCGTTCTGACCAAAAATGGGATCAGATACACCGGCAAAACGGTTATCAACGTTTCTATTCTGGCGAGTCGCATTGGCAAAAAAAGAAACACGGTCTTTTAAAAAGGCAAACTGGTTATTAAGCGTAATATTATTAAATGACGTGTCGTCAAAGTTAGATTGTTGCTGTTTGATTGTTGTGTGGGTCAGTGTCCAATTGCCTTTCCACACTGGACCGTTTGCTAGCAGACTAAGTTTTGGCGACAGTGTTAACGCTTCATGTCCATCTTCAATTGGGGTATCAAGTTGAACACCAGAGAACTCAGCGTCGGCAACGTGAACAAAGGTGCCAGTAATACTTGGTTTGATGGTAATTTCTGTTGCGTTAGCAGCACCAGCAAGCAGTAATGTAAAGGGCAATGCAGACAGTAAAAAACGACGAATGTTCATTAATTTGCTCATTTTACCATGCGGTTTACAGTGTGTTTCACATAGCCGATTACATAGCCTACTACATTGCTTATTAACCAATGACTGCATCCCTAATTTCCTTTTTATTTACTGACTCAACAGTTAAGATTTAGAGCCGTAATAATGACCATAACCTTGAGTCTCAGATGGATGTGTTACTTTATTCAGTACCAAACCAACGGCCATTTCATCTGGCAACATGCCTACCGCTTCTTTTACATCTGAAGTATTAGACTTGTACTCTTCAACCACCACAACACCTTGACCACACTGTGCAGCCATTAACGCAGTCTCGTTAACACCTAATAATGGCGGGCAATCAAATACCACGATACGGTCAGGATAACGAGTGGCAAATTCCTCAAACAATCGCGCCATTTTGTCGCTCGCTAATAACTCATTCGACAAATGGTGAGGTAGTCCTGCAGGAATGACTTTTAAGTTTTCAACATTAGTATGGTAAATAACAGATGACACTTCCTTTTCTTCACCCGTTAAATATTCAATCAAACCTACATTAGCGCCAATATTTAGGGTTTTAGAAACACTTGGTTTAAGTACGTCGGCATCAACGAGTAAAACCGTTTTATCTTGCTCAAGCGCAATGCTTAATGCCAAGTTAACCGCCGTAAAGGTTTTGCCTTCATTGGGTTTAGAGCTCGAAACTAATACCAAGTTGCTGTGATGTAATGTCTTCGCTAAACCACCAAAGGCGTTATTCAAAATCTTACGCTTTATGCTTCTGAACTCTTCATTAATCAATGTGCGCTTGCGCGACAGTGCAACAAAACCTTGGGCTTCTAAGCGTTCAAGATCAATCACTAAATCGCGAGTGCTTTTATCAGTATTTTCAACCGCACTTTCAGCAACAGTATCAACAATCGGTCCTGCCTCAACATTTGCAGATTCAGCTTCTACATTCACTGATTCATCGGTTGTAACCACTTCGGAAGCTTCAGGTTTCTGACCAAACTTTGCTTCTTTTTCTTGACTAGCCTTACGCTGCATCGCTTTTTCTATTGAGCTCATAAAAAACTCTCCATTAACTTAAGCGGTGTGGTTCGCATAATAATTTCCGTCACCATGAATACTAAGTAAATTCCAATAATTACTGTCGTTGATGCGGCGAATACCCACATATTACGTTTATCGCGTTTCTGAATATTTTCAATGTCAGTATCTGTCACTGAACCTAGAATAGGTCGACCTGTAATCGCCGCCAACTGTGATGCACTAATTACTACCGGGTTGATTTGGCTAAATAAGAATGCCAGCACAATACCAGCTGCAAAACTAAGGATAAATACGGCTGTATATAACAGCCCTCGTTTTGGCCCTGTCGCAAATAATGGAGCCACTGGCGGTTCTATAATTCTAAACTGTACGTCTTCTGCCGATAAATCCGCTTTACGTGATAAGTCAGCAGACTCTTTACGGCTTAATAATTCTTCATATTTTCTTTTTGTAATTCCATAATCACGATTTAATGCGCTTCTTTTAGCTTCTATATCAGGAATCAACTCCAACTTTTGTTCTAGTGCCTCTAATTTTCCAACAAAGTTCAGCTTTCTTACATTTAAAGAAGCAATATTGCTTTCCAAATTATTGATTACAATAGTCAACTCTTGAACAATAGCATTTTCGCTTAAACTACCTGCAGCTAGCTCTCCATTCGACAAGCCTTCCATCAGTTGCGCAATTTCTTCTTTGCGCTGCTTTTGTAATGAGGCCAAACGTTCCTTAGTTTGCACAACATCTGGGTGCTGCTCCGTAAAACGAATTTGTAAATCATCCAAGTTAGCTTGCATTAATCTTATACGTTCGTCGTATTGTGTGGTTATATTTATGTTGTCAGAATTTACATCTGTGTTTGTACTAGAAGTAAATTTACCTTTAAGGCTCGCTAGCTGTGTTTGTTTTTCAGATAGCTCCAAATTTATGGACTCAATTTGAGATCTCAATTGGCTTCGCTGTTGGTAATAACCATCGCTGCTTATTAAATCACCATATTGCTTTTTAAAGTCTGCTAAACGCTGTTCTGAAGCACTAAGTCTTGTCGCATATTCTTGTAACTGCTCTTCTAAAAACTTTGAAGCCGTAGAGCTATCTTGTCTATTTTGACCCAGTGCAGATTCTACAAACTTATCCAGCGTTAATGACACAACTCTTTTGGCAACTTGAGGATCTGGATGTTCATAAGCGATGGTATAAATACCTTCACGTCCTGATGTAGACAAAGAGATATTATTTCGCAACCCCTTCACTATCGAATTAAATTCCGCTGGCGACCTCGCTTGAATATCTAAGTCAGCTTTACGGGCAATGTCTTCAAGATTTGGTGTCGACATCAATGTCTTAGCTATATACTGAATTTCTTGCTCTGGATCAGACTGAAAAGTTAACCCCCTTAATAAAGGCTTAAGCAATGAACGAGTATCTGCATATACTTTTGCATTTGATTCATAAACATCTGGCATATTTGCAACAAATAACAAACCCAAAGGGCAAATCAGCCACGTTGAAACTATGATGAATCGTTTTTTGATCCAAATACCCTTTATATAATCGAGTATTTGTTGAATGGTGGCCTGCAGATCCTGCATTTAATAATCCTTTGTATAAACAGCTTTAGAAATATAAAAAAGTCTGACTTTTAATTACTCTTAGGTTTTAAAGACTGGTTAGAACCAGTCTTCAGGAATAATGATAATGTCACCTGGAAGAATATCGACATTTGCGTTGATTCGTCCTTGTTTGATTAAATCATCTAATTCCAATTCGTATTCTTTTTGAACACCATCAATAACACGTACTAATACTGCACCGTTGCCGTTAGCAAATTCTGTTAAACCGCCAACCTGAATCATTAAATCAAGCAATGTCATGTTTTGGCGATAATTAACGGCCATCGGGTTAGTCGCTTCACCAATTACACGAACCTGCTCTGTAAATGGACCAACAAACCCACCTACACTTACGGTAACGATTGGAGATTTAATGTATTGACCTAATACAGTTTCAATTTCACGAGCTAGTTGAGTGGGTGTTTTACCAGAAACTGGAATGTCTTCTACTAAAGAGGTAGTGATCATACCGTCAGGACGAACAACAAAACTGCCAGAAACTTCTGGATTACGCCAAACGAAAATATTTACTGAGTCACCTGGGCCAATCAAATATTGATAATCATCAACACTGGCAATGGCTGAAGGCTTAATGGTAGCGGTAGGTAAACGGTTAACTGAGCAGCCTGTAATGGCCAGCATGCACATTATTAGTATAATTTTTTTCACGGCAAATTCACTCTTGTTATTGTTGTCCATAATATATATCCATGGTTTTGCACATTCAATTGTAATCAAATCGCAATAAATGTGAACTAATATATTTATTCGAAATGACAGTGTGGTTACAATGGGTTAAAGTATTTCCCAAATAACAATAAAAACTGAGTAGGAATTGTCTTGAAAAAGGTATTTCATCAAAAGCCGATAAATCATCGCAGCAACACGTTAATGATAATGGATTGGCTAGTGGCAATGTGTGTCGGCATGGCTGGTTTCTGGGCGCTAATGGTCTTTGATCCAACCGCACTACCTTCTTACGCGCAGGTTTGGTGGGTATTACCACTATCAATTGCTAGCTTATTTAATGTTACCAATTTGTCTGTAGGACTCTACGATATTAAGTTAAGAGACAGTAATGTCGGCATTTTAAGGCGTTGTTTAGTCAGCGGCGCAATGACCTTCGCCATCTTCGAAATTGTTGTTTTTAATATCTTCAAAACTTCTGAAGTCTTACCATTATTTTTTGCGGGTTATATTTTCCTTGTTGTTATTTTAGTTTTTGGTATCCGTTACTTAGCCAATACCTTCGAAATGTTTGGTATTACTAAAAAACGCGTTGTTGTTATTGGCGCTGGCGAACGTGCTTCTATTATCGAAAAACGAATGCGCCGTGAATCTGACCGTCGTGGTTTCTCACTTATTGGTTTTATCCCTCTTGAGTCTGATAAAGAAAACGAACTTAAGCGCGAAAACATCATTACGCTTGAATCACTTGATGAATTAGAAAACTTTGTTTTTGAAAAAGAAATCGACGAAATTGTTATCGCACCCGATGAACGTCGTGGTTCGCTGCCTTTAGAATCTCTATTTGACTGTAAAATGAGCGGTGTAGTTGTTAAAGACATCCTTGATTTTATTGAAGAAGAAACCGGCCAAGTGGCTGTAAACCTTATCTATCCATCTTGGGTTATTTACTCAAATGGCTTCCAGTCACGTCACTATATACGTGTTACTGCTGACTATATCTTAAACGTATTCCTTGCTGTATTTGTTCTAGCCTTAACGTGGCCTTTAATTTTGTTAACCATGTTGTTTATCTATATGGAAGACGGTCGTAAAAAAGGCGGCACCA
Organism: uncultured Psychrosphaera sp.; assembly: GCA_963925625.1. GTDB lineage: Bacteria > Pseudomonadota > Gammaproteobacteria > Enterobacterales > Alteromonadaceae > Psychrosphaera. Next base: position 14,329 of record CAWUUQ010000165.1, read on the forward strand.
TTTTCTACAAACAAACACGCGTAGGAATGGATGGTCGACTATTTGAAATCATCAAGTTTAGAAGCATGCGCCAAGACGCTGAAAAAGACGGCGCGCAGTGGGCTCAAAAAGTGGATGACCGTGTCACCAAAATTGGCAACATGTTACGTAAATATCGTATTGATGAATTACCACAATTGTTTAACGTCTTTAAAGGTGAAATGGGCTTTGTTGGACCGCGCCCTGAACGTCCTGAATTTGTTAAAGAATTAATTAAAGAAATTCCATATTACAACCATCGTCATAATGTAAAACCTGGCTTAACGGGTTGGGCTCAGCTTAATTACCCTTATGGCTCAAGTGTTAACGATTCTTTAGAGAAGTTGAAGTTTGACCTTTATTACATTAAACGTCGTAGCATCTTGTTAGATTTAGTTATTTTAGTGCGAACAATAGAAATTATATTGTTTGGCAAAGGTCGATAACATGCAAGGCAGTAAGCCGCTGGCTGTTCAAAAACATGCAATGACGGTCGACGTGGAAGATTACTTTCACGTTTCTGCTTTTGATTCTATTTTTTCTGAAAAAGACTGGCCGAGCATCGAACACAGAGTCAATGACAATACCCGTCGTTTACTTGACCTGTTTGAACAGCACAATACTAAATCTACGTTTTTTATCTTGGGCGCCGTTGCTGAAAAGTTTCCAGACCTTGTTAAAGAAATCGACAAACGTGGCCATGAAGTGGCGAGTCATGGTTTTGCACATCGTAGAGCCACTACTCAAACACAAAGCGTATTTAAAGAAGATGTTTACCGTTCTAAATCATTTTTAGAAGACACTATTGGCCGATCAATTGTTGGTTATCGTGCGCCAAGCTTTTCGATTAACGATACAAACGAATGGGCTTACGAAACTCTTGTTGAATTAGGCTTTCAATACAGCTCAAGCACTTATCCAATTGAACACGACTTGTACGGTGTTCCAGATTGGCCAAGATTTAAGTATGTTCGCCCGGAAGGTATTATTGAAATCCCGATCCCTACATTACGTAAAAATGGCGAAAACAAAGGCATTGGCGGCGGCGGTTATTTCCGTTTATATCCTTATTGGTTATCAAAACGTCGTATTCAAAAATTTGAGCAACAAGAAAATGCCCCATACAGCTTTTATTTCCACCCTTGGGAAATTGATCCAAACCAACCTCGTATTAAAGAAGCGAGCTTCAAATCTAAATTCAGACATTATGTCAATCTTGACAAAATGGAAGGCAAAATAGCAAAACTCCTGACTGATTTTCAGTGGGACACAATGCAAAATGTGTATACAAAAGAGTAAATATGGACATCACCAAATTGCACATTTCAGTGTGCCAACCTGAACAATATTCGGACTGGGATAACTATATAAAAAGTCACTTAGAAGGGACTTTTTTTCATCTCAGTGGCTGGAAAAAAATAATGGAAAAGAGCTTTTCCTTTAACTGTCCTTATTTGGTTGCTGAAGCCAACCAAAAAATTGTCGGCCTGTTACCACTTGTTGAAGTTAAAAGTTTTTTATTTGGACATTCATTAACCTCTTTACCATTTTGTGTATTTGGCGGAGCGCTTGCCGATACCCCAGAGATTAAAACCGCTTTAGAAAAAAAAGCCTGCGACATAGCAGAAGAGCTAGGTGTAGATTACCTTGAACTTAGATATAAAACTGAACAGAAAAATGACTTTTTAGTAAAATCAGTTCACAGCTACTTTACTACCGAGTTAAATGATGGCCATGATGAAATATTGCTTTCTATTAAGAAAAAACAGCGTGCAGTGGTAAGGCACTCATTAAAAAATGAACTTACCGTGGACGTTAATAAAGACATCAATGATTTTTATCACATATACAGCACGAGTGTTCGTAATTTGGGCACTCCAGTTTTCAGCAAAAAGTATATGCAAAACATTCTTACAGAATTTCCTGATTGCTCTGACATTCTTGCCGTGTCGCATAACGGTAAAACAATTTCTTCAGTTATGAACTTCTATTATAAAGATCAAGTGTTGCCTTATTATGGTGGCGGAACAGTAGAAGCCCGACATTTAAAATCAAACGATCATATGTATTATAAACTTATGTGTCATGCCTTTGACCGTGGATGTAAGCTATTTGATTTTGGCCGCAGCAAGAATGACAGCGGCCCTTATAAATATAAAAAAACGTGGGGAATGGAACCTCAACCTATCTTTCATTACTACCACTTAGTAAAGGCAACTGAACTGCCAAATTTAAGCCCAAACAATCCCAAATATGCATTATTTATTAAACTTTGGCAAAAGCTGCCACTTAAAGTTAGTCAAATAATAGGGCCGTTCTTATCTAAGTATTTAGGGTAAAAGAATGAAACTCGAGCAGACAGGAAAGTTACTCACAAAGTTGCCATTTGCGCTCATCATCGCGCTTCTAAGTTGGCTCATTGTATATTGGCCAACACTAGCAGACATGCTAAGCGTTTGGTCGAGTTCAGAAACTTATACCCATTGTTTTTTGATTTTGCCTGTTGTCCTATATTTGTTATTTGAAAAGAAACATGAACTCACACAACTAAAATACCAACCTTTTTATTGGGCTATTATTCCTTTAATAATTACCCAAGCTGTTTTTATCATTGCGAATACTATTGGTATTAATGTACTAGCCCACCTTTCGGCTTACTTTTCAGCTATTTTCCTTCTTTGGCTGATCCTTGGCACTCGATTCCTTATTTTTGCGCAGTTCCCTCTATTTTTCTTGGTGTTTGCAGTGCCATTAGGGGAAGAACTTGTCCCGTTCCTACAGCAAATTACAGCAGATTTAAGCGTTGTATTTATTGAACTAGCGGGTGTACCTGTTTTTCGAGACGGATTATACCTTCATATTCCAGCAGGCAGCTTTGTTGTTGCTGAAGCCTGTGCGGGTATTCGTTTTCTAATTGCAACGATTGCCATTGGTGCGCTGTATTCTTACCTGTTTTTTTCCAGCCTTAAGCGCCGAATTATTTTTATGGCTGTATGTGTTGTTATACCTATTGTGGCAAATGGTATAAGGGCCGCTGGAATTGTCATTATTGGCCATTATAGTGATATGACTCATGCAGTAGGTGCCGATCACTTGGTCTATGGCTGGCTATTTTTCAGTATTGTATTGGGTTTAATAATCATTGTTGGAAACGTTTTTCAAGAGAACAGTTCGTCTATTGATACCGAACAGACTAATTCGCAAAAATTAAATAATTCTTATTCTGCAAACGAAAGTCGTGCCCTCTTTATAGCTCCAACTGTAGCTGGCGTTGTTTTAATTATCGCGTCAAGCCTCTACCTACAGTGGATAAGTAAAAGTTCACCTAGCGTTTTTGATAAAAGCTTACCAGTGAAGGTAACATCCTTTGCAACTGCACAAGCTCCATTATGGCAGCCAAGCTTTAAGCTTGCTGATACCAATATTTATCTTGATGATTCTAAAAACAACGTCAAATTATTTATTGCGCAATATTTTAACGAAACAGAAAACAAAGAACTGATTAACTGGAACAATAAACAGTTTGATTACGATCTTTTCTCGATTTCATCTCGAAAATCCATTCAGTTCGGCTCAAACAATGCTGAAATACTGTATTTAAAAAACATTCACGGTCATTCATTTACGCTGGTCTATTTTTACGTTTTAGGTGATGTTACTCACTATCACTCACTGCCAATTAAGTTAGCTGCATTAAAAGCGAAGCTGCAAGGCGAAAGCTATACCGCTTCAATCGTTCAGACTTTTTTCGAAGGTGAAATAGGCGATAAAGAAATAAAAAATTATTTAACTGCAATTATACAATCACACAGCGCTGAGTCAGGCGCAAAGGTCAATAATCAATGACCAACGTTAATAATAAAAAACATATCTTACATATTGCTTACGGCCTCGATATTGGCGGTTTAGAGCGAGTGATGATTAATTGCATTAATGGACTAAGTGAATACGAACACACAATTATTGTGCTTACCGATTACTCTGAAAAGTTTGCAAGTTTATTGCCCAAAAACATACCCATTATTGCTCTAAATAAACCTCAAGGTCATGACTGGGGCATATATAAAACAATATATAAAACCCTGAAAATCATGCAACCAGACATCGTGCATACCTATAACTTAGCCACACTTGAATACCAAGTTATGGCTTTTTTTGCGGGTGTAAAATTTAGAATGCATGCCGAACATGGCCGAGATGTCTCTGATCCCGACGGTTCTAACAAAAAGTATCAATGGCTAAGACGACTCGTTTCTCCATTTGTTCATAAATTTGTGTCTGTATCTAAAGACTTACATGAGTGGTTACAACACACCGTCAAGTTATCATCGTCAAAAGTAACGCTCATTTATAATGGTATTAACACAACAACCTATGCACCACGACAAGAAAAAGTCGTATTGCATGATCTTCAAAAAAACAAATTTGTGGTTGGCACCGTTGGCCGATTAGCTGAAATAAAAGATCAAAAAATGCTTATTCGTGCTTTTCATTATGCATGTCAGCAAGATGAAACCTTTAACCAAAATGGTCAACTTAGTATCATTGGTGATGGCGGTGAAATGCCAGGCTTAAAACAGTTAATCAATACGCTTGAGTTAAATGACAGGGTTTGGATGGCTGGTGCGCGTCACGATATGGCAGATGTTTATTTGTCCATTGACCTATTTGCCCTATCGTCTTTAGGCGAAGGCGTACCGATGACAATATTAGAGGCTATGGCATCAGGAAAACCAATCTTATCGACGGCAGTCGGTGGTGTTCCTGAAGTGGTTGAAAACGAAGTCACTGGTTATCTAGTTTACAGCCATGATCATAAAATATATGGACAAGCCATGTTAAAAGCCTATTACAATAGTAAAGCATTAGGCCTAGCAGCAAGAGAAACAGCATGTCAAAAATTTAGTGAAGAAACCATGCTTCAAGCCTATAAAAATGAATATAAAAGAGGGTGTCCATAATGTGTGGTATAGCAGGAATTTACGCGTTACCTAGCCTGACTTCAGAACAAAATATGAAAATTGACTCTGAGTTGTTAGAAAAAATGAATACCGCACAAGCTCACCGTGGCCCCAACGACCAGGGTTATCATTTTGATCACGGTGTGGGTTTGGCCCATAGACGATTATCAATCATTGATTTAGCCGGTGGTCATCAGCCTATCTATAATGAAGATGGCCAAGTTGTCGTCGTTTTTAATGGTGAGATTTATAATTACAAAGATATTGCAGCTGAACTAAAAGAAAAAGGACATATATTCAAAACTGTCTCTGATACCGAAACCATCGTACACGCGTGGGAAGAATGGGGCATAAATTGTGTTGACCACTTTCGAGGCATGTTTGCCTTTGCCATTTGGGACAACATTAAAAAAGAACTCTTTATTGCTCGAGACCGATTAGGCATTAAACCGCTGCACTACTCGTTATTAAGCAACGGACAGCTTATATTTGGTTCAGAACTTAAAGTTTTAAAGCAGCACCCCAAATTTAATGAAAACCTGAGCTTAGAAGCAATAGAAGATTACCTAACCTTAGGCTATGTACCAGACCCTAAATCTATCTATCAAGGCACGTTTAAATTAGAAGCTGGTCACTACATTCATTTGAAGGCTGACAGCAAGCATATTGAAACGGTGCAATATTGGGACTTACCTTGGCAAGAAAGTATCCAACAATTGGCCGCAGCACCTAATCACTTAGATTATCAAAAAACAATGATGGACGGCCTAACAAACGCCGTTAAATTGCGTATGGTGTCAGAAGTACCAATCGGCTCGTTTCTATCCGGTGGCGTAGACTCAAGTGCTGTTGTGGCCATAATGGCTTCGTTACAAGATGATCCTATTAATACCTGTGCGATAGGCTTCGATGTACCTGAGTACAATGAAAGCGACTTTGCACAAGCCGTGGCCGACCGATATAAAACAAATCATAATCTAGAAATTGTTAACCATGAAGATTTTGCATTAATTGAAGAGCTAACCAACATCTACGACGAGCCTTACGCCGACAGTTCAGCACTGCCGACTTACCGCGTGTGTGAAATGGCGAAAAAACATGTAACCGTTTGCCTTTCTGGTGACGGTGGAGATGAGTTATTTGCCGGATATCGTCGTTACAAAATGCATCTTGCTGAAGAAAAACTAAGAAACAAAATTCCAGCGATTGTACGTAAAGCGATTTTTAAGCCATTAGGTAAACTCTATCCAAAACTAGATTGGGCTCCACAATTTTTAAGAGCAAAAACCACCTTCCAATCGCTATCTATGTCATCTGCGGAAGCCTACCTCAATAGCATGAGCAAATTGCGCAAAGATGAGCGAGAAAAAATTTACAGTCCTGAATTTAAAAAACAACTTAACGGTTACCGCAGTCATCAGATGTTTGATAAATTGGTGGAAAATAAAAACTTCGCTGACCCATTAAAGCAGATCCAGTATCTAGATTTTAAAACGTGGATGCCTGGAGACATATTAACCAAAGTTGACCGCGCCAGTATGCAGCATGGGTTAGAAGTACGCGTGCCGATACTCGACCATAAATTTGTAGAGTGGTCATTTACATTGCCATCTTCAGAAAACCTTAAAAAAGGCGAAGGCAAGGCCGGCTTTAAACAAGCCTTAGAACCAATTGTTCCACACGACAATTTATATCGCGACAAAATGGGCTTTAGTATTCCATTAAGTGACTGGTTAAAAGGTCCTTTAAAAGAGAAGCTAGAAAGAACGCTAAATAATGACAAATTAAAAGCCCTAAAGCTATTTGACCACAAGCAGATTAACCAAATGATCAACGAACATTGCAATGGTAAAAGTAATCACGATGCAGGGTTATGGACGTTAATGATGTTAGGTCAATTTATAGAAAAAAACGGATAAGTTATTAATATTATGAGCACTAAACAGCCAATACTTTTTATATGTCACCGTATTCCTTTCCCGCCAAATAAAGGGGACAAAATCACTACGTTCAACTTGATGAAATTTCTCAGTGAACGTTATGATCTTTATTTAGGCTGTTTTATCGATGACGAATTTGATCTTCAATATAAAGATGATGTTAGCGCTTTTTGTAAGGAAGCGTATTTTGTAGACATTACCATGCGCAAACAAGCATCAAGTGGTATTCGATCGCTTTTAACTAAAAAGCCCGTGTCAATCAGTCACTACACTAGCCCCGAAATGCAAAACTGGGTCGATTCAGTTATACAAGAAAACGATATTAATAACCTATTTGCATACTCTTCTGGTATGGCGCAGTTTATTGAAAGCTCTGATTATAAAAATAAAAATCGCGTTTTAGATATGGCCGACATCGATTCAGATAAATGGCGTCAGTATGCTGAAAACAAACCTTTCTATTCGGCATGGATTTATAATCGTGAATGCCAATTACTTGAAAAATATGAACAGCGCCTTCTTTCTGAATTTAGCGCACTGACCTTAATAACAGACGAAGAACGTGATTTGTTTAAAACCATGTCACCCGAACAACATCACACTAAAATTATCACATTAAGTAACGGTGTAGACACCGAGTATTTTAACCCTGAAGCAAGCTACGATTACACCGACAAGCCCAATGACGGCGAACAATTATTGTGCTTCACAGGAGCAATGGATTATTGGGCCAACGCTGACGCAGTGGTGTGGTTTTGTGAACATGTTTGGCCTGCGATTCATAACTATAACAACAAGTTAAAATTCTATATCGTGGGTGGCAATCCTACTGAGCAAGTAAAAAAGCTAGGGAGCAGCAACGGAATTGTCGTCACAGGCCGAGTAGTAGATGTTCGCCCTTATGTAGCACAGTCATTAATGTGTGTTGCTCCACTTAGAATCGCACGAGGCGTGCAAAATAAAGTATTAGAAGCCATGGCAATGGCTAAACCAGTTGTTATGACTGCGATGGCACAAGAAGGCATTCAAGTCAGTGGAGAGCAACATCATCTTGTAACTGACGATCCCCAGCCAATGATACAGGCGATAATAAAATTACTAGAAAATAATGACCTGTCTGATAAATTGGGTACAGAAAATAGAAACTGGATTGTTGAGCAATATAGTTGGCAAGGTGCGTTGTCAAAACTCGATGACTTATTTCCAAGAGGGAAGCTATGAAAATTGTAAGAGCTAAAGCGCCATTGCGTATAGGACTAGCGGGTGGAGGAACGGATGTTTCACCATACAGTGATACTTACGGCGGCTACATATTAAATGCCACTATTGACATGTTCGCCTACGCGACAATTCAAACAAGAAATGACGGTAAAATTAGTTTTGTCGCACAAGACATAGAACAAGAATTTCATGCAGACGCACAGGTCAATTACGACATTAGTGACGAGCTAATTTTACATAAAGCTATTTATAACCGAATAGTGAAAGAATATAACAACAATGAGCCATTAGCCATTGATGTAATAACACACTCAGATGCACCTCCAGGCAGTGGATTAGGCTCATCTTCAACAATGGTGGTCGCAATATTGGCTGCCTACCGTGAGTTATTAAATTTACCGCTTGGTGAATATGATTTAGCCCATTTGGCATTTGAGATTGAAAGAGAAGACTGCATGTTATCTGGTGGTAAACAAGACCAATATGCAGCAACATTTGGTGGTTTCAACTTCATGGAGTTTTTCCAAGACCGGGTTTTAGTAAATCCACTTAGGGTTAGAAACGACAGTCAAAGTGAACTTGAAAGCCAAATGGTCTTATACTTTACAGGCGTCTCTAGAGATTCCGGTAAAATAATTGACGACCAAATTAAAGCCTCTACGCAAAAGAATAACGACAAGTCATTAGAAGCATTGCACGAAGTAAAAAAAAGCGCATTTACAATGAAAGAATGCCTTTTGCGCAATGACATTGATGGTATGGCTGATGTACTAAACTCATCGTGGTTATCTAAAAAAGCCACATCAAACTCAATATCAAATTCACATATTGAAGAAGTCGCTCAAAAAGCAATTGAGCATGGCGCTAAGGCACTAAAACTATCTGGTGCTGGCGGCGGAGGCTTTATGATGCTATTTGTAGATCCAATAAAGAAAAAGCCACTAATAAAAATATTAGAAAAAACTGGAGGCAAAGTACATAGCTTCCAATTCACCAGTTACGGAGTAAAATCATGGACAGCCTAAGTTATATTAAAGATCACATCGAAAGAAGCATTCAAACAAAACAAGATATGCTAAAAGACGCAGCGCTGCTACAGCGTGTTGCTGATGCAGCTGAGTTAATTATCAGTGCCTTAAATCAAGGTAACAAAGTGATGTTTGCCGGTAATGGTGGAAGTGCCGCTGACTCACAACATTTAGCAGCTGAATTTGTTAGTCGTTTTAATTTCGACAGACCAGGACTTCCATCAATTGCCCTGACTACAGATACATCAATGTTAACTGCTATAGGTAATGACTATGGCTTTGAACACTTATTCTCACGCCAAGTGCAGGCGAATGGCCGTAAAGGAGACGTATTTGTTGGCATTAGTACCTCTGGAAATTCCGCAAATATCATAAAAGCGGTAGAACAAGCAAAAACAATGGGCATTCATACCGTGTCATTTTGTGGTAACTCAGGCAAGCTTCCTGAAATTTGTGACATCACATTAAATGCACCATCTAAAAGTACCCCTTATATTCAAGAGTCTCACATATCTTTAGGTCATATTATTTGTGGCATTGTAGAAGAAAAAATATTTCACGAATATAAACCAAAAGCATAATTTAAAAAGAAAGGGTTCAATAATGGAAGCGGTTTTATTGGCAGGTGGGCTTGGAACTCGGTTACATGCAGTAACAGGCGACAAGTACCCAAAGTGTTTAGCTGTAGTAAACAATAAACCGTTTATTCATTACCTTATTGACTACCTAATGGGAGCGGGAGTAAAGCGCTTTGTTTTTGCTCTTTCTCACCATTCTAAAATGGTTATTAACGAGTTACAAAAAGCCTACCCTATGTTAGATGTGGTTTTTTCCATTGAAGAAGAGCCGTTGGGTACTGGTGGCGCGATTAAACAAGCTTTATCGTTCTGTAAAAACACAAAAGCTCTTGTACTAAACGCAGACTCTTTTGTAGAAGCTGATATAAACAAGTTCATTAAGCAAGCTGAAGACTCAAACTGTACGCTGAGTATGATCTGTACATCCGTCGATGATATAAGCCGATTTGGCGCAGCTAAAATAGAAAACAACCGGCTTGTTGGCTTTTTTGAAAAGGGTCAAACAGGCGCAGGTTATATAAACGCTGGAATATATTACATTGATTGCAATCACAAAGCCTTAGCAGATCTGCAGGCTAATAAGTTTAGCTTCGAAAAAGAAGTACTAGAGAATCACACATATGCTAAACATGTCTTTACAACACAGGGGCTATTCTTTGATATTGGCACCCCTGATGACTTTCAAGGTGCGCAACAATTGGTGAAAATCAATGATGCAATATTTGGAAAAAATGCAACATGAAAAGTAATATTAAATCTGAAATATTAGATGACATTTTTATAATTAACCATAGTAAACATAATACGATAACTTCTATGGAAGGTTTACGTGGGTTTGCTGCCTTTTTAGTTTTTCTAGTTCACTATGCTGCGCAGTCAAAACCCTGGGTAGAAGTTAACTCTTTTACTTCTGATTTAATATTTAACTTACGGTTCTTAGGAGCCACTGGCGTTGAATTGTTTTTTATCATTAGTGGTTTTCTTATATATGGAATGCTAATAAATAAAGAAGTGGCATATTTAAAATATGCGAAACGAAGAATAAAACGCATCTACCCTACATTTTTGGTGCTTTTAACAATTTATGTCGCTCTCAACTTCCTATTTCCTAGTGAAAGTAAAATACCTCCAGGTCTATACGATGGCGCGATTTTTTTACTGCAGAATGTTTTACTATTACCTGGCATCTTTGACATTGAGCCTTTGATAACGGTGTCATGGACCCTCAGTTATGAAATGTTCTTTTATTTGAGTGTCCCTTTAATTATTCACTTATTTAATATGCGCAACTGGTCCGTAAAATATAGAGTTGCTTTAATACTTTTGGCCTCTATAACGATTATTGCTATCAATTTAAACAATGAATTTTTTATAAAAATGACACTGTTTTTGTCTGGAATGATCGTTTACGAAATGTACTCCGCGGGTAAAAACTTTAGCTGGAATAATAGCCTTATAATTTTACCATTGACGTTTGCCCTCATGTTAATTTTAAGGCACCACTTCTATTTCGATTATGCAGTACCTGTAACTTTCACAATGTTTATTCTCTATGGGTTAATTTGTTTAGATGTCTTTCACGGAAAGTCGCAGCTCGGAGCATTTTTTAAAGTAAATTATATGCGTTGGTTCGGAAACATGAGTTATTCATATTACTTAATGCATGGCATTACTTTAAAGTTTCTATTTCTTGTACTTGCTCAATTTGTGCAGCCTAATCAATTAGACACATGGGTTTTCTACTCTTTATTTATACCGTTTTTTGCAATTACAGCGATAAGTTCAGCACTTTTGTTTATTTTTGTTGAAAAACCAATGTCATTACAAAGGTCAAAATGAATATCGTAACTATTTCAACCTTATTCCCAAACTGTAACGACCCGAAACACGGCATTTTTATACAAACTCGTTTACGTCATTTAATACAAGACTTTCCAGATGTTAATGCTCGTGTTATTGCGCCGGTTCCTTGGTTTCCATTTTCAAATAAGAGATTTGGTGAATATGCAAAATATGCCAATGTTCCTTACCGTGAAATCATTGCTGGCGTTGAAGTCTTTCACCCTAAATACTTAGTGATACCTAAAATTGGTATGTATTTAACGCCAAGGTTTATGGCTTTTTCTATGTTGCGATGTTTAAAGCGACTTAACAAAACCAATAAAATTGATCTCATCGACGGTCACTATTTTTATCCAGACGGTGTAGCGATATCTTCATGTGCACAAAAGCTTGATATCCCTTTTACCTGTACAGCACGTGGTACAGATATAAACTTGGTTCCAAAATATCCGAAAGCCTTGAAAATGCTTAAAAAGGTTTTTAGCAAAGCCGCTAATATGATGACGGTTTGCCAGGCACTAAAGGACGAAATGATAACTTTAGGTGTTAAACCTGAACGAATTGATGTGCTGAGAAACGGCGTTGACTTAACTATCTTTTCGGCTTCGAATAATGAAGAGCAATGTCAATTAAAGTTGAACAAAAAAATTGACGGCCCACTTTTACTTTCCGTTGGATGGTTAATTGAACGCAAAGGTCACCATCTTATTATTGAAGCACTTACAAACATCCCAAGTGCAACATTAGTCATTGCTGGCGATGGCCCTGACTTAACCAAATTAATGCAATTAGCCCAAAAGTATAAAGTAGAAGATCGAGTTCAATTTATCGGCGCGGTTAATCAAAAGTGCTTAAACGAATGGATGCAGGCTGCGGATATGTTAATTTTAGCTTCGAGCCGAGAGGGTTGGGCGAATGTTCTTTTGGAGTCGATGGCTTCAGGTACTCCGGTTGTTGCCACCAAAGTTTGGGGAACGCCAGAAATTGTACAAAATGATGACGTTGGCGTTTTAGTCGAAAGAACCGTAAATGACATTACCGCTGGTATCAATAATCTAATCACCCGCATTTCCAACAATCAATTGGATCGGAAGTTAGTCAGGCAGTTTGCTGAACAATTTGACTGGCATACAATTTCTGCTGCTCAGCACCGCATATTTAAAGCGATACTAAAAAAATGAAAATTCTTTATCATCACCGCATTGCCTCAAAAGACGGTCAATATGTACACGTAGAGTCAATTGTAAACGAGTTAAAAAAGCAGGGTCATGAAATCATCATGGTCGCACCGTCTGTAGGTGAGAACACTGACTTTGGCAGCGATGGAGGATGGGTTTCGAAGGTTCGTGGTTTATTACCCAATTTCATTTCAGAACTATTAGAGTTCGGTTATACCTTTTATGCGTTTCTCAAACTCTGCTTGGCGATAATTAAACACAAACCTGACGCCATCTATGAACGTTATAACTTATTCTTACCTGCTGGAATTTGGGCAAAAAAAATATTCAACATAAAGCTTGTTCTAGAAGTAAACTCGCCTCTATATGATGAACGCAAAGAATATGGTGGTATTGCTTTACCTCGTTTAGCTAAATGGACAGAGTATTATGCGTGGAGAAACGCAGACAAGGTATTTCCAGTCACACATGTTTTAGCTAATTACATAAAAAAAGCGGGTGTGGCTAACGACAAAATATGCGTCATCCCAAACGGTGTTGATACAGAAGTGTTCACTCGTAAACAACCTCAAAATAGAAAACCTACATACCAAAATCAACTCGTTATAGGCTTTGTTGGCTTTTGTCGTGAGTGGCATAAACTTGATGATGTAATGCGAATATTAAGCGAACATCCTAGAAAAGATCTAACATTTTTAGTGGTTGGCGACGGGCCTATAATTAACGACCTTAAAGTATTGGCTAAATCGCTTAATTTTGAAGGTCGCTTTGAAGCAACGGGCCTTGTATCGAGAGAAGAAATGCCATACTGGCTTGACCAAATAGATATCGCTCTACAGTCTGCAGTAACGCCTTGGGCCTCTCCGTTAAAAATGATTGAGTATATGGCAAAAGGTTTAACCATTATTGCGCCCGACAGTGCAAATATCAAAGAGCTATTAACGCATAAAAAAAATGGTTATTTGTTTGAAGACAATAATCAACAAAGCTTTTTACATGGTTTAAACGACTTAATAGATAACCCTGAGATGGCAAGTCGGTTAGCCGAGTCTGCATTTGAATCTATTGAAACTAATGATTTAAGATGGTCTAAAAATGCTGAACGTATCGTTGCAGAGATCAAAAACTAAATGCCTAAAACACTAGAACATAACCAAACATCAATTAATATTTTTGTTTTTGCCCATAATGAACAAAATCATATTCTTACGTGCCTAAATAGTATTAAAGAGGCACTTAGAGAAACCAATGTTCAGGCTGAAGGCTTCATTTTAGTTAATGGCTCAACCGATAACACTTTGAAACTAGCGGAACAGTTTTCCGCTAATAATTCACATTGGCAAACCGTTAATATTATTGTCGGTGACAAGTCCAATGCATGGAACGTCGCCGTGCATGAATGCATGAATAATGTAGGGCTGGGCTTTTTTATCGACGGTGATTGTACAATTGAAAACACATCTCTTTTAAGAATGTTAGATGTACATGATGATAATCAAGACTATTATGCGTTCGCAGCAATCCCAAAAACCAAAGGGCGAGACTTTGAGTTTATAACCCAAAACACGATCTCAAAAGAAGGCTTAAGTGGAAATTTTTATGCGCTTTCTCCTCTATTCTTGCAGCAAATTGTAAAAGAAAAGTTTAGCTTACCTGTTGGTTTAATTGGGGATGACAGTGTTTTGTCTTGGGTGTGCAAAACCGGTATTTCACCTCATTACAGCCTTTCAAGCAGTAGCATACTTCCAGTCCACAACGCTTACTATAAATACAACCGATTAGTACCAAACTCTTTACGCAATATTAAAAAATACCTCACTCGTTTAAAACGATATAGCATTCGCCACATGCAACAAGAGTGCATTAGAGAATATTTAGGTCCAGAAAGAAACTTCACGAAACTTCCAAAACAAATTGAAGACGTCTATCCGTTTTTAGATAAGCGTTTTATTCGGTACAACCACCCTATCAATACACTTTTTGATGCTTGGGCTTTTTATCATTTGAATAAAAAAGGCTAATGAGGACACAATGATGAAATCCTTCTTTCTAACCTGCTTTTTATTAATTTCAGTAATGTCAGGTTATAAAGTTTACGCTGAGGAAGCGTTAATTCCCGATGGAAAAATTCTAGTTAATGGCCAACTAGTTCATTCAATAGCTGATGCCCAAAAGCTCATTGTCGATGGTGCCTCTATATATATAGGCAATGGTACTTATGCCGATGGATTACACATAAAACATAACAACGTAATTTTAAGTGGTTCAACATCAACGCATTTCAAATCAGCTGCAATTTTAGGTAAAGGAACCTTTGTGGTTTCTGGCAACAATGTCACTATCGAAAACATTGAATGCAGCGGTGTCACTGTAAGCTCAAATAATGGAGCTTGTATTCGCCAGGAAGGAAAAAACTTAACACTCACTAATGTTAATTTTCATGACAGCCAGCAAGGTATTTTATCTGGTAAAGATACTGGCCAACTATTAATTCAGTATAGTAAATTCGAACGACTGGGACTTGCGGGAAGAGCACATGCAATATATTCAGCTAATGACGAACTCATTATTCGGCACTCAATTATTATAAACTCTGTTGATCAAGGTCACGAAGTAAAGTCTAGAGCAGCACTTACAATCATTGAAAACTCAGTAATAGGTTCGCATGACACTAACGACAGTCGCGCGATAGATATATCGAATGGCGGAGAGCTTAAAATAACAAACTCTGTAATATTTCAAGGCTCTAAAACCGTTAACAGACAACTTATTGGTTACGGCTTAGAGACCTTAGGTAGAAAAAGAACGCATAGCGTGAAAATAACAAAGAGCCTATTAATACTAGAGCGAAACGCAGCAAATGAAATGTTAGCCTTACCAAAGGCCAACAGCCGAAACCTGTCTATACAGGTATACAACAATACTATTATTGGCGAAAACATCATTGATATTGAACTTTATAGATCCAATAATTTGTTTAAGTCGACTCGTGCAAAATTGGGATTTCAAGAGCAAACCATTCCTAACCTA